>CAITJJ010000324.1 GCA_903892675.1 uncultured Hyphomicrobiales bacterium | reverse complement strand
GGGCGCGCCCTAAAACGGGTTTTGGCGGGGGCGAACTAGGATCGACGAGGGCGTAAAGGGCGAACTTTTGCTCGGCATGGTTCCGCCGTTATCGGGCCAAATCGTAGTTGCAAACGACAACTATGCTCCGGTTGCTCAGGCTGCGTAAGCGGTTTGAAAAACCAAGACTAGAAGTCCTGGCGGGTTAAGCTCCGTCAGGCGGGGTCCGGAGGCACCTGGCAACAGAAGCCTCCACTTTCCCTTATTCAGATTTCCTTCCTTCAAGTTTCCCGCATTCGCGACATATTTCGACCGGCGGACGGGATGAATTTCATCCCGCGACGCGCTATCATGCGTCACCGCACTCTCCCGACCCGCAGGACACGTATGGCCGACCATATCCGCTACGATCTTCTGACCCAGCAGGCGCTACGCGGGGTGGTCCGCAATGTCCTCGTCGACGCCGCGAAAAAAGGCCTGCCCGGCGACCATCACTTCTACATTTCGTTCGATACCCAGGCCGACGGCGTGCGCATGTCGGACCGGCTGCGCGCACAATATCCGGAAGAGATGACGGTCATTCTGCAACACCAGTTCTGGGATCTGGCGGTCAACGAACAGGGCTTCGAGGTCGGCATGTCGTTCGGCGGCATCCCCGAGAAACTCGCCATCCCGTTCGACGCCATTTCCGGCTTCTTCGACCCGTCGGTGCAATTCGGCTTGCAGTTCGAGGAAATCGCCGAGGGCCAGGCCGGCCTGAAGCAGGACACCGTCAAGCCGGCTGGCAAAAAGACGGACGGCAAAAAGAATCTCCTGACGACCGTCGGCGCGCCGGAGGCGCCCGGCAAAACGCCGCCCAAGAAATCCGAACCGGCAACGCACCTGCCGACGGTATCGCCCGCGCCTGCGCCGGAGCCCGCGGCAATGCCCGCAGTGTCGCCGCTCAAGCCCACCGACACCGAGCCGACCGATCCGAAACCGGACAAGCCGTCAGGCGGCGGCGAAGTCGTGCGGCTCGATCGCTTCCGCAAGAAATAGCCGGCAAACTAGTGGTCCGATTCTAACATTCGCATCCCGTATGCGGAGACGCTTTCGGGCTTGTTTGCGCTTCTATTCGGCTTAAGTTTCATCCATGGCCAAGACGGACAAGAACGCGATCAAGACCCGCACCGAAAGCGACTCCTTCGGGCTGCTCGACATCGCCGCCGATAAATTGTGGGGCGCGCAGACCGAGCGTTCGCTGCGCAATTTCCGCATCGGCGCCGAGCGCATGCCGATCGAAATCGTGCATGCGCTGGGACTGGTCAAACGCGCGGCGGCGGAAGTAAACCGCGATCTCGGCTCGCTCGACAAGAAACGCGCCGGCGCGATTATCACAGTCGCCCAGGACATCGCCGACGGCAAACTCGACGAGCACTTTCCGCTATTGGTCTGGCAGACCGGCTCCGGCACCCAATCCAACATGAACGTCAACGAGGTAATCGCCAACGTCGCCAATCTGGCGCTCGGCGGCGAACTTGGCGCGAAACAGCCGGTGCATCCCAACGATCACGTCAATATGAGCCAATCGTCCAACGACTCGTTGCCAAGCGCCATGCATATCGCGGCGGCTTCACAATTGGCGCGTCATTTGATTCCGGCGCTGATAAAGATGCAAAGTGCGCTGGACAAGAAGGCTAGGGAATTCGGCAAAATCGTCAAGATCGGCCGCACGCACACGATGGATGCAACGCCGATCACACTTGGCCAGGAATTCTCCGGCTATGCGAGCCAAGTGAAATCGTCGATCGCGCGGCTGAAGCTGGCGCAGCGCGAGCTTTATCCGCTGGCGCAAGGCGGCACCGCGGTCGGCACCGGGCTCAACAGCAAACCGAAATTCGCCAGGGCTTTCGCCAAGCGCATCGCCACGCTGACCGGCCTGCCCTTCGTCAGTGCACCGAACAAATTCGAGCACATGGCCGGACACGACGCCTATGTGTTCGCGCATGGCGCCATCAACGCCGCCGCCACCGCGCTGTTCAAGATTGCCAACGACATTCGCTTCCTCGGCTCCGGCCCGCGCTCGGGGCTCGGCGAACTGATCCTGCCCTCGAACGAACTCGGCTCCTCCATCATGCCGGGCAAGACCAACCCGACACAGAGCGAAGCACTGACGATGGTGTGCGCCCAGGTGTTCGGCAACAACACGACCGTCACCGTCGCCGGCAGCCAGGGCCATTTCGAACTCAACGTCTTCAAGCCGGTGCTGGCCTACGCGATGCTGCAATCGATCCGGCTTCTGGGTGACGCCGCCAATTCATTCACCGACAATTGCGTTGTCGGCATCGAGCCGAACAAGGAGCGCATCGCCGAACTGATGCAGCGCTCGCTCATGCTGGTAACCGCGCTGTCGCCGCATATCGGTTACGACAAGGCGGCCCAGGTGGCCAAGGCCGCGCATGCCAACGGCACCACATTGCGCGAGGAGGCCGTTCGCCTTGGCTATGTCTCCGGCAAAGACTTCGACCGCCTGGTGCGCCCTGAGCAAATGACCCGGCCGCATTAGCGCGTTTTGCACAGATCCAAGCTGAGACGTTCCGGGCAGCCCAAGCTTGCCGCTTGCGAACAAGTATTTGTGATGTCATCGGCAGGCTGAGCGTGGGCGGAGGCCCGTCCATAGCCCCGTCCTATGACAATTCTACTCATTTTTTGTGTCGTTTAATCCGGAGGCGATATGATTTTCGACAAATCACATCGCTAAACATAGAATTTTATAGTATTCGTCTCGCAAGTATTAAATATACATTTTGCCACAACTTGCCGCACCCTCAAATTTAGCCGACGCAACTGCTGGATATCACGTCCATCGCACCCCTGCTCTATTGCGATCAACTAACCGTGTATTGAAATTCGGCATTATAGCACCCCAGTATGCTGGGTGATTCCAGTTGCGCACGACTTGGGACGGTCCAATGTCCGCCCGACTCCGGGCGCAATTTGCCGCCATTAAATGACCGAGGCTGGAAATCTGGACGGGAAATTTGGCCGTGGCTGGCCCGTAACGAGGCGTGAAATGGCTGAACTCGTCAATCTCCGGACGGCCCGCAAACAGGCGGCGCGACGCCGTGACGATCAAAGCGCAAATGCCAATCGTGTGGCCAACGGACAGCCGAAGCACTTGCGTCAACTGAAAGCGGCCGAGCAGGAACGGGCCAACCGCATGCTCGATCTCCACCGCATCGAACCAGGAGACGGTCGATGAAATCACCGGTTGTCAAACGCTCAATCGTCATTGCCGGCCATAAGACCAGCGTCAGTCTCGAAGACGCATTTTGGGCGGCGCTGAAAGACATCGCAACGGCGCGTGAGCTGACCTTGTCGGATCTGGTGGCGTTGATCGATACCGATCGCAAGCACGGCAATCTCTCGTCGGCGATCCGTATTTTTGTACTCGACCACTTCCGCGCCCAGTCCAGCGGCCAGCGTAACCAGCGCGACGACAAGCGCGAGGGCCTCACAAGGCGGCTGTCGCCGTCAGTTCTGGGTGCCGACTGATCCAGCCGGCCGCTCGGCCTGCCTGGGAGGCGGCATCGAGTTGATATCGACAGGCGCCGGTAATGCCGGCGCCATTTCTTTTTCCGGTGCAGGCGCGCCGCTTGCCGGCACAGCCGGTTTCGGCTGCGCCGCTTCGATGGCGCGCAGACGCTTGGCCTGTGTGTCGACCGCGCGCAAAGTCAGCCACGCCGTCAATGCCGAAACGTCAATGTTACGGGCCGGCGCGCTGAGCGGCCCCTTCAAGGACATGAAGATGTCGGGCCGCGCGGCGGTGGTTTCACTCGCGCCGGACAGAACCAGCCGTGCATCCAGCGAACCGGCGGTGAGATCGACATTGCCGTTCATCGCCAAGTCCGCATTGGCGATTTCCGCCGCGAATTCGGTCAGCCGCAATTGCCCGGCCCGCAGCGTCAGATTGCCGGTCGCGCGCTTCAGCGCCAACTGGCCGCCATCGAGCGCCGACCGCACCACCGTGCCGATGCGGCCGGCATCGATGGCCAGCCCCTGGTCGACGGCGCGGGTGACCGCGTCGAAGGCGCGCGGATCGAGCCCGGCAAATTGCGCGTTGGTCAATGTCAGCTTGCCCGTGCCGCGCAGGGAGCCGATCAACGCGACTGGACTTAGACCCGAGCCGGCGATATCGGCGGCGATGTCGAGCGTTCCCGTTACCGGTGGACGCGCAGCCGCCGGCAACAGCGCCGCCGCGTCAGCGCCGTTCAGCGACAGCTTTGCTTGCGTGGTCAATCCGCTGTCGGTGTCCTTGTAGCCCAGGGTGCCGGCGAACCTGCCGCCGCCAATATCGCCGGTCATGTCGTCGATCGATAATTCGCGCTTGCCGAAGCGAAGGGTGGCGCTGAATTCTCGAACCGTGAGCGGCGCCGACAAATCGAGACGCCGCGCCTTGAGCAAAAGCTGGCCGGCGACGTCGCCAAAGGCACCATCGGTGAAAGGCTCGGTCGACCAGACCCAATTTTTATCGGCGCTCGGCGCAATTGTCGGCATGCCGATCGCAGCCGCGAGCAAGGTCGCGCCATCGATCGTGTCGGCATCCAGCGCGCCGGAAATCCGGTGCGGCAGGCCGAGCGACCATGTCATTTTGCCGCGCAACGCGCTGCCGCCGATATTGGCGTTGATGTCGGAAACCGTCAGGCCATCGCCGGCCAGCGCGAGGCGGCCGTCGAATGTCACTGGCAACGCAGCGCGCGCATCGCCCGCGCCGCGCAACGGCGCGGCATTGGCGCGGAGCACGACCGTCCGGAAGGCCGCGACCGGCGCCGCCGCGAACGGCCGCGCCGTGCCACTGACTTTCGCTTCCAGGCTTTTCGCGAGCAGGCGGCCATCGAGAACCAGATCGCCATTCGCCGGTCCGTTCAACGTCAGGGTGACCGCGCCGGGACCCGGTTCGATTTCGATCGTGCGATCGAGACCCAGCATGGTCAGCAGCACTTTGCCGTCGTCGGCTTCCAGTTTGCCTTCCACCTTCAGATCGCCGGCGTCGCCGACGGACCTGAACATGTCGGCATTAGCCTGCCCTGTCATCGCCAGCCGCGCGCGACCGAGCGAACCGTCGATACTCAGTTTGGCCAGCGCCGATGGCGCCGCGCCGTCGACGACCAGCCGCGCCCGCAGGCGGGCCGGCGCCATCGCCGCGGCCGCGCGCCCGCGCGGCGTCATCATTGCCGGCACAAAGCGTGACACGACCGCCATCACCGGCGCCATATCGGGCGCGGTTAGGTCGACATTGACGCTGCCGCGCGGCGTCGGTTGCGTCGTATCGATGCGCCCGCTCGCCGAAAAAGCGGCGCCGCCGATATCGGCAACCGCCAGCCTGTCGATCTGCCATCCGCCGGCATCGACTTTCAGCCGCGCACTGACGTCGCGCGCGACGAAGGCGCCGATCGACGCCCGGCCGATATCGGCGGCGACGGTCATGTCGCGCGGCCGCGCCAGCGCGGAGCCGGACAGCAGCGCCCTGCCGAAACCGAGCGCGGCGTCAATGTCGAGTTCCGGCGCGTTGAGCGCGGCGTCAAGCTTTGCCTGGTTTTGACCCGCGGCAAAAACATAAGACAGCCGGCCGGATATCGTCTTGCGGTCGAACTCGGCGCGCAGTTTCTCGAAGGCGATCTTCTCGCTGCCGAGCGTGAGGTCGCCGAACATGCGCAATGTGCGCAGGTCGATCGACGGCGTCACCGGCACATCGCTGCGGCCTTCCAGCCAGGCCGCCAGCACCTGCGGGTCGTTGGCTTCGATCTCCGCCGGACCGTTGAAGGCGACGCCATCGGCGCCGACGGCGAGATGGCCGCTCAACCGCACCTGGGTATAGCCGGGCGCGCGAAACTCGAAGCGGTCGAGATTCCAGCCGCCGGCGTCGGTGCTGATATCGCCGCGCAGATTCTGCACAATGTTGCCGCCGAGCGTGACCTGATCGATGCCAATACCGATCGCAATCGGGAACGTCGGCCGGAACGCGGCGCCGCCGAGCTCGATCAGGTCGCGAATGGCGGCGGCCGGCGGCGGCCTGGTGCCGTCGCTTGCCACCAGCACGCGATCGAGATCGACCTGACGGCCCGACAAGACGCCGTCGAAGCGGGGATTTCTTCCGAATTTGAAATCGGCGACGCCGGTGAGCTTCAGGCCCTGTTCTTCGGAGCCGTACAGATATTCGACCTGCTCGATCAACGCCGATTGCGTCCCGGCTTTGACCTTGCCGCTCAGCCGCCATGGCTGGGTCAATCGCGCATTGCCGCGCAGTCCGATGCCAACCGGTTTGGTCAGACTCAGCGTGCCGTCGAAATGCGGCGTACCATCGGCCAAGGTCAGCAAGCCGTCGGTCTCAATGCTGAGCGGTCGGTTGACCGGATCGACATTGACATGAAGCCTGATGGCGCCGTCCTCGCCGTAGCGGCCCGACGACAGCCGGAACGGATAAAGCTCCTCGCCAATGGTCACCGCGCCCTCGCCCTTGAACGGGCCGATGAGCGAACGCGCCTCGCCGTTGAACCACAGCCGGTTGAACGTGACGGCGCCGCCGCTGGCAGTATCGACGAACGACACCTTGCCGTCTTCGACGCTCAGCCGTTCGACCGTCAGCGCATCCGGGTTGAAGGCCAGCGGAAATTCCGGCGTATTGATCTGGCCGCTGGCATCGAGCCGAAGCGTGACTTGCGGGCCGGCGATATGCAGTTCGGTGGCGCGCCAGTCGCCGCGCATCAGCGGCGCCAGCGCCAGTTCGATGCCGAGCGAGCGGACGACGATTTTGCCGCCGCCTTTGCCAATCTCGATGTCGTTAGCGGTGAGCCGTGGCGACGGCAGCAGCCGGGCGTCGATGGCGCCGGCAATCCGCACCGGTGCGCCGATCAGCCGGCTGGCTTCCTTTTCGAAAAGCGAGC
Source organism: uncultured Hyphomicrobiales bacterium (assembly GCA_903892675.1). Classification (GTDB taxonomy): domain Bacteria; phylum Pseudomonadota; class Alphaproteobacteria; order Rhizobiales; family Xanthobacteraceae; genus Pseudolabrys. The sequence continues at coordinate 4,734 of CAITJJ010000324.1, read as the reverse complement.
GATGGCTGTTCCAGTCGATCAGCAACGGCCCGACCAGTGCGGTCAGCACGGCCAGGATGATCGCAATCGCCAATCCGAGCAAAGTGGTTTGCAAACGCCAACTCCAGCGCCAAATCGCAGCCGGCCTGCGCTTGCGCTCAATCTAGCAAAGTATAGGGCCTTACAAATTATACGCCATAGTTCGACGATTTTGGCGGCAATTCTGTGTCGCAGCCGCGTCAGCCGGACGAAATCATCTTGCCGGGATTGAGAATATTTTGCGGGTCGAGCGCCTGCTTGATCGCTAGCATCGCGGCGACCGCGGCCGTGCCATGTTCGGCAAGCATGTATTTCATCTTGCCCTGGCCGACGCCATGTTCGCCGGTGCAGGTTCCGTCCATCGCCAGCGCGCGTTCGACCAGGCGGCCGGACAGGCCCTCGGCGCGTTCGACCTCGTCGGCATCGGCAAGGTCGACCAGCATGGTCAGGTGGAAATTGCCGTCGCCTATATGGCCGACGATCGGCGCGATGATGCGGCTTTCCGCGATATCGGCCTGCGTCGCCGTGACGCATTCGGCCAGTCGCGAAATCGGCACGCAGACGTCGGTGGCGATCATCGCCGCCCCGGGGCGCAGGGTGAAATTGGAAAACGCGGCATTGTGGCGCGCTTCCCACATCTTGGTGCGATCCTCGGTGCGGGTGGTCCAGACGAAGGGACCGCCGCCGAGTTCCTGCGCGATGTCGTTGAAGCGCTCGGACTGTTCCTTGACCGACGCCTCGGTGCCGTGAAACTCCAGAAACAGCAGCGTCGTTTCCGGCAGGCCGAGCTTTGAACCCAGATTAATGGCGCGCACCTGCAGCGCGTCGAGCAATTCGATGCGCGCCACCGGAATGCCGGCCTGAATGGTCATGATGGCGGCGTTGCACGCCGCTTCCACCGACGGGAACGGACAGGTGCCGCCGGAGATCGCTTCCGGAATGCCAGACAATTTCAGCGTCAGCTCGGTGATGATGCCGAGCGTGCCTTCCGAGCCAATCATCAGCCGCGTGAGATCGTAACCGGCCGACGTCTTCTTGGCGCGGCGCGCGGTGTCGATTACCTCGCCATTGGCCAGCACGACTTTCATCGCGATGACATTGTCCTTCATGGTGCCGTAGCGCACCGCGTTGGTGCCGGAAGCGCGGGTCGACGCCATGCCGCCGAGCGAGGCGTCGGCGCCGGGATCGATCGGAAAAAACAGGCCGCTGTCGCGCAACTGCTCATTGAGCGTCTTGCGGGTGATGCCGGCCTGCACGACGCAATCGAGATCCTCGGCGTGAACGGTCAGCAATTTGTTCATATCGCGGAAGTCGATCGACACGCCGCCCTGCGGCGCGTTGACGTGACCTTCCAGCGACGAACCGGCGCCGAACGGGATGATCGGCATGCCGTGTTTGGAGCAGATGCGGACGATTTGCTGTACGTCGTCGGTGCTTTGCGGATAAACCACCGCGTCGGGCGGCTGATTGGGAATCCAGGTGACGTTGTTGCCGTGCTGCTGGCGCACCGCCTGCGATGTCACCAGGCGATTGCCGAAGGCGGCGGTCAACTCACCGATGGCGGCGGCAAAGCCGTCCGGACTGCGGTTCTTGACGACGGCTGAGACGGTCACGGCGAATGCCCCGGGCTGGAGACGGTTGAGGCCAGCAACCTGTCGGGCAGCGGCGCTCAGGTCAAGCGCCGGGAAATAGTCGTCGGCAGCGGGGGAAATAGCCTGAAATCAGGAATACATGCGGTCGGTCGGCAGCGCCTGCTCCGGCTCGGCCGGCTTGCTGATGCCGACGGTCATCGCCCATGACGCGATCATGATCGCCAGCGCGAACAGAAATACAGCTCGGGCAATTGTTTTGACCTTGACGACGACTCCCGATTTCGACGGGAGGATAGCCGAGGCCCGGCGGTGGCGGAATACTTCGTTAATTTTTGGTTAACGCCGGAACGCCGTCATCCACCGCTTTCCGGGGAACTATTCGCCTTGCGCGCGAACAGATTGCCGATCATCGAGGAAAACATGCCGGGCACCTCGTCCGGGCGGAACGGCACCGGGCGGCACATGCCCATTGTAATGAGGCCGATGCGCGCCATGCGCTGCCCGGCATACATCGACTCCGCCGTGTTGGCGGCGATGCGTTCGGCCAGCGCGCCGCCGATATGCTGGGTCAAGGTCATGCCGGCGAGATCGACGGCCCCTAGCCTGCCCGCCTCGACCACCAGCCGGCGCAACAGATGCGCGGTCGCCGCCGCCGTCGGCCGATGCCCGTAACAGGCGGCGACGCCGCGCACCATGCGCACGCTCATGGCGATGAAGAAGATCGCATCGGTGATCGCGGTCGGCGATACGGCGGTAATGCCGAAGGCGCGCGCGGTGGCGCGGCGCACCACCGCCTCGGCGCGGCGGTCGAGCGGCGACACCACGGTGCGCGATAATAATTCCAGTTGCTGCGCCGGCGTGTGATGCGGCTGCGCCTGACGCTGATAGGCCTCGATGGCGGATACGGTCTCGCGATCCTTCGGCACCACCGCCAGCACCTCGCGGATCGCCTCGCGCATGTCGGCGGGGCGCAGCGCCTCGTCGGCGAAGCGCCGCTGATGCGCCTCGACACTCTTCAGCGCGAAGAAGCTTTTCAATTCGCGGCCGATCACCAGGCCGGCGCCGGCAATGCCGGCGGTCACAGCCACCACGGAAAAAGTGCCGAGCACCGCGCTGCTGGCATAAGCGTTCGAGATCCAGAGCCAGGCATCGACGCCGAGCCAGCCGACAAATGCGACGCCGATTCCCCACAGGCCAAGCCGCACAAGAGCGTCGCGCCGGCGCGGCGCAGCGGGGAGCCACGCGCCTTGCGCCACCGCAGCGCGCTCGCGCGGCACGACGCGGTCGGTCTCAGTGGTTTCGATGACCAATGGCGCCTGTGGCGCGGCGAATGAAGGCGCCTGCGCCGGCGCGTCATCGACGAAGACGCGCGGCGCCGGTTTTCCGTCACGCCGTTTGCCGGGATCGTTCATCGCAGCCGGTCTCCAATCAGATATTCAAGCGCGAGATCGAGGTTGATATGTGGAATGCCGTCGACCGGCGCCGAATCGATCAAGGGCGGCTCGAACTTCGGAATTTCAAGAAATGGCGCGCCCCATCCGTCCGGCCGCGGCGGACGGGTCGGTACATCGCCACCGAAGAACTTCGCCTGCTTGCCCGCGTCAACCGGGCGGCCGATCACCACATCGACGCGCTTGCCGTCGATCTCCTGCGTCCCATCGACGGTCGATGCCACCGACGCCAAAGTCATGACGTCGATATCGGCATCGTTGCCACGCGCTTCCAGCACCGGCAACGCCGCCAGATTGCGCATCAATTCGCTCATATTGTCGCGCTGCGGATCGGCAATGTGGTCGGCCTTGGTGGCAGCGAACAGCACTTTTTCCACCCGGGCGCTGCCGATCAGCTTCGACAATATAGTGTGCCGGCCATAGCGGAAGCTTTCCAGAATGGCCTCGGTCGCCAGCCGCGTATCCTCGAAGGCTTCGCGTCCAGCCAGCAGCGCGCCCAGCACATCGACCAGAACGATCTGGCGGCCGTAATTACGGAAATAGTCCTGGTAGAATTTGACGACGACTTCTTTCTTGTAGACCTCGTAGCGATCTTCCATCAGCGCGCCGAGCGACCCCGCCGCCATCCGCTCGACGCCTTCCGGCACATCGAGCGGCGCAAACCAGAGATAGGGTGCATCGGCGAGCGCGCCCGGACGCACAACGCGGCCGGGCTGGAGATAGCTCAGGCCATGACTGTCGCGCGCAGTGACCAGCAGCGCGCGATAAAGATCGTGCGCCTGCTTGGCGACCGCCTCGCTCAAAGTCTCAAGCGGCGGATGATCGGCGATGAAGCCGAGATAGTCGCGCGCCGGCTCCGCGCGTATGCCGCGCCGCCACAGACGCAGCATCGCGCGCGACCAGTCGGCATAGCTCTGCGTCAGCAACGGCAGATCGAGCAGCCACTCGCCCGGATAATCGACGATCCTGAGCCTGAGCGTCGCGGCGCCGCCGCTGACGCGGCCGAGCACGTCGCCGATCAGCCCGGCCGGGACAAAGCGGATATCGACGCCGATCTCGCTGATGTCCGCGGTCGGTTGCGGCCAGCCAGCCGGCGTCGCGGCAAGGGACTCGATATTGTCCACATAGGGAAAACGCGGCAGCAGGTGCGCCTTGGCGCCTTCCAGCCGGGCGGCAATCAGCCGGCCCTCGCCGACCACCTTGAGCAGCGGCATCCGGTTCGGGTTGTGCAATGCGCTCAGGAGATTGTGGACCAGCGAGGTTATAAAGACGGTCTTTCCGGCGCGGCTCAAACCGGTCACCGCCAGCCAGACGGTCGAGCCCTTAGCCAGTTCGGTCAGATCGGAGATGTCGCCGAGCCACTCTGCTACATCGCCCAAGCCTGGAATTTTCAACATATTCTGGTTCTCAAATCGCGCCGGAATGCCAAATGCGCGCCGCTGCTGTATCATTATGTGGCGATGGCCCGGCCGGTTTCAATGCGCGCGGCCGGCACAGACAAAATGGAATGACGATGCTCGATCGCCCGGAAACCGAAATGCCCGCCCCGTTCGTCTCGTCGCAGATGCGGATCGAGCCGCCATGGATCGACTTCAACGGCCATCTCAACATGGCCTATTACGTCGTGTTCTTCGACCGCGCCGTCGATGAGTTATATGAGTTGCTCGGCCTCG
>CAITJJ010000323.1 GCA_903892675.1 uncultured Hyphomicrobiales bacterium | reverse complement strand
TGTTCTTCACGATCCGCTCGGACGGGGATTCACTGGTCACGGATTTCTGTCTCATCTCCACTCCTTGATGGTTACGATGAGCCAGAAATCCTACCTTCCTCAAGCCGCTAAATCTGTCTCACTGGCGCTGACGCCGGACAGGCGAGATTGATGGCGCGGTTGATCGCGCCAATGCGGGCGCGGCCTTCGCGGGCGCGGGCGTCCTCGACGATGGCCAGAAAGTGCGCCGCGGCCGGCGGGCACACCGATCCGTCGGTCCGGCACAATTCGAGAATGCGGGCTTCAAGCTGAATGGCGGGCTGCAATCCGCGCCACTTCGCCGCCATCGCACCGTCATGCGCGGCGATCATGCCGAACGGTCCAATGTTTGGCACGGCCGGCGCAGGCAGTGGGGTTGGCTCGACCGGCGCCAGTGCGGCGAATTTAACCGCTGGTATGTCGGCCGGAATGTTGAAAGCGGGGTAGGCCGTCAGGTCAGGCCACGGCACGATCTGAAAGTCCGGCTGCGACGGCGAAGCCGACCGCGCCACGGTTCCGCCGTCGCAAAAGCCGACGAGCACCATCAAGACAGCAACGCGCAATGCAGCGCGCACCTGCGAATGAACCGACATTTGAACGCCCCGTGAGCGGGCGTTGCGCCGGCTTTAAAGATGCCGATCTGCTCCCGCTCATGGGACGACAGGTAACCGGGAGCGCGCTTCGGTCCGGTTAAGCCGGGACGGCGGGCGCATCTGCTTTCGCAGCAAGGGTAAACCGCCGGTGAAGCCGGACGTTAAATTTGTCGAGGTCCCGCGTTACCACGACGTTACCTTCCGCAAATCCTGGGGCGTTATCGTCTGAGAACTCTTGGCCTTGGCCGGATTCCATGCTTGTTAAGCATGTCCGGGGGGACTGGGGCTTCATGAATATAATGACACAGCCGGTGTCGGTTGCGGCGCCGGTCAATTGGCGCAATGAATTCACAGCGGGTCTGACCGCCGCTGTGCTCGGTTTGCCCATGTGCCTGGCGGCCGGTGTGCTGGTGCTGGCGCCGCTCGGTCCCGATTACATCGCGGTCGGCGCGGCCGCCGGACTGTTCGGCTTCATTGTCGCCGGCGCTCTGTCCGCGCTTATCGCCACGTCGTCATTCGTCATTACCGTACCGCGGGCAAGTCCTTCGCTGGTGCTGGCGACATTGGTCGCAGCCTTGCTGGCCAATGAATCGTTCGCCGGTCAGCCGGCATTGATCGTCGCCACCGCCGCGCTTTGTGTTTTCCTGTCCGGGCTCTGGCAAATTCTGTTCGGCATCTTCCGCGTCGCGCGCGTTATCAAGTTCACGCCACATCCGGTCTTCGCCGGATTCGTCAACGGCGCGGCCTTGCTGATCATCAAAGCGCAGGTTCAGCCGTTCTTTGTCGATGGCGCCACCGCGCACCTGGCGCCCTCGCATCCGGCGATGCTGGCCTTTGTGGTCGGCCTGGCGATGCTCGCGGTCTATCACGAGAAGCTGGTACGGCTGATGGGGCTGCCGGCTTGGGTTAGCCGCGTTCCCGGCGCGATCGCAGCCTTCGCGATCGGTGTCGCCGCCTATTACGCCGCCAAATGGTTCGGGTCGGCGGCCGATATCGGCGCGGTGATCGGCCAGCCAGATATCACCTTGGCGTCGCCCCTGCTGCTGTTGGCGGATGCCGGCAATGCCGCGCATGTCTGGAGCGTGGCCGGAAATGTCGCGTTGATCTCTCTGGTGCTGGCTATCGTCGCCAGCATGGAAACGCTGATGTCGCTGCGCTCAGCGCAGAACATGACCGACCTCGACGTGCATCCGGTGCGCGAACTGACGGCGCAAGGCATCGGCAACTGCGCCGCGGCTATATTGGCGCCGATTTCAAGCGCGGCATCGCCGGCGCTGCACGCGGCTGCGTTTCGCGCCGGCGGCCGCACGCGCCTGTCCGGGCTGGTGGCGTCTGCGGTCATTCTGATTGTCGGTGTTGGATTTTCCGGGGCTATCGCGGCGGTGCCCAATGCGGTGCTGGCCGCGGTGCTGCTCGGCACCGGTATTGCGATGGTGGATCGCTGGAGCATGAATCTCGTATCCCGCCTTGTGCGGAATACGAATCCGGATACCCGCCGCCGCGACGTGATGGATCTGATTGTCGTCGTCGCCGTCATGGGCATTACCGTGATGACCACGGTGGTGATCGGCGTGATATCCGGCTGTCTCCTGGCAGCGCTGATTTTCGTCGTCAATATGAGCCGGCCGGTGGTCCGCCGCAGCTTTCTCGGTCACGAGATATTTTCCAAGCGTACCCGCTCGACCGACGACATCGCCATCCTGCAAAAGACCGGACATCGCCGCGCGGTTCTTCAGCTCGAAGGCGTGTTGTTTTTCGGCAATGCCGAGGAACTCGCGCGCATGGTCAAGGAGTTGTTCGAGAAGGCCGACATGGTCGTTCTGGATATGCGCGCGGTGACCGATATCGATGCTTCCGGCTCGACCATCCTCGGCAGTCTGGTGGTGCGAAGCCACCAGCGCGGCAAGCAACTATTGTTTTGCAACGTGGCGGCGGAACAGGCCGCGCAGGTCCGCGGTCTCTACGAGCAGGCACATCTGGCGGAAGCCGCGCTCAAGACCGATCTGGAGACGGCGCTGGAATGGGTCGAAGAGGAAATTCTGCGCACCAGTCTTGACGAACGCAGCCGCGCCGCTTTGCTGCCGCTCGAAGAGATCGATTTCCTCGCCGGCATCACGGCCGAAGAGCTGGCGGAACTGCGCAAGCTTCTCAAATTGCGCGAATTCGAGGCCGGCGAGGCGATCGCCCGCGAAGGCGATCCTGGCGACAAGATTTGGCTTCTGGTCAAGGGCAGCGTCAGCATTCGGCTAGGCACCACCGATCACCGCGGCAGCCGGCGCATCGCCAGCCTCGGCCGCGGCACGGTGGTCGGCGAAATGGCGCTGATCGAAGGCGCCCCGCGCTCGGCCTCGATCGTCGCCGACGAGGCGGTTGCCTGCTACGAACTCAGCAGCGACGACTTCAACGTCCTGCTGCGCGACAGCCCGGTGGTTGCGGCGCGGATCATGCGCAATACCGCCCGTGAACTGGCCCGCCGTCTGCGCCGCACCTCCGAAGATTTGCGGCACGCGGCTAGTTAGAGCGTTTTCGAGCGAAGTGGGCACCGGTTCGCGTGAAGAAAACGCGACAAAACAAACGACGAGAGCCCCGGCTTTGATTCCATCAAAGCC
>CAITJJ010000322.1 GCA_903892675.1 uncultured Hyphomicrobiales bacterium | reverse complement strand
GAGATATGCCATGTCGACAGCCGCCCCCCTGATGCCCAAGGCCACCGCGGTCTGGCTTTTGGACAATACCGCGCTGTCGTTCGACCAGATCGCCGAATTCTGCAAGCTGCACCCGCTCGAGATCAAGGCGATCGCCGACGGCGATTCGGCTCAAGGGATCAAAGGCCTCGACCCGGTCGCCACCGGGCAATTGTCGCGCGAGCAGATCGCCGAATGTGAAGCCAACCCGGCGCTGAGCCTGAAACTGACCGAGCCGAAGGTGGCGATGTCGAGCCAGGCGCATGGCGGCAAGAAGGGTCCGCGCTATACGCCGGTGTCGCGCCGTCAGGACCGGCCGAACGCCATTCTGTGGCTGGTGCGCAATCATCCCGAACTCAAGGACGCGGCGATCATGCGCCTCGTCGGCACCACCAAGTCGACCATCGCCGCGATCCGCGACCGCACCCACTGGAACGCCGCTGCACTTGCGCCGATGGACCCGGTGACGCTCGGCCTGTGTTCGCAGATCGACCTCGATTTCGAAGTGTCGCGCGCCAACAAGGAAAAGCCTTTGCCGATCGCCTCCGGCGCAACCTTGCTGCCGGCCTCGGAAACCACCGCGCGCAAGGAAGCCGAAGTGGCGGCCGCGGCGGAAGAAAAGCAGAAATCCGGCGGCGACCTCGACGTCAGCGCCGTGTTCGCCAAGCTCAAGCAGCTCGGCGGCAAAGGCGAGGCGGAAGAAGAGTAAGACAGTTTGTCATTCCGGGACGCGAGCGAAAGCGAGCGGGCCAGGAATCCAGAGCTACGCACTTTGGTCTTTGCCCCTGGATTCCGGGTTCGCGCTACGCGCGCCCCGGAATGACAGTGCGCGCTCAATACCCCCTCACCCCATTGATCGCCGCGATGTAGCGCGCGACCGAACGCTCGAACACATGCTTGGCGTCGCGCGCGATGACGCGGTCGAAGTAATGACCGTAGATCTTGTCGAAGGCGAAGGGCGCCAAAGCCGCATCGATGCCGCCGACCTCGCGCGCCGACAGCGGAATGAAATTCGGATAGCTGCGCATGAAGGATAGCCATTTGCGGTCGGTGGTGACGGAGAGAATGTCGCCCGCGCCAATGACGCCGCGCGGCTGTTTCTCATCTTGCCAGTGCAGCACCGTGCCGCCCTCGAAGTGACCGCCGCAGCGAATGAGCGTGACGCCGTCCCAGAGCCTGTGCGTCTCGCCGTCCCATAACTGCACCGCCGGTGATGGATTGACGATCCAGTCTTTATCGGCCGCGTGCAGATGGATCGGGCAATCAAACGCACGTGCCCATTCGCCCATCGCCGTGTAGAAATGCGGATGTGAAATGGCGATCGCCTTGAGGCCGCCCTTCGCCTTGATCGCGCTGACGGTCGCGTCGTTCAGCGTTGCGACGCAGTCCCATAAAATATTGCCGCCGGGTGTCTGCAACAACAAGGCGCGCTGGCCGATGGCAAAGCCGGCGCCAATGCCGGTGACGCCCGGCTCATACTCGCGGAATTGATTGACGTGGCTCTTGGCCAGCGCCTCCAGCGTCGTCCAGCCTTGCCCGGCTTCCGGCACATATTGCCGTTCCTCCTCGCAGATGCGGCATTGCGATGGCGCTTGGGCGCTGTCCGGATATTGCGTGCCGCAGGCGGTGCAGATGAAAGCGGGCATTTGACTCTCCGTCCTTCCGGCTCAAGCCTTCTTGAGAAACTCGGTGCGCAGCACCAGGCCCTTGACCTTGTCGGTGCGGCCTTCGATCTCGTCCGGGTCGTCGGTGAGGTGAATGTTGCGGATCATGGTGCCGCGCTTGAGCACGGTCGACGAGCCCTTCACCTTCAGGTCCTTGATCACGGTGACGCTGTCGCCTTCGGAGAGCTTGGCGCCGTTGGAGTCCTTGACGACGATGTCCATGAGTCATGTCCTTTGATTTGCGTGCCGCATGTCGGCGCGATGGCGGCAATTTGTCAAATCGCGCGCATGCGAAAGCGCCCCTGTTGTTTGCGGCGCGGGGACGCCGTCTTCCCGACTTTCGCCCCTCGCCCATTTTCAGGCGCATATCGGGTAAGCCCGACATGCGATGAGGGGTGTGGAGCGCCGCGAGGCGCGTCCGTTTAGTCTCGTACCGTGCACTTCTCAGTGCGCGGGCGCCGCTCGGCGCTCCACAAGCGGCTTTTCTGTCCCCGGGACCGTAACTTCCGGGCGGGCGCGGGGGCCTCCTGGCCTCCCTTCAACCGGCCGGCTTTCGCCAGCCTTGGCACCCGCCTCGTCCAGCCATTCAAGGCAGAGCCCCGTAGTGAGCCCGGACGGTTACCCAGGGCCTCCCGAGTGCGAGGCTGCGAACCTCGCCCGCGGGCGCCGCTATCCACCCCGCTCCAGGATCGCCTCTAGAAGCGCCCCTCATTGGGTGAAAGATGGGATAATAAGCATAGGTTTTTGGACCTGTCAAGCGGGTCTCTGAGCCCTTGCCGACAAATAAAGTTGTCCCCGCCCCGGTAGCGATCGAGCCGCTAACCGCTCATAATAAACGCATGCGAAAGGTCATACTTTTGCTGATCTATTTAGGAATGATCGTGTTGGGAGCGTTCGCCTTCCTCGGCAGCCTTATGCACGGTGGCAAACTTCTATTTTTGTGGGGCGGCGCATTTCTGTGCTTGTTCGGGGCATATCTCGCTTGGACAGATTTCATTGGCAAGGAGCATCTGAAATCATAATGCGCTACGCAATCGTGATCGAAATGGCGAACGGCAATTATTCGGCCTATGTGCCGGACCTGCCCGGCTGCGTCGCCACCGGCGACAGCGTTGCCGCCGTCGAGATCGAAATCCGCGACGCCATCCGCTTTCATATAGATGGCTTGAAAGAAGACGGCCTGCCAGTGCCGAAGCCAACCAGCATCGCGGATTATGTTGAGGCGTAGTTCTTGTAGGGCAGGTTAGCCGAAGGCGTAACCCGCCGCGAGCGCGTTGCAGTCGAAATGGCGGATTACGCTTCGCTAATCCGCCCTACGAGCTGCCCCTCGCGATGCTGAAAGGCACGACGCGGCAAATCGCTGGTGACTCCGGCATAGAGAATGCCGTCGCGCTTGTTGGTGATGAAACAAACCCACCCGCCGGACATTCATGCATTTAAGCAAGACGTGGATGGCCGGGACAAGCCCGGCCATGACGGTGGAGGGAGTGGCGTGAGGAGTCTAACTACCCCACACCCTTCCCCTTCAACGCATCGCCGATCTCGCCTAATATCGCCGGGTCATCGATCGTTGCCGGCATGGTCCATTGATCGCCGTCGGCGATTTTCTTGATGGTGCCGCGCAGGATTTTGCCGGAGCGGGTTTTCGGCAAACGCGCGACGGTGATGGCGAGCTTGAACGACGCCACCGGCCCGATCTTGTCGCGCACCAGCTGCACGATTTCCTTCTCGATCTCGATCGGCGCTTTCGTCACGCCCGACTTCAGCACGATGAAGCCGCACGGCACCTCGCCCTTCATGTCATCCTTGATGCCGAGCACGGCGCATTCGGCGACGTCGGGGTGCGAGGCCAGCACTTCCTCCATGCCGCCGGTTGACAGGCGGTGACCGGCGACGTTGATGATGTCGTCGGTGCGGCTCATCACGTAGACATAGCCGTCCTCGTCGCGGTAGCCGGCGTCGGCGGTCTTGTAGTAGCCGGGGAATTCGTCGAGATAGGCCTCGCGGAAGCGCTTGTCGT
>CAITJJ010000321.1 GCA_903892675.1 uncultured Hyphomicrobiales bacterium | reverse complement strand
TGTGGGATACCGCCGGCCTGGTTGCCGGCATCGGCGCCGTGCATCACGCCGGCTCGGCAGCGATGGTGCGCGTGCCGCTGAACGATTTCGCGCTGGTCAGCCGCGCGCTCGATTTCGGCGCCGAGGCGATCATCGCGCCAATGATCAACAACGCCTCCGACGCCCGCCAGTTTGCTTCCGCCGCCAAATACCCGCCGCTCGGCGAACGCTCGTTCGGCCCGCCGCGCGCTACGATGTTGCAAGGCCAGATGCCGGCGACCGCGTACCTGCCCGCCGCCAATACCGGCACGCTGACTTTGGCGATGATCGAAACGCCGGAAGCCTTGGCCAATGCCGAATCGATTGCCGCCACACCCGGCATCGACGCGCTGTTCATCGGCCCCTACGATCTGTCGACCTCGCTGTCGGCAGGCAAGGCGCAGGACATCAACGCGCCGGAGGTCGACAAAGCGATCGACACGATCTGCGCCGCCGCTGTGAAGGCCGGCAAAATCCCCGGCATCTATTGCCGTGACGCCGCCCGCGCGCTCGACATGGTCAAGCGCGGCTTCCGCTTCGTCACCGTCGGCAGCGATTTCAGCATGATGCGCGAAAGCGTCGCCGCCAGCCTCACGACATTGGCGGTCGCGCGCGGCGGCGTCAAAGATGCTTTCTAGCTGACCTTCTCCGCCAGCGCCTCGAGCGCCGCCTTCACATCCGCCTCGACATCGGCGGCCTGCACCTCGACCACTTTGTAATTGTGCTCGGCGAGCCAGCGCCGCCGCTCGGTGCGCGCCAGCGCCGCCGGCTCTGCTTCGCTTTGCGGCACCAGATCGATCGAGCATTTGAGCGGGAACGAGACGAAGTCGGCGATATGGGGTCCGAGCGGTACCTGGCGCTTGAAGCCCAGACTGGCGAAGCGCCTGTCATTCGTCATCGCCCGCCACAGGCTACGCTCGGCCTCGGTCGGATTGCGCCGCAGCAGCCGCGCCAGGCCGCGCGCCGGCGTCCGGTCCTCGCGCGCCCGCGACGCTCCAAGGTCGGCGATCATCTCGCGCAGGCCCTGCGCCTGCGACGGATCGAGCACGCCGCCGCGCGCCGGACCTTTGCTGCCGTTGACCAGCGCCATGATGACGCCGTGCAGCGTGCGCATGTCCTGCTTGGACGGATCGAGCCGGTGAAAGATATTGCGCAGATTGACCTGCATGACGCCGCGCTTTTCCGGCGGCCGGAAAAACTCCACTTTCTCCAACTCGCGCTCGAGATCGGAAAAAAACGCCTCGATCTGCTGCTTGGCCGCCGGCGGCGAGCGCCGCGACGGCTCGACGCGCGTTGAGCCCGCCCCGGTCTGCTTGAACCACTCGTAAGCCACGATCACCACGGCCTGCGCCAGATTGAGCGAGGCGAAAGCCGGGTTGACCGGCAGCGTGACGATGCGGTCGGCCATGCCGACCTCGTGGTTTTCCAGCCCGTTTCGCTCGCGCCCGAAAACGAGCGCCACCGTCTCGCCGGCCGCCACGCGCGGCCCCATCTCGGCCGCCGCCTGCGCGGCCGAAATCACCGGCTTGGCCTGGTCGTGGTTTCGCGCGGTCAGCGCCAGCACGAAAGTGCAGTCGGCGAGAGCGTCTTTAAGCGTCTCGTACAGCACTGCGTTTTCGAGAATACGGTCGGCGCCGGCCGCCATCACCACGGCGCGCTCGTTCGGCCAGCCCTGCTTCGGCTTGACCAGGCGCAGCCGCGCCAGCCCGAAATTGGCCATGGCGCGGGCGGCGGCGCCGATATTCTCGCCAAGCTGCGATTCGACCAGGACCACCACCGGGGCGGGCTGCTCGATCCAGCGCTTGGTCTTGTCGGTCCCGGCTCCGGGCATAAAATGGCTCTCTGTTGCGGGCGGTATATAGCGTTTTCGCGCGAAGTGGATACCGGCTCGCGTGAAGAAAACGCGTCAAAACAAAAGACGCGGCCCCCCTGCCGCCGGGAAAGCCATCGCGGTTATCTCGCGGCGGAGGCTTTTACCAGCGGGTTGCGGATGTTATAGGGCCCCAACTCCATCAGCCGGCGATAGAAGGTGAGAAGCATGTCAAAGCTCGAAATCATGTGGACGAAGGTCGATGAAGCCCCGGCGCTCGCGACCTATTCCCTGCTGCCGATCGTCTCGGCCTTCGTCGGCGCGGCGGGTGTATCGGTGACGCTGAAGGACATCTCGCTGGCCGGCCGCATCCTCGCCAACTTCCCCGAGAAGCTGAAGCCCGAGCAGAAGATCAACGACGAACTCGCCGAACTTGGCAAGCTGGCGATGAAGCCGGAAGCCAACATCATCAAGCTCCCCAATATTTCCGCCTCGATCCCGCAACTCAAAGCCGCGATCAAGGAGCTGCGGAGCAATGGCTACGACGTCCCCAACTATCCCGAAAGCGACGCGACGCCGGCGGACAAGGAAATCCGCGCGCGCTACGGCAAGGTGCTTGGCAGCGCCGTCAATCCGGTGCTGCGCGAAGGTAACTCCGACCGCCGCGCCGCCGGCGCCGTAAAGGCGTATGCGCGCAGCCATCCGCACAAGATGGGCGTTTGGAGCAAGGATTCGAAAACCCGCGTGGCCAATATGACGGCCCACGACTTCTATGGCTCGGAGGTCGCAACGACCGTGGCGGCACCGGCCGTTGCCCGGATCGAGCTGACCGGCAGCGACGGCGCGGTCACGGTGCTGAAGGAGAAATTGGCGCTCAAGGCTGGCGAAGTCGTCGACTGCTCGGTGATGAACGTCAAAGCGTTGCGCGCCTTCTTTGCGGCGCAGATGGACGTGGCGAAGAAGGACGGCATCCTGTTCTCGCTGCACGTCAAGACGACCATGATGAAGATCTCCGATCCCATCATCTTCGGTCATTGTGTGTCCGTGTTCTTCGCCGACGTGTTCGAGAAGCACGGCGCCACGCTCAAGCGCCTGGGCGTCGATCCCGATCTCGGCGTGGGCGAAATGATGG
>CAITJJ010000320.1 GCA_903892675.1 uncultured Hyphomicrobiales bacterium | reverse complement strand
CCTGTCGTTCGACGACTACGATGCCTCGACCGAAATCACCGGCATCGACATTTCCGAGCCGATGATCGCGCGGGCACGCGAGCGGCTGAATACCGGCCGCTATCCTTACGTCAAGGAATTGCGGGTGATGGACGCCTGCGCCCTCGAATATCCGGATGCCTCGTTCGATTGCGTGGTCGGCCAGTTCGTCATCACTCTGGTCGACGATCCGGAAAAAGTGCTGTCGGAATGCGCCCGCGTGCTGCGGCCGGGCGGCCAGATCATCCTGGTCAATCATTTGTATTCGGAGCGCGGCCTGGCGGCGGCGGTCGAGCGGCTGCTGGCGCAAAAAGCCCGCAAGCTGGGCCTGCGGCCGGAGTTTCCGTTTCAGCGTTTGCAGGACTGGGCGCAAGCGCATGGCGGCGCCGAGCTGATCGAGCGGCGCAAGGTCAAGCCATTCGGCGTTTACACGCTGGTGCGCTTTCGCCGCGTCGAGGCGCAAAGCGCCGCGGCGTGAGCGGTCGAGCGGTGTTGTGTCGGGCGTCACAAGGTTAATAGCGCCGTCATAAACTTGTCATCGGGGTATGATAATGCACTGCAGCATGAAGATTGAACTGGAGAAGGGCACGCCGTGACGGAAATCGCCACGCGGCGCTATCGCGCACTTTTCATTTCCGACGTACATCTCGGAACCCGCGGCTGCCAGGCCGACAAACTGCTCGACTTCCTGCGCTATCACGAAGCCGACACGATTTATCTGGTCGGCGACATTGTCGACGGCTGGGCGCTGCGCTCGAGCTGGTACTGGCCGCAGCCGCATAACGACGTGGTGCAGAAGCTTTTGCGCCAGGCGCGCAAGGGTGCGCGGCTGATCTATATCCCCGGCAACCACGACGAATTCCTGCGCAACTATTACGGCACCCATTTCGGCGGCATCGAGGTGGTGGAAAACATCATCCACGAAAGCGCCGACGGCAAACGCTACCTGGTCATGCATGGCGACATGTTCGATCTGATCGTGACGCAGGCGCGCTGGCTCGCTCTCCTGGGCGACAAGGCCTACGATTTGGCGATCTCGGCAAATCGTATCTTCAATCTGCTGTTGCGCGTGTTCGGCCGGCCGTACTGGTCGCTGTCGAAATGGGCGAAGATGAAGGTGAAAAACGCCGTCAATTTCATCGGCGCTTTCGAGAAGGCGCTCGCCACCGAGGCCAAGCACCATCAGGCCGACGGCGTGATCTGCGGCCACATCCACACCGCCGCGCTGCACGACGATTTCGGCCTGCGCTACATCAATTGCGGCGACTGGGTCGAAAGCTGCACCGCCGCGGCGGAAAACCTGGACGGCACCTTCGAGATCATCACCTGGACCCGTTCCGGCGACGGTCTGGAAGCCGACGAGCCGGAAGCGCAGGCGAAAGCGGCGTAACTTAACCTGAGGCACAATGAAAATTCTGGTCGCGACCGATGCCTGGCACCCGCAGGTCAATGGCGTGGTGCGCACGCTCGGGCAGGTGGCGCATGAGGCAAGCGCGCTCGGCACCGATCTGGAATTTCTCACGCCGCAAGGTTTCTGGACGCTGCCGATGCCGGGCTATCCGGAAATTCGGCTGTCGCTGACCGGCCCCGGCGATATCGAGCGGCGTCTCGACCGCACCCGCGCCGACTGCGTGCATATAGCAACCGAGGGTCCGATCGGTCTTGCGGTGCGCCGCGTCTGCATCAAGCGCGGCATGCCTTTCACCACCAGCCTGCATACACGCTTTCCCGATTATCTCGCCGAGCGCTTGCCTTTGCCGAAGCGCTGGACCACCGAACTGGCATGGGCCTGGCTGCGGCGCTTTCATGCGCAGAGCGCGGCGGTGCTGGTTGCGACGCCGACCCTGCAGCGCGAACTCATCGCGCGCGGCTTCAACAATGTGAAGCTGTGGTCGCGCGGCGTCGACGCGCAAATGTTCCGGCCGGATCGGCGCCGGGACGTGATCGACGGCCGTCAATTGTCGCGACCGGTCTTTCTCACCGTCGGCCGCGTCGCGGTGGAAAAGAACATCGAGGCGTTTCTCAAACTCGATCTGCCCGGAACCAAACTGGTTGTCGGCGACGGTCCGGCACGCGCCCAGTTGGAGAAGGCCTATCCCGACGCGCTGTTCGTCGGCGCCAAGCAGGGCGACGAATTGGCGAATTTCTATGCCTCCGCCGACGTGTTCGTATTTCCGAGCCGCACCGATACATTCGGTCTGGTTCTGTTGGAAGCATTGGCGAGTGGTGTTCCTGTGGCGGCGTTTCCCGCCGACGCGCCGCGCGATGTAATTGGCCAAAGTCTTTTGGGCGACGCCGCCGTCGGCGTCCTCGATGAGGATTTGCAGGCAGCCTGTCTCGGCGCGCTGGAACTCGACCGCGCCGCCTGCCGCGATTTTGCCGAACGGCTGACCTGGAAAGCCTGCACGCAGACTTTCCTCGATCTCGTCACCGAAGGCGCACGCGCCTGGCGGGAAAAGCGAACCCGCAAAGAGCGGCTCAAGACCTTGTTTGCGAGCGCCCGTGCGCGTGCGCGCCGGCGTGGCGGCAGGGCGGCGGCTTAAGTCCTAACGGCTCTTGCGGCGCGCTCGGCTCCGGCGTTACGCTCGCGCCATGGGCATCATCGACAAAAACCTGCTGCCGACCGCCGCCGACATCGAAGCCGCCGCCAAGCGCCTTTTCGGCATCGCCGTGCGCACGCCTTTGGTCAACTTTCCGGTTCTCGACGAGCGGCTTGGCGCGCGGGTGTTCCTGAAAGTGGAAACCTTGCAGCGCACCGGCTCGTTCAAATTCCGTGGCGCCTATAACAAAGTGTCGTCGATTCCGCCGGAACGCCGCGCCGCCGGCGTCGTCGCTTATTCGTCCGGTAATCACGCGCAGGGCGTCGCCGCCGCGGCGAAGCTCCTCGGCATGCCGGCGACCATTGTCATGCCGGCCGATGCGCCCAAGGCCAAGCGCAACCGTACGCTCGCGCTCGGCGCCGAAGTGGTGCCCTACGACCGCGACGCCGGCGAGGACCGCGCGGCGATCGCCGGAAAAATCGTCAAGGAGCGCAGCGCCACTCTGGTGCCGCCTTACGACGATCCGTTGATCATCGCCGGCCAGGGCACCATCGGCGTCGAGATCGTCGAGGATCTGGCCAAGCTCGGGCTCAAGCCCGACATCGTCGTGGTCGGCGCCTCGGGCGGCGGTCTGGCCGCCGGCATTTCGCTCGGCGTCAAGTCGCGCGTGCCCGACGCCATCATGTTTACCGCCGAGCCGGAAGACTTCGACGACACGTTGCGCTCGTTCAAGAGCGGCCACCGCGAAGCGAACGCAAAAGTCAGCGGCTCGATCTGCGACGCGCTGATGAGCAACACGCCGGGCGAGTGGACCTTTCCGATCACGCAGGCGCTGATCGGGCAGGGCATCACGGCGAGCGATGCCGACGTCGCGCGCGCGGTGCGCTACGCCTTCGAGGAGTTGAAGCTGGTGGTCGAGCCGGGCGGCGCCATCGGTCTGGCCGCGCTTCTGGCCGGCAAACTCGACGGCCGCTGCGACATGCGCGGCAAGGTCGTGGTCGCGATTCTGTCCGGTGGCAATGTCGATGTCGACATGTTCGCGAAACTGATCGCTAGCTAAACCGCGGCGGAGTTCAGGTAAACAGCGCCAGCCGTTCTTCGTCGCTCAGCGCCATGATGGCGGCCAGCGCACTGTCCCAGACCTGCTGCGAGGGATCGGCGACCACGCTGGCGACGGCAAAAGCCGCCAAATCTTTGCGCACCATGTCGTGCGGCGCGGTGTTTCTTGTGTCGTTCTGCGCCGGCGCGGAGGACGCGACAGCGGCGGTCATCGGCGCTTTGTTGACTCTGCCGCCGGTCAAAGCCGTTTCGGCAAAGCCAACCCTTGCAAAATCTGTCTTGGCGTCGGTGTCGACAAAAGCCGCCTCGGCAAGGGCGAATTTGGCGGCGACGACAATATCGTCAATGGCCGCCGCGGTGGCGAGCGTCGCCTGCGTGCGGGCGACGGCGCGGCCGGTCGCGTCGGCGTTTGTAACGCTGTCGCTCAAATCGACGATCTCACCGACGGTCACAACCTCGTCGCCCGTCTGCGTCGCGGCGGGCAGGTCAAGAGGTTGGAAGTCGCGCCGCTGCAAGTCTATCGATTGCAAGTCACTTGATGGCAAGTCACTTGATTTCATGTCGCGTGACCGGAAGTCGAGTGGCTCGAATTCGAGCGGCGGCAACTCACCCGTCTGCTGCTCGAACGGCTGCAGGTCGAGCGGCGGCAGGATCGCGCGCGACGGCTTCGGCGTCGCGGCGGCTGCGATAGCAGCCATGGCCACGGCGACGGCCCTTGTCTCGGCGGCCAAGGACGCCACCACCGGCGGTGCTTCCAAAACGGCCGGCGCCGCCGTCACCGACGTGGCGACCGCCGGCGTGATCGCTGGCACGGGCGGGATATTGGCGTTCGCTACATTTGGCGGCGCCAGCACCATCGCCGCTGCGGCGTCGTCGGCCTCGGTCTGAGGCGCGGCCTTGGCGTCGATCCGGTCGAACAAGGTATCGATGAAATTGATTTCCGGAATGATCTCGGTCGCGCGGGGCGGCGCCGGCTGGACGTAGCCGGGCTCCTGGCCGAACACTGGCCCGACGCGCGGATCGAGCGCCAGCACGAACGGATCGGGCGCCGGGCGCGCGTCGTCGCCGATCGGCGGCGCAATCGGCTGCACCAGGGCGATGCTGCGCAGCGCGCTCGATCCCGGATGCGGCATCGGCAGTTCCGGCTGTTCGGCCTGCGGTACCGGCGACAGGAAACTGACCGCGCCCGGCAAGCCCATCGGCGACACCAAAGCCTCGATCCGCGCCTGCATGAATTCGATCAGCGCCGACAAGGTCGCCGCCTTGATCGCGCCGGGGGACTGGTCGATCTGCGGCCGGGCTGCGCGGATGGTGTCGAGCAGCGCGCGCAGATCCTGACGAATGCGCGCCGCTTCCGGCTCGGTCTTCTGGCTGTGCGCGACTTTTTCCAGCCGGAACAGCGCTTCCAGTACGATTTCGGTATCGGCATGCCGGTTGCGCCGCGCATATTCCTGGAGGAAGGCGCGGCCGCGCGCGCTGCTGCCGAGCGCTGCGCTGAACGACTGGTAGTCTTCCTCGTTGACGCGGGCGTGCCGCGGCTCCGCGCGCAGCACGGAACCGTCAGACACCTGATCTTTGGCAAGATATTGGGTCAGATCATGATCCAGATTTTGGGCCAGTTGCGATTCATAGGCCATGTGCGCGCGCCATATGCTTTCCCGCCATGTGCTTTCCCCAAGGGGTAGTTTATCGGTCAACTGGCATGATTCGGCCAGCCGCTTCGTCGGCAGACGAATGCGAATAGGTGGTATGGGGCCGCGCCGGAATGGGTTTTTTTCTGTCCGAAAGGTCCGATCCAAAGGCTGCGGCGCGCGACGGCGCGTTCGCGGCGCGCCTGGCCTGGCTCTACGCGGCGCTCTTCGTCTTGGCCGGCATCCAGTTGCCTTTCTTCCCGGTCTGGCTGAAGGCCAAGGGCCTCGACCCGGACATGATCGGGCTGGTGCTGGCGGCGCCGATCGTCGCCCGCGTCGTCGCGTTGCCGCTGGTGACGCAAAGCGCCGACCGCTACGACGCTTTGCGCGCGGCGATTGTGCTGGCCTCGATCCTCAGCGTTGCCGGCTATGCGCTGGTCGGAATGTCCGATGGCTTCCCGACGATTCTTCTGGCCTTCACCATTGCCTCGCTGACCATGACGCCAGTGATGCCGCTGACCGAAACCTATGCGCTGCGCGGCCTGTCGGCGCGCGGCCGCGCCTATGGTCCGGTGCGGCTGTGGGGATCGCTGGCCTTTATCCTTGGCACTTTTATCGCAGGCTTTGCCGCCGACCTGATATCGCCGCGCCATCTGATCTGGCTGATTGTGGCGGCCAGCGCCGCCGCCGCGCTGGCGGCGATGACACTGGCGCCGTTATCGACCGGGTTATCGGTCGACGAATCCAGACCGGCAATGTCAACGCACTTGTTGCGCGACAAGGCCTTCCTGGCGGTGGTGGCGGCGGCCAGTTTAATTCAGGCCAGCCACGCGGTGTTCTATGGCTTCTCGGCGGTAGAATGGCGCGGCGCCGGTCTCGACGGCGGCACGATCGCTGCCTTGTGGGGCATAGGCGTGATCGCCGAGATCGTGCTGTTTGCCTTGTCGGCGCGATTGCCGCCGTTCTTTCGGCCGAGCGTGATGCTGATGATTGGCGCGCTTGCCGGCGTGCTGCGCTGGGCGGCGATGGCGTTCGACCCGCCGGCGGCCGCGCTGCCGTTGCTGCAATTGCTGCACGGGCTGACCTTCGGCGCGACCCATCTCGGCGCCTTGATGTTCGTCGCGCGGCATGCGCCGCAGGGTCAGGCGGCGCGCGCGCAAGGCTATCTGGCGATCGCCATCGGCGTGGCGATGACGGCGGCGATGGCGCTGTCGGGCGTGCTCTATGGCGCTTACGGCGCGCGCGCCTATGCGGCGATGGCGCTAGCGGCGGTCGCTGGCGGCATTTGCGCCGCCGTAGCGGATCGGACGAGCCGCGTAACGCCGCTCTGAGCGCACATTGACCTGCCGCGTTGGCTCACCGCAACCAGAGACGATGCCCTGCATGTCGCGGCCCTGCATGTAGATCATCTTACGCGACAGGCCGCCGTGCTTGCTGATCCAGCGCTTTACCGCGGCGGGATAGATATTCCACAACGCGGCGGTGCCCATCGGGCTGGTCACCGGCCGGCCATCTTCATCCGGCATCCAGGCGGCGTGAAATCCGAAGCGGGCGCGCGAGGTCGCGCAGATCCGGTCTTTGGGGATCAGGCCGAGGACCAGTGTGCAGGCCGACAGGCAATTGCCGTCGACGACAATATTCTCGCCGGAGGAGCGCATCACGGCGAAGATGCGCAGATAATGGCCGATCTGGCCGCCGCGATCTTCGGCGATACGCATTGTGGCATCGGCTGGCGTCGTCGCGGACGCCAGCGCCGTCACCACGAGTGCAGCTGCGAGCAGCAGGCCCCGAATTCTCATTCCGCCAACCCCCATTCGCCGTTACCGACCGGCACGGCAGCCCCCGCCGACTCGAAGTCTAACCCCTTTGCGAGGGCGACGGAAAGGATAGGTTAACCAAAAGGATTGGATAAAATCTATAGGTATTTCAATACGTTGTATGAAAATACAGGGACGGCGAAAGTTCCGTCGCAGTCGCTCAACCCCACAAAGCCGGCGCGGGCGGATAGATCAGACTTCCCTCATAGCGCAGGCCGGGCACGCGATCTTTGGCCAGCAGCAGCGGCCCGTCGAGATCTGCAAAGCGGGCAGTCTGTGCCAGCAGCATTGCCGGCGCCATCGACAGCGAGGTCGCCACCATGCAGCCGGCAAAAATCGCGTAGCCCCGGGCCGTCGCCGCGTCCGCCATCGCCAGCGCCTCGGTCAGGCCGCCGGTCTTGTCGAGCTTGATATTGACCGCGTCATACTTCCCCGCCAGCGCGGCCAGCGAGGCGCGGTCATGCACGCTTTCGTCGGCGCAGACCGGGATCGGCCGGCGCAAGTCCGCGAGCGCCTGATCGCGGCCTTCCGGCAAAGGTTGTTCGACCAGAACCACGCCGGCTAAGGCGCAGGCCTCAAGATGGGCGGCGAGAGTGTCCTCGGTCCAGCCCTCATTCGCATCGACGATCAGCGTCGCCGTCGGCGCGACGGCGCGCACCGCGGCAATGCGAGCGGCGTCGCCGCCATCATCAGTGCTGCCGCCGAGCTTGATCTTCAGCAGCGGCCGCTCCGCTGCCTTCGCCGTCGCCTCGGCCATGGCGGCCGGGCTGCCGAGCGAGATCGTGAAAGCGGTGGTGAGCGGCCGTGGCGCGGGCAGGCCGGCCAGTTCATGCACCGGCCGGCGGCTTTGCTTGGCCGCGAGGTCCCAGAAGGCGCAATCCAGTGCATTGCGGGCGGCCCCGGCGGGCATCGCCTTTTGCAGGCCGGCGCGGTCGAGCCCGGCTCCGAGCGGGGCGCGCATCGCCTCGATCGCCGCGATGACGCTTTCGGCGCTCTCGCCGTAGCGGGCATAAGGCACGCATTCGCCGCGCCCGGTCACATAACCGTCACCGAGTTCCGCCACCACCACCAGGGCCTCGGTTTTGGCGCCACGGCTGATGGTGAAAGTACCGGCAATCGGCCACCTTTCGGCCGCGACTTTAAGGGTTATGTGGGGGGAGGACGGCAATGCACATTGACCTTGCGAGCGCCGCGACCGAACCTGTGCGGCGACGAGACTGGGGATATCCGGGCCGGGCCGCTGCGGTCAAACGCCGGACCGGCCTACAAGGCAAGAACAGCAGAATCGTACAGCGAAATCGCCTGATTTTTGAGTGATTTCCGAGGCGGAGCGGCAGAGTGGTCGGCAGCGTGAGTGACGAGATATTGCTCGACGACAGTGTGCAAGGCAGTCACCTCGCTCTCGTCGGCGCCGGTGCGTGGATCGCGGTCAATGCGCGCGGCCTGGAAGCCTCGATCCAGACGCTGATTGCCAAATATCCATCGGTCAAAAAAGTCGCCATCGACATGAGCCATGTCGAGCGGCTCGACACGTTCGGTGCCTGGCTGCTGGAGCGGCTGGTGCGGGCCTTCAAGGCGCGCGGCTGTGAAACCACGATCATCGGCCTGAAGGATGACCACAAGGCGCTGATCGACGAACTGCGCAACGTCAAACTGGAAGAGCCGCCGCGCATCGGTGGCCAGGCGTTCAATTATGCGCTGCATTCAATCGGTGAGAATATCGCCTCGGTCGGCAATTCGTTCGCGG
>CAITJJ010000319.1 GCA_903892675.1 uncultured Hyphomicrobiales bacterium | reverse complement strand
GGGCACGGGCTAGGCGCCGCCGACGCGGTCGATGACTCGCTCCTGGATGGCGCGCAACAGCTTGGCCTGAAGGCGCACATCCATTTCCGAAATTTCGTCGAGCAGCAGCGTGCCGCCCTTGGCTTCCTCGAATTTGCCGATGCGGCGGCCGAGCGCGCCGGTGAAGGCGCCTTTCTCATGGCCGAACAATTCGGACTCGAGCAGGTTCTCGGGGATCGCCGCGCAATTGACGGTGATGAACGGTTTCTTGGCGCGTTGCGAGCGCGAGTGGACATAGCGCGCCAGCACTTCCTTGCCGGTGCCGCTTTCGCCGGTAATCAGCACCGAGGCGTCCGAGCCGGCGATCTGCTGCGCCAGCTTGACCACCGAGGCCATCGCATCGTCGCGATAGATCATCTCGCGGTTGTCATCGGTGACGGCGGCCAGCACCGCGGCGATCAATTCCGGGTCGGGCGGCAGCGGGATGTATTCTTTGGCGCCGGCGTGGATCGCCTTGACCGCGGCGCGCGCGTCATTGGTGACGCCGCAGGCGACGATCGGCACATGGATGCGTTCGGCGTCCAAGCGGTCGACCAGGTCGCGGATGTCGAGCGCGACATCGACCATCAGCAGATCGGCGCCGCGCCCGGAGCGCAGCACGGCGAGCGCCTGATCGTTTGAATCGGCGTGGGTGACCGAGGCGCCCTTGTCCATAGCGATCTTGCTCGCGATGGTAAGCTGTCCGCCCAAGGTGCCGACGATTAAAAGGCGCATGATCGTGCTCCGCAGTCCAGGTTATATCCGCCCGATTCTCGGGCTTAGTTCTTTTCCGACTTGATGATTTCCGTCATGGTGACGCCGAGCTTGTCCTCGACCAGCACCACTTCGCCACGCGCGACCAGACGATTATTGACGTAGATATCGATGGCTTCGCCGACCTTGCGGTCGAGTTCGAGTACGGCGCCGGGTCCGAGCTTCAGCAGTTCGCCGACATCCATCCGCGCCCGGCCGAGCACGGCCGAAACCTGGACCGGCACGTCGAATAAAGCTTCCAGGTCGGCAGCGCCGCGATGCACCGACTCATGGTCGGCCGGCGCGATCGAGCCGGCGTCCGGCACCTGAACCTCGCCATTTTCGAGGTCGGGGAGCGGTACCTTGGTGTCATCGTCACTCATCGCGTCGTCTCCAAAAGCCTGTTCAATTCAGCGCCGTGGCGCGGGCCGCGATATAGCGGCCGACCACGTCTTCTATCGCGGCAAGGGTCGTGGCGGTGTCGCGGTTGACGCCGCCGTCGGCCCATTCGACCCGGCAGTCGCCGCGGGCGATCGCGGCGTCCGGCTGCACGCTCAGCCGGCCTTCGAAGCCGCGCTGCCGCGCGATCTCTTCGAGTTTTTCCTTGGCGGCATCGAAAATGTCGGTGCCGATATGGACGGATATCTGCGGCGTCGTCACCAGATGGCGGAACGCGTCGCCGGCCAGCGCCGAAAGTTCGGTGAGCGGCTCGCGCGCGACCAGTTCCGGCGCCAGCTTGCCGGCGACCGCGACCGCGACCTGCACCGCTTCGATTTCCAGCCGGGTTTCGATGCCGATGAGCGCGCCGTTGATCCGCGCCATGCTGTCGGCAATCTGGTTGAGCGCGCGTGCAATGCTGTCGGCGGCCTCCGTGCGCGCCTGCGCCTGGCCGGCCTCGAAGCCCTTGCGATGGGCAATCGACTCGGCATCCGCGCTGCGGCGCTCGTGCTCGACCATGGTAATGGTCGGCTTCTCGCCGCCGCTGGCGAAGTCCTCATCGAACATATATTTGGCGCTGGGCTTCATTATGCTCTCTTAATAGATCAGTTCGTCGTCGCCCTGGCTCTTGGCGATGAGGATTTCACCCTTCGCCGCCAGATCCTTGGCGATATTGACCAGCAGCGTCTGCGCTTCGTCGACGTCGCGCAGGCGCACCGCGCCGAGCGCACCCATGTCGTCGACCAGCATCTTGGCCGCGCGCGACGACATGTTCTTGAAGAAGAATTCGCGCACCTTTTCGTTGGCGCCCTTGAGCGCGATGGCGAGCTTGTCCTTGTCGATACTGCGCATCAAAGTCTGCGCCGAGCCGGCGTCGAGCTTGATCAGATCGTCGAAGGTGAACATCAGCGCCTTGATGCGCTCGGCCGCGTCGCGGTTTTCCTCTTCCAGCGCGGTCAGGAAACGGGTTTCGGTCTGGCGGTCGAAATTGTTGAAGATTTCGGCCATCACCTCATGCGCGTCGCGCCGGCGCTTCTGCGACAGGTTGGACATGAATTCGGTGCGCAGCGTCTGCTCGACGCGCTCGATAACGTCCTTCTGCACCGCTTCCATCTTCAACATGCGGCCAACGCAGTCGAGCGACATGTCCTCGGGCAGGATCGACAGGACGCGGGCGGCGTGCTCGGGCCGCAGCTTGGACAGAACCACCGCGACGGTCTGCGGATATTCGTTCTTGAGATAGTTCGCCAGCACTTCTTCCTGAACGTTGGCGAGCTTTTCCCACATGTTGCGGC
>CAITJJ010000318.1 GCA_903892675.1 uncultured Hyphomicrobiales bacterium | reverse complement strand
TTCCCACCAGACAGCGCTTTTCCGAATCGGGATAAGCGCCGCCCGCGTCGCCTCCGCGCGCCCCAGCGGCGCCGACATCGACGCCAGCCGGGATTTCTCGTCGGTCGTGGTGTAGCGCAGATTGCTGGTGACGCCGCTCAGGGTCCATAGAGCGCCCCCTGCAGGCGCAGCCTGACCCTCCGAGATTGCCACATACGACGCGTCAGGCAGTCTCTCCCCGCTGACCGGCACGGATTGCGTGACCCGCCATCCGCCACGCGCAACTCCAGAAAAAGATACGCGCAACGGCGTCGACGTTGCGCCCATCATTTTGGCTCGCGCCGGGTCGGATCGAAATGCTTGCTCAGCCCACTCCAGCAGTCCGCATAATTATCCTGCAAGGTATCGAGCGAGCCCGCATACTGGGTAACGCGCTGTCGGTAGCGCGTTTCAAACATGAAGGCGAGCGTGTTGGTCAGCTTGACCGGCTTCAACTCGACATTGCTGGCATGTTCGAAGGCGTCGCTGTCGGGCCCGTGCGGCAGCATCTGGTTGTGCAGACTGAAGCCGCCGGGCACGAAGCCCTCCGGTTTGGCATCATAGACGCCGTACACCAGCCCCATGAATTCCGACATGATGTTGCGGTGATACCAGGGCGGCCGGAACGTGTTCTCAGCCACCATCCAGCGCTCCGGGAAAATCACGAAATCGATATTGGCGGTGCCCGGCGTTTCCGACGGCGAGGTCAACACGGTGAAGATCGACGGATCGGGATGGTCGAAAGAAATGGCGCCGACCGGCGAATAGCGGCGCAGATCGTACTTGTACGGATAGTAATTGCCGTGCCAGGCGACGACGTCGAGCGGCGACTGGGTTACTTCCGCCTTGTGCAATTCGCCGCCCCATTTCACGAACAATGTGTGCGGCCCCTCGACATCCTCATAGGCCGCGACGGGCGTCAGAAAGTCGCGCGGATTGGCCAGGCAGTTGGCGCCGATCGGCCCGCGGTCCGGCAGCGTGAAACCGCCGCCATAGTTTTCGCAGACATAGGCGCGCGCCGGTCCGTCGATCAGCTCAACGCGAAATATGACGCCACGCGGGATGATGCATATTTCGCCCGGCTCGACATCGATGACGCCGAACTCGGTGCGGAAGCGGATTTTTCCCTGCTGCGCGACGACCAGGAATTCACCGTCGGAATTGCAGATGTGCTCGCGCGTCATCGACGCAGTGATAAACAGCAGATGGCTGGCCATGCCGGCGTGCGATTCGGCGTCGCCGGCGGTGGTGATGGTGCGCAGGCCGGTGACAAACGTCACCTTGTCCTGCGGCATCGGCACCGGCGCCCAGCGCATCGGCCCGATCGGCACATTGCCGTCCTCACGCACCGGCGCGGTGCGGATGTGGCCTTGGTCGACGCGCTCGAAGCGGCCGAAGTGCCGCACCGTCGGCCGGATGCGATAGAGCCAGGAGCGTTCGTTCGACGCCTGCGGCGCGGTGAAAGCCGAACCGGAGAGCTGCTCTGCATAGAGCCCGTAATCGCATTTCTGCGGCGAGTTGCGGCCGACAGGCAAAGCCCCGGGCAGCGCCTCGGTCTCAAAACTGTTTCCGAAGCCCGACATGTATGCGGACGCCATCGCGCTCACTCCCCGCTCTTTAGACTTATTCAAAGAAACTAGTTTCCCCTGAAACTACTGTCAACGCCAGGCCGCAGGGTCGTCTCCTGCCCACCAACGGCAAACTACATATTTTCGACCAATAGCCGCCTGAACCAGCAGCTTAGAAGGCTTCCAAACTAGTTGCGCCTGAATGGACTTTCGTCCAAAGTTACTTATACGCGCGACGGCAGCCGCCAAGCTTGGCCTGCCCACGCGGAAGAACGCGGCAGCCCAGCGATGACCGACACAACCGCTCCAGCAATGCCCGCCCAACCGGGCACTGCCGACGCGGCGCTCAAGCTGGAAGAGTTCCTGCCCTACCGGCTCAATGTCTGCGCCAACATCGTATCGACCGCACTGTCGCGGATTTACGCCGAACGCTACAGCATCGGCGTGCCGGAGTGGCGCGTCCTGGTGACATTGGGCCAATTCGGCATGATGACCGCCAAGGCGATCGGCATCCACAGCCACATGCACAAAACAAAGGTATCGCGCGCAGTCGCCATGCTGGAACGGCGCAAGCTCGTAGTGCGGCGCGCCAATCGCGACGATTTGCGCGAGGCGTTCCTGTCGCTGACGCCGGCCGGCCGCGATATCTACAGCGACCTGGCGCCCAGCGCGCTCGAATTCGCCCGGCAACTGATGGAAACCGTCGAGCCGGCCGATCGTGCGGCATTGGGCCGCGCGCTCAACAAGCTAATCGAGCACGCCGCGCGGATCGCCAGCGATATCGCCAAAGGCGGCAAACCCGGCTAACTTGATTTTAGCTTGCCGATTTAAGCCGGGGTAATCTTGTGAAGCTCTATTCCTATTTCCGTTCGTCCGCCGCCTACCGTGTGCGGATCGCGCTCAATCTCAAGGGCCTGCCCTATGAGATGGTCTCCATCCATCTGACCAAGGACGGCGGCCATCAGCGCGCGCCGGAATTCAAGGCGGTCAATCCGCAGATGCGGGTGCCGGCGCTGAAACTGTCGAGCGGCGAAGTGCTCACGCAGTCACTCGCCATCATCGAATATCTCGACGAGATCAATCCCGAGCGGCCCTTGCTGCCCGCGGACGCTCTGGCGCGCGCAAAAGTACGCGCCGTCGCGCAGCTGATCGCCTGCGATATTCATCCGCTCAACAATCTCATCGCGCTGCAATATCTCAAACGCACGCTCAAGCACGAGCAGCCGGAAATCGACGCCTGGTATCATCATTGGGTAATCGAGGGCTTCACCGCGCTCGAAGCCATGATGACGCCCGGGCCCTATGCCTGCGGCGCGCATGTCACCCTCGCCGATGTCTGTCTGGTGCCGCAGGTCTACAACGCCCGCCGGCTGAAGGTTCCGCTCGACAGATTTCCAAAAATCGTCGCCGTCGATGCTGCCTGTCTTAAGCTGCCGGCCTTCGACAAAGCGCGGCCGGAAAACCAGCCCGATGCCGAGTGACGCGAGGTTGCCGGCCTGCTAGACCGGCCGCATGAAGCCGCCCGCCCTTTCAACGACTTGCGAATAAGCCCGTGACCACATCCAAGCTTGCCCGCGTCGTCCTCTGGATGGTCGGCGCCCTGCTGTCATTTTCGGTGATGGCGGTGTCGATCCGCGAATTGTCGCGCGGCGGCATGAGCATCTTCGAGATTCTCGCCATTCGAAGCGGCGTCGCGCTGTTGGTCTTGCTCGTGCTTTTGGCGTTGCGCCCGGAACTGCGGCTGCTGACGCGGCCGCACCGCCTGGGTCTGCACGCGCTGCGCAACTGCGTGCATTACGCGGCGCAATTCGCCTGGGCGCTCAGCCTCACCATGCTTCCACTTGCCATGGTATTCGCGCTTGAATTCACAATGCCGGCCTGGACCGCGCTATTGGCGGTCTGGCTACTGGCCGAAAAAATGACGCCAAGCCGGATCGGCGTCGTCGTGTTCGGCCTGATCGGCGTTCTGGTCATCCTGCGGCCGGGCATCGCCGACTTCAACCCGGGCGCCATGCTCATCCTGCTGGCGGCCTTCGGCTACGCCATTACCATGATTACCACCAAGAAGCTGACATCGACCGAAACCACCTTCGCCATCATTTTCTGGATGGCGGTCATCCAGTTCCCGCTGTCGCTGGTCGGCAGCGATCCGAGCAAATTCGTTCACATGCACATCAGCCACATTTTGCCCGCAATCGGCGTCGGCGTTGCGGGGCTGACATCGCATTACTGCCTTAGTAATGCCTTCCGCGCAGGCGATGCCACCTTG
This sequence comes from uncultured Hyphomicrobiales bacterium, assembly GCA_903892675.1. Lineage (GTDB taxonomy): Bacteria > Pseudomonadota > Alphaproteobacteria > Rhizobiales > Xanthobacteraceae > Pseudolabrys. The sequence continues at coordinate 18,265 of CAITJJ010000318.1, read as the reverse complement.
GTCGTGCCGCTGGATTTCATGCGTATTCCGTTGATCGCGGTGGTCGGCTGGGCGTTTTACGGCGAAAGCCTCGATATATTCGTGCTGATCGGCGCCCTGATCATCATCGCCGGCGTGCTCTGGAACCTGCGGTCGGAGCATGCGCGGGCACACTGACAGTCTCGCAAGAGCACTTTTTTGGAACTAGTATGCGCGCCATGAGATTTTCGACGATTCCCTTGACCGCCGCGACCCTGATCGCCCTGACGGCCGCCGGCGCCGCATGGGCGCAGTCGCCATCGGCCAGCCCGACCTGCCAGCGGCTGGAAGCGCAACTGACCTCGATCGACCGCGGCAATGGCGACCCGGCGCGCGCCGACCGCATCAAGCGCGCCGAGGATGCGATCAACCGCCAGCAGAACGAAGTCGACCGGATTGTCGAGCAAGGCCGCCGCAGCAACTGCGAAAATACCGGCTTCTTTTCGATCTTCAGCCAGCCGCCGCCGCAATGCGGCGCGATCAGCCGGCAGATCGATCAACAGCGCTCGACGCTTGAGCGCATGCAGATTGAATTCGAGCAGCTCAATGGCGGCACCGCCGAGCGGGCCGCCCAGCGCCAATCGGTGCTGATTTCGCTCGGCGAGAACAATTGCGGCGCGCAATACCGTTCGGCGGCGCTGCAAGGCCAGCAAGGCGGTTTCTTCGACCGCCTGTTTGGCGGCAACAGCAACAGCGGAATATTCTCGACGCCGTCCGGGCCGATGGGCAGCACCTTCCGCACCATCTGTGTGCGGACCTGCGACGGCTATTATTTCCCGATATCATTCGCGACAACGCAGGAGCGTTTCCGCGATGACGAACAGGCTTGCCAGCGCATGTGCCCGGCGGCGGAAGTAGCGCTTTACGCCTATCATAACCCCGGCGAGGAAGTGGCGCAGGCCGTGTCGCTCAGCGGCCGTCCCTATACCGAACTGCCCAACGCCTTCGCCTATCGCAAGGCGCTGACTCCGGCCTGCGGCTGCCGCAAGCCCGGCGAAAGCTGGGCCAATGCGCTCAAATCGCTCGGCGGCGATGACACCGTCGCGCCCGGCGACGTGGTGGTGACCGAGCAGAATGCCAAGCAGCTATCGCAGCCGCGCATCGGCGCCGACGGCAAGCCGATCCGCGCGCGAGCGCCGGCGAACGCGCCGGCGGCGGCTCAGCAAAGTCAGCCGGCGGCGCAAGCGCCGGCCGCCACCGACGCCAAGCGCGACGTGCGCACGGTCGGGCCGACGTTCTTGCCGGCACGGTAGCCTCCGGGGCCAATGGTTCAGGTATCCGAGCTTTTCTTTAGATCATCCAAATTAAATAGCTTGGCGATTAGGTTTGCCAGAATAATTGCCTGAAGACTTGCTGCACCCTTCTCAGCCTTTTCTCGATCCGCGCCCTCCGGAAGAAAATCTGGATCTATCTCCATTTCAAATTTTACAATCCACCAATTATCGATTTTATTAAATAGCGCCACGCCGCCAAACAAAAGTTCAAAGTCTATTTCTGTCGCGCGGTCATCCAATAGTATTTTCAATACTTCATGCGCGCAGCGATTTCGCTCTGCGCTAAACTTGTCGATTAGCAAATCATCATCGGTGGTAATGGCACCAAGCCTTAAATGATAATCACGACACGCCCGAAATTCGCCCTTACCGCGAATCAAGTCTAAGTATTTGTCGCTTGGCTCTGTTACTATTTCGCCATTGTCATCGATGGAAAATTTATCCGATAGGAAACTCTTCGTTCTGTCTATAATCTTACTTTTCAAAAGCTCATAATAAATTAGCAACAGCGAGAGAAGTTTAAACTGAAATTCGACCCCTCTCATATCCCCCTTTACGAGGATCGCCTCAATCTTATCCAATGTGTATTTCGGTTCGGCCATCAAAAATCGAAAGCTTCGGTTTTCACCGGCTGTCCCGTGACGAGCGAAGAATCCGGCGACGGCAACGGCGTGCCGGGATCGCGGAAGCGGTTGGTGATCGGATAACGGCGGTCGCGGCCGAAATTCTTCAGCGTCACCTTGACGCCCGGCGCCGCCTGACGCCGCTTGTATTCGGCGATATTGAGCATGCGTTCGATGCGCACCACGGTGTCGTGGGCAAAGCCGGCGGCGACGATGGCCGAGATCGGCTCCTCGCGCTCGACCAGCCGCTCGAGGATGGCATCGAGCACGTTATAAGGCGGCAGCGAGTCTTCGTCCTTCTGGTTCTCACGCAGTTCGGCGGTCGGCGGCCGCGTGATGATGTTGTCCGGGATGACGACGCCGCCGGGTCCGAGCGCGTTGGCCGGCTTCCAGTCGTTGCGCAGCCGCGACAGACGGAAGACTTCGCTCTTGTAGAGATCCTTGATCGGGTTGAAGCCGCCATTCATGTCGCCATACAGCGTGGCATAGCCGACCGACATTTCCGATTTATTGCCGGTGGTCACCACCATCAGATTGAACTTGTTGGATATCGCCATCAGGATGGTGCCGCGCGCGCGGGCCTGTAGATTTTCCTCGGTAACGTCGCGCGGCTTGCCGGCGAAGGCCGGCGCCAACGCCTTTTCCAGCCCCTCGACCGCCGGCGCGATCGGCATGATTTCATACGCAACGCCCAGCGCCCTGGCGCAGGCCGCGGCATCGTCGAGTGATTCCTGCGCGGTAAATTTATACGGCATCATGATGCAGCGGACGCGGGGCGCGCCGAGCGCATCGACCGCCATCGCTGCGCATAACGCGGAATCGATGCCGCCCGAAAGGCCGATGACGACGCCAGGAAATCCGTTCTTGTTGACATAGTCGCGCAGGCCCAGCACGCAAGCCGCGTAATCCGCCTGCTCGGCCTCAATCGCGGCGACGACCGGACCGTTTTCGCAGATCCATGTCCCACCGCGCCGCGCCCACTGTGTGGTGACGATGGTTTCGTCAAAGGCGCCAAGCTGGAACGCCAGCGAGCAATCGGCATGCAGGCCGAACGAGACGCCGTCGAAGATCAACTCATCCTGACCGCCGATCTGGTTGACGTAAATGGTCGGCAATCCCTGCTCGGTGACGCGGGCGACCGCGATGTTGAGCCGCACGTCGCCCTTCTGCCGCCAGTACGGAGAGCCGTTCGGCACGACGAGAATTTCGGCGCCGGTCTCGGCCAGGCATTCAACGATTTCATCGCCCCAGATGTCTTCGCAGATCGGCACGCCGAGGCGCACACCGCGGAAATTGACCGGCCCCGGCATGGGGCCGGCGGCGAAGACGCGCTTTTCGTCGAACACGCCGTAATTCGGCAGATCGACCTTGAAGCGCAGCGCGGCGATCGCGCCGCCGTCGAGCAGCGCCACCGCATTATAGAGTTTGCCGCCGTCGACCCAAGGCGTGCCGACCAAAAGCGCCGGCCCGCCCGACGCCGTCTCGCGCGCGAGCTTCTCGATTTCGGCGCGGCAGGCCGCCTGGAACGCGGGCTTGAGCACCAGATCCTCCGGCGGATAGCCGGCGATGAAGAGTTCGGGGAAAACGACGAGATCGGCGCCCTGCTCCGCGGCGACGTCGCGGGCGCGGCGCACCTTCTCGGCATTGCCGGCGATGTCGCCGACCGTCGAGTTGAGCTGGGCGCAGCAAATCGCCAGTTTGTCGGCGGGACGGTTATTCATGAAAATTCTCTACCGCCTCGCCAACACAGCCGGCAATGGGCACCCGCGCAAGGCTCGTCTGCGGGGGAAAAGTCCCCGCAGACGTGATCGCAACTACAGGCCTGACGCCGCCTGGATCGGCTTGGCCGAACGTTCCTTGCGCAACAGATCGGACAGCAGGAAAGCCATGTCGATGGCCTGCTCGGCATTGAGCCGCGGATCGCAGACCGTGTGATAGCGGTCATTGAGATCGGCATCGGAAATGGCGCGCGCGCCGCCGGTGCATTCGGTGACGTTCTGCCCGGTCATTTCCAGATGAACCCCGCCGGCATGGGTGCCTTCCGCCGCGTGTACGTCGAAGAAGGCGCGCACTTCCTTCAGGATCAGGTCGAACGGCCGTGTCTTGTAGCCGGACGCCGAGGTGATGGTGTTGCCGTGCATCGGGTCGCACGACCACAGCACAATCCGGCCCTCGCGCTTGAGCGCACGCACCAATGCGGGGAGATGATCTCCCACTTTGTCGGCGCCGAAGCGGCCGATCAACGTCAGGCGGCCCGGCTCGTTGTCAGGATTGAGGATGTCGACGAGCCGCAGCAGATCGTCGGCCTTGAGCGACGGGCCACACTTCAAGCCGATCGGATTCTTGATGCCGCGCGCCCATTCGATATGGGCATGATCGTGCTGGCGGGTGCGGTCGCCGATCCAGATCATATGACCAGAGGTGGCGTACCAGTCGCCCGTCGTGGAATCGATACGGGTGAAGGCCTGCTCGTAGCCGAGCAGCAGCGCTTCGTGGCTGGTGTAGAAATCGGTGGTGCCCAGCGTTGAATCGACGGCGAAGGTCAGGCCACAGGCGCGCATGAAATCGAGCGCACCGGACACACGATCAGCCAGATCCGAATAGGCCTTCGACTGCGGGCTGTCGCTGACCGATTGCAACATCCACTGATGCACATTCTCGACGCTGGCGTAGCCGCCTTTGGCGAAAGCGCGCAGCAAGTTCAACGTCGCCGCCGACTGACGATAGGCTTCGACCTGACGGCGCGGATCGGGGACGCGCGCTTCCTTGGTGAAGGCGATGTCGTTGATGATGTCGCCGCGATAGCTCGGCAGTTCGATGCCGTCGCGTTTCTCGGTGCCGGACGAGCGCGGCTTGGCGAACTGGCCGGCGATGCGGCCGACTTTCACCACCGGTGAAGCGCCGGCGTATGTCAGGACGATCGCCATCTGCAAAAAGACGCGGAAGAAATCGCGGATGTTGTTGGCGCCGTGCTCGGCGAAGCTTTCGGCGCAATCGCCGCCCTGCAACAGGAAGGCCTCACCCTGCGCGACGCGGCCGAGCGCCTTCTTCAGGTTGCGCGCCTCGCCGGCAAAAACCAGCGGCGGGAAAGTCGCCAACTGCTTTTCGGTATCCGCCAGCACCTGCGCGTCCGGGTATTCCGGGACCTGCAGAACCGGCTTTTTGCGCCAACTATCGGGCGTCCAACGCTCAGGCATCACCAATACTCCAACGAGTTTCGGGGGTTATATACGAAACCCGACGTCGGATGCCAGTTTTTAGAAGGGCAGCGGTTAAGGCTATTCGGCAGCGGCTTGCCGGGTATAGCGCGCCGCCCGCTCCCGCATCGTGACCAATTCCTCGGCCATGGTCGGGTGAACGGCCATGGTGGCGTCAAAATCCGCCTTGGTGGCCCCCATTTTAATGGCGATCCCAATCACCTGGATCAGTTCGCCGGCGTCCGGGCCGGCAATATGGCAGCCGACGACCCGGCCGGATTCGACATCGACCAGAAGCTTCATGAACACCCGGGTGGCGCGGCCGGACAATGTCGCCTTCATCGGCCGGAAGCTGGTCTTGTAGACGTCTACTGTGTCGAATTCGGCGCGCGCCTGCGCCTCGGTCAGTCCGATAACGCCGAGTTCGGGTTCGGAGAAGACGGCCGTCGGCACATTGCGATGGTCGACCTTGGTCGGCTTGCCGCCATAGACGGTGTCGGCAAAAGCGTGGCCCTCGCGGATCGCTACCGGCGTCAGATTGACACGGTTGGTGACATCGCCGACGGCATAGATGTTCGGCACCGAGGTGCGCGAATAGTCGTCGACGGCGATGCCGCCGTGCTCGTGGCATTCCATCTTCAATGCTTCGCAGCCGATGCCCATGACATTTGGCCGGCGGCCAATGGCAAACATCACCTTGTCGGTGGCAATCGTGGCGCCATCCGACAGTTTGACCGCGAATTCATCGCCCGCCTTCTCGACCGCATCGATCGTGTGCCCACAAAGCACTTTGATGCCGCGGGTCTGCATTTCAAGGCGCAAGTGTTCGCGAATGTCATCGTCGAAGCCGCGCAGGATATTCTCGCCGCGATAGACGAGAGTCACCTCGCTGCCGAGACCGGCGAAAATGCAGGCAAACTCGACCGCAATATAGCCGCCGCCTTGAACCACAATGCGCTCGGGCAACTCTGTGAGATGGAAGGCTTCGTTTGACGAGATCACATGTTCGAGGCCCGGAATGTTCGGGCCCATATGCGGCCAGCCGCCGGTCGCGATCAGAATCGTCTCGGCGTGAATCCGAGCGCCAGTCGACAATCGGACCGTATGAGCATCCTCGATGACCGCGCGGGCCCGCACGATCTCGACCTTGAAGCGCTCGAGCGTCGACACGTAGGCGGCTTCGAGGCGGTCAATTTCCCGGTCCTTGTTGGCGATCAAGGTTGACCAACTGAAAGTCGGCTGCACCGGCACCGACCATCCGAAGCCGGCCGCATCCTCGAATTCATGACCGAAGCGCGACGCGTATACGAGAAGCTTTTTGGGGACGCAGCCGCGGATCACGCACGTGCCGCCGACGCGGAATTCCTCCGCCACCATCACGCGCGCGCCATAGCTCGACGCAATGCGCGCGGCGCGTACGCCACCGGAGCCCGCGCCTATGACGAAAAGATCGACATCGTTGTTCGCCATTGGCCGCGCCTCAAACCATCGCCTAGTGGTCCGATTCTAACATTCGCATCCCGTCCGCGGAGCCATTTTTGCGAATGTTAGAATCAAAGGACCACTAGCAAGTTATTGTTGCTAGTGGAGCTTTGGATTTGACGTTCGCTTAAGATGTTCGCGGCAAGTGGGCAGCGAACGTCAAATCCGCTCCACTAGAGCGCGTGGCCCTTTTTCTTCAGCTCTTCGCGCATTTTGACAGTGACTTCGTCGGACAGCTTGTTGGCCCAGTCCTGCGCGAACTTAAGAGTCGAATTGACGACCTCACCCTGCTCGACAACGAATTTCTTGCCGACGGGCGAGTTATAGAAGGCGAGCAGATCTTTCAGCTCTTGCTCGGTAAAGCGCTCAGCGTAGATCTTTGCTACTTCGGCGGATAGTTCGCTCAGGCGAGGCGCCAGATCGGCGCGTATCTTGGTGGCGATGACATTGAGGTCGCCGGCAAGGCCGGGGTTCTGCTGCAGGAACAGAATTTTCGACTGCTCAATGACACCCGGGATGAGGGTGGTGAACAGCGACGTGGCGCCGTTCAATTTCACGATCTCGCCGGCGGTGGCCAAGGCGGCTGGGGTTGGCGGCGCGGCCATGGCCGGAAGCGAAGACGCCAACGCCGCGCCAACCAGGGCCAATTGCAAGGCGCGCCGGGTTGTCTGCATGAAAGTCATAGTCGTCACTCCATATGGTTCAAAAATTCAGGTCCGCTCGACGATTCTGACGCCGGCAGGCCCACCGATAACGGCGATTTTCGCCATCCCGACAAACAGCCCGTGCTCCATAACCCCCGGGATAGCAGACAGCGCATGCGCCAAGGCCGCCGGATCGTCAATCCGGCCTAGCCGGGCGTCGACAATCCAGTGCCCCCCATCCGTGACAAAAGCATGGCCATCTTTAGCCAACCGCAGTTCGAGCGCGCCACTGCGCTGAATACCGGCGATGGCCTTATCCACCGCCCGCAGCGTCGCGGTAAATCCAAAGGGGGTTACCTCTATCGGCAGCGGAAATTGGCCAAGCCTCGCCACCCACTTGCTCTCGTCGGCGATCACCAGCATCCGCGCCGACGCCGCCGCCACGATTTTCTCGCGCAACAGCGCGCCGCCACCGCCTTTAATAAGGCTCATGTCGGGCGCGATTTCGTCGGCGCCATCAACCGTCAAATCAAGCTCGGGCGTGTCGTCGAGGGTCAGCAATCTGATGCCACAGGCCAAGGCCTGGGCATGGGTCGCCTCCGACGTCGGCACCGCGACGATGTCGAGGCCGCCGCGGACACGTTCGCCGATCAACTCGACGAAATGCCGGGCGGTCGAGCCGGTCCCCAGACCGAGCCGCATCCCCGGCGCCACGAAGTCGACCGCGCGGACGGCAGCGGCTCGCTTCTGAGCATCGGCATCAAGGGTCAACGCTGATATCCTCGCCTTCGATTGTGGATTTGCATTCAGGACTTGGCGGCAGGCCTGTCTAGCGCCGATCCGACGGTCTGAATAGCCGAAAATGCCGGTCAATTAAGCGCGAAATAGCCTTGCGCCGCCGGCGGCCGCCGGTTAGCGATCGCTGCATGTCCGCTCGTCAGTCCGCCGGCAAATCCGCCGCCACCATCATTTTCGATCTCGACGGCACGCTGGTCGAAACCGCCCCCGATCTGGTCGCCACGCTCAATGTCGTGCTGGCGCGCGAGGGCATGGCGCCGGTGCCCTACGCAACCGCGCGCAACTTCGTCGGCGGCGGCGCCAAATTGATGATCGCGCGCGGCGTCGAAGCCGACGGCCGCATCGTCGACGATCGCACGCTCGATCGAATGTTTACCGATTTCATCGCTTACTATGCTGACAACGTCGCCGTGCATTCGCGGCCATTCCCCGGACTGATCGAGGCACTCGACATACTGGAAGAACGCGGCTGGCGATTGGCGGTCTGTACCAACAAGCTTGAGCATCTTTCGGTGTTGCTGCTGAACGATTTGAAACTCACCGACCGCTTCGCAGCGATTTGCGGCCAGGATACTTTCGGCATTCAGAAACCGGACCCGGAAATTCTTCGCCGTACGATCGCGGCCGCCGGCGGCAACGTCAGGCAGTCAATCATGGTCGGCGATTCCGAGACCGACATCCTGACCGCCCGCGCCGCCGGCATCCCGGTGATCGCGGTCGATTTCGGTTACAGCGAGCGGCCTGTATCGGAATACAGCCCTGACCGTTTGATCAGCCATTTCGCGCAATTGCCGGAGCAAATTGCCGGTATTTCATTCGCAAGCTAAGCGCGTCCACCGCATTTATGGTTAACGCGGTAAGGTTAACGGCGTGCCGCTTGTTGCCTCGCCAAGGCTGTGCCCGTAATCTACCCAAAGGACTTATTGCCATCCAAAGGCTTGTCGCCTCCATCGTTTGAGTGGACCTGGTTAAAATGATGTATCGAGTGATCGCGATTGTCGGTGGCACACTGGCGCTGGGCGCATGTTCATCGACTCCGGACTGGATGAGTCTCGACGCATTGAAACCAGCACCGTACGCCGACACGGTCCGTTTCGAATCCGAACCGCCGGGCGCCGAAGCCAAGACCTCGAACGGTCAGAGCTGCCGCACGCCCTGCGCCCTCGCCTTGCCGGTCGAAGCGCCGCTCACCGTGACGTTCACGCTGAACGGCTACCAGCCGGAATCCGAAACCATGGAGCCGGTCACGCTGTCCGGCAATCCGCCGCAGATGCGGCCGAACCCGGTGATGGTCGAACTGACGCCGGCGCCACCGGCGGCGAAGCCGGCAGCAAAACCGGCGGCCAGGAAGCCGGCGGCCAAGCCCGCCGCCAAACCAGCGGCCAGGCCGGCGGCGGCACGCGCCCCTGCGCCCGCCGCGCCGGTGCAAGGTCAGCAGGCCGCGCCAGCCGCGCCCTGGCCGGCTCCGCCGCGTCAGTAGTCCGCACTCTTTCGGTCCCGATCTTACCTTATTTTGATGGGCGCCCGCGACTTTTCGCGCGCGCTGCTGCGGCTGGACGCTATGGTCAAGATCGGCCACACTTCCTATATGAAGCTGATCAATTGATCCGTTTGCGATCCGCATAGCCTGATCCGCGTGGATTGATTCACCTGGCCTGGGATGACCGATGGCACCGATACCTGTCGCCTCCACGATTGATGTTGCCACGATGCAGCCGCGCGCGCTGATCGATCCGTTTGCCCGTGCCATCACTTACCTGCGTGTCTCGGTCACCGATCGCTGCGATTTCCGTTGCGTCTATTGCATGTCCGAACACATGAGCTTCCTGCCGAAGGCGGATCTGCTGAGCCTCGAGGAACTCGACCGGCTGTGCAGCGCCTTCGTCGCCAAGGGCGTCAACAAATTGCGACTGACCGGCGGCGAGCCGCTGGTGCGGCGCGGCATCATGACTCTCGTCGCATCGTTGTCGCGTCATCTCAAGAGCGGCGCGCTCAAGGAATTGACCCTCACAACCAATGGCTCACAACTGGAAAAATACGCCGCCGAACTCAAAGGCCATGGCGTCGAACGCATCAACGTGTCGCTCGATACGCTCGATCCGGACAAATTCCGCGCCATCACGCGCTGGGGTGACCTCGGCAAGGTCATGGCCGGCATCGATGCGGCGCAGGCGGCCGGACTTCAGGTCAAGATCAACGCGGTGGCGCTCAAGGGCGTCAATGAGAACGAGATCGCCGGACTGATGGACTGGGCGCATGGCCGCGGCATGGATCTCACCGTGATCGAAGTGATGCCGCTCGGCGAAATCGGCGAGGACCGGCTCGACCAGTACCTGCCACTGTCCATGGTGCGGGCCAGTCTTTCCGAACGCTACACGCTCGACGATATCGATTATCAAACCGGCGGACCGGCGCGTTATGTCCGCGTCAAGGAAACTGGCGGGCGTCTCGGCTTCATCACGCCGATGACCCATAATTTCTGCGAATCCTGCAACCGCGTGCGCATCACCTGCACGGGTACGCTTTATATGTGTCTTGGCCAGGAAGACGCCGCCGACCTGCGCGCGCCGCTGCGTGCGTCCGAAAGCGACGATCTGGTCCATGCTGCGATCGACGACGCGATCAGCCGCAAGCCGAAAGGTCATGATTTCGTGATCGACCGGCGTCAGCATCGCCCCGCTTTGTCGCGCCACATGAGCGTGACCGGCGGCTGATTGGCAGCGCGAACGCTAGAACCTTTCCGGCTTTGATAAAGCCAAAGCCGGGGCTCTAGCTTATTTGTTTTGACGCGTTTTCTTCACGCGAACCGGTTTCCACTTCGCTCGAAAACGCTCTACGCCGCCCGGATTTTCAAGGTGACAAGGTCGCGCAGCTCTTCCGCGCGCAATAGCGACGGCGAAAAACTGATGCCGCAATTATCGGCGTCGGCGCGAATGATCCTTCCCGCAATCGGCTTCATGCCCGGCAAGGTCAAAGCGATCTCGCCGCCGACGCGTAACGCGCGCGTTGCACCAATGCGGGCGCCGCCTTCGCTGATATCCCGCACCGCGACCTCACTGACCGATCCATTATAATCGAGCCGGGCGCGCAGATCGACATCGTAACGTGGATGTTCGCGCAAATCGGCGGTGACCGCGTTGCGGACAATTTCGGGTATTTCGCCGCACAAATTCAGCGAGGTCGCCTGCATATCGATGGCGACGGTCGACACATTCTGGGCGGTCGCGCGCGAGCGCTCCACCATGCTGGCGATGCCCGCCATCCGTCCGGCGACGTCGGTGACGGCGGCGCTGCTCTCGCGCGCATTGTAACTAAGATCGGTGGTCGCGGCGCGTTGCTGTGCAATCGCCGCCGAAACCGATTGGGTGACGCCGGACAGTTGATCGATGGCTTCGGCGATGCCGGCCAGAGCGGCGACGGCCTCGCGCGTGGTCGACTGGATTTCCGCGATCTTGACGCCGATGCGCTGGGTCGACGCCGCCGTGCGCGTCGCCAGCGTCTTGACCTCGCCGGCGACCACCGAGAAGCCGCGTCCGGCTTCTCCGGCACGGGCCGCTTCGATCGTCGCGTTGAGCGCCAGCAGATTGGTCTGCGCAGCGATCTGATTGATGACGCCGACGATGTCGCCAATCTGGTCGGCGGCCTTGGCCAGCGCATCGATGGTGCTGCGCGACGCATTGGCGCGCGCCACCGCTTCGCGGCCGAGGCCGCTGCCGCGCGTAACCTGTGCCGAGATGTCGTCGATCGCCTGCATCACCTGATCGGACAGCTGGCCGGCGGCCTGGTTCAGGGCGCGCGAGCTCTCGGCGGCGGCGGTGGTCTCGTCAAAAGCCGCGCGCACCGCATCCAGCGCCGCCACCATGTCGTCGGCTTTGAATTGCAACGCGGCGGCGCTGTTGACGATCGGCTGAACGCCAATTTCGGTGGCCTGCTCGACCTGATGCGCCAGGCTCGACAAATGCTGCCGGCGCGACGCCTGCCAGGATCGGTCGAGATCGTTGTGGGCAAGTTCGCGACGCTGCCGCTCACCCAGAATTTCGGCCAGCCGCTCGGTAGCGGCTTGAAGTTGCGCAAGTTCCCCCCGGCTCGGCTGCGCCGGTGCGGCCTGCGCCATTTCGGCATAGGCGATGGCGTCGATCGTTGCGGCTACCTCGGCAATCGGCCGCGCGATCGATTGCGCTAGTGCGCGCACCGCCAGCACAGCCAAACCTGCGATGCCGGCGACGGTAACGATTTGAATGAGGAAAGCATCGCCCGCGCCGGCAAACGACGCCAGGATCGGCAGCGCCACGACCGCGCCGAGAGGCAACAGAACGGCCGCCATCAATCGCTCGACGATTGTCAGATGCCGCATGCTTCACCTTGCGCGCGTTCGCCATTTCCAGAGGATTGCCCCCTGAAGCGTTCCGGCCGCGCGCTGCCGGTGAACAGAACTCTAGGCCTGACGTGGTTAATTCGAAGTTTACGCTTCGTTTACTATCGGTTTCCCGGTACCCGGCCGCCGCCGCTTGGATCGGCCAATCGGACGAATATCGCGCGTTCAATCCCGCTGAAAGGCCAGCTTTCCTCTAAAATACTATGAACTTGGCCATTGACGTATTGCGGCCATATTCGTTTAAGTGGATCTGTGGGGACGACAAAAATCTTAAGACCGGTATACCGGAGCTTTGGGAGGGGACGTGAAAGGATTGCTATCTTTCAGCCGCGCAGTCGACTGGTTCAATTCCCAATTTGCCGTCGTGGCCAATGTGCTGGTTTTGCTCGCCTGTCTCATCAGCGCCGGCAATGCCTTCAGCCGCTACCTGTTCAGTGAAAGCTCGAACGGCTGGCTTGAAATCCAATGGTACATGTTCGCGGGCATGGTGCTGCTCGGCGCACCCTACACTCTTAAAATGAACGAGCATGTCCGCGTCGATCTCGTCTACGGCATGGCGTCCGAGCGCACGCAGATCTGGATCGACATTATCGGCGGCATCCTCTTCCTGCTGCCGATTTGCGTGATCCTGACTTATTTTACGTGGCCGTGGTTTGTGGAATCGTGGCTTGGCAATGAGCAGTCGTCGAATGCCGGCGGCCTGGTCCGCTGGCCGGTCAAGCTCATGCTGCCGCTTGGGTTCGCCTTGATGGCGCTGCAGGGCATTTCAGAAATCATCAAGCGCGTCGCCGCGCTCGAGCACGTCATCGATATCGAATTCAAATACGAAAAGCCCCTCCAATGAGCATTATCCGCGACAACATGGCACCCCTGATGTTTGGGGGAATGGTCCTATTTATGCTCATCGGCTATCCGGCCGCGTTCTCGCTCGCAGCGACCGGATTGTTCTTCGGTTTCATCGGCATTGAACTTGGGCTGATTGGACCTCAGTTCCTTGGCAACCTAACCTATCAGTTGTTCGGCATCGTCTCGAACGACCTCTTGCTGGCGATTCCGTTCTTCACTCTCATGGGCGCCATCCTTGAGCGATGTGGGCTCGCCGAAGATCTGCTCGATTCGATCGGGCAATTGTTCGGGCCGGTTCGCGGCGGCATGTCCTACGCGGTGATTTTCGTCGGCGCCATTCTCGGGGCGATCACCGGCACTGTCGCCGCTTCGGTTATCGCCATGGGCGTGATTTCGATGACGCCGATGCTCAAGTATGGCTATTCGACGCGCCATACGATGGGTGTCATTGCCGCGTCCGGCACGATTACGCAGCTTATCCCGCCGTCGCTGGTTCTAGTCGTGCTGGCCGACCAACTCGGCCGTTCGGTCGGCGATATGTACGCGGGTGCTATCGGGCCCAGCGTCATTCAGGTCGCGCTGTTCTGTATCTGGGTGTTCATCGTCAGCGTCATATGGCCGAACGACGTCCCGGCGCTGCCGCTTGAAGCCCGCACGCTGCGCGGCTGGCAACTCTGGAAGAAGTGTCTGCGCGGCATGATACCGTCGCTCGGGCTGATCTTCCTTGTGCTCGGCACGATCTTCATGGGCCTTGCCACCCCGTCCGAAGCGGGCGCGATGGGCGTGGTCGGCGCGATCGCGCTGGCCGCCTTCTACGGCACGCTGAGCTGGAAGCTGCTCTACCAAGGTATGGCCACGACGATGCGGCTGACCGCCATGGTGGTTTTCATTCTGATCGGCGCGCGCGTGTTCAGCCTCGTCTTCCAGGGCGTCGGCGGCAAGGAATGGATCGAGCACTTGTTGACGGCCCTGCCCGGCGGACAGGTCGGCTTCCTCGTCTTCGTCAACATTTTCATCTTCGTGGTGGCGTTCTTTCTCGACTTCTTCGAGATCGCCTTCATTCTCATTCCGCTGTTGGCGCCAGCCGCCGACAAACTCGGGATCGATCTGATCTGGTTCGGCGTTTTGATCTGCGCCAACATTCAGACCAGCTTCATGCATCCACCGTTCGGTTTCGCGCTGTTCTATTTGCGGGGCATCGCGCCCAAATCGATCAAAACGTCGGACATCTATTGGGGCGCTATTCCGTGGGTCGGCCTACAAGTGATCCTGGTGGTTATTCTCATTTTCTGGCCGCAGTCGGTGACGTACTTCCTCGACAAGCCGAGTGGCGTCGATCCAAGCTCGGTCAAGATAGACATTCCGCAGATCGAATTGCCGGCGCTCGACTTCGGGCCGCCCAGGAATTGATCGGGCCTGCTTGAAGATCAGGCCCGCATCGGCAAAAAAATAACCCCGGAGCCTGAAGGCTCCGGGGTTTTTTCTTTCAGCGCAAAGACTAGCCGCGCATCTGACGGACCATGTAGCTGTCGTAGCCGAGTTCGGCGACCTGATGCCACTGGTAGCCGTTCTTGGTGAAGTCCATCATCGAGTCGTTGACCTTCTTGAAGGTGGCGTTTTCCTTCGCGATTTCGCCGTGCAGCGCCATGGTTTCCTTGTAGCAGGCCTCCATGATCGCCGGCGAGAAGGCGTGCAGCTTCACGCCGTTGGCGAGCAAGCGGCGCAGCGCCGGCGGATTCAACTGGTCGTACTTCGCCATGCACGACGTGTTGGCGTAGGCGCCCGCCTGTTGAAGGATCGCCTGATAGTGCTTCGGCAGCGCGTTGTATTTATCCAGGTTGAAGAAGGCGAGCAGCATCGAGCCGCCTTCCCACCATCCCGGATAGTAATAGTGCGGCGCGACCTTGTAGAAGCCGAGTTTTTCATCGTCATAAGGCCCGACCCATTCGGCCGCGTCGATGGTGCCCTTTTCGAGAGCCGGATAGATATCCGGCGCGCCGATCTGCTGCGGCACCACGCCAAGCCGCTGCAAGACACGGCCAGTGAAGCCGCCGATCCTGAACTTGAGGCCCTTGAGGTCGTCGAGCGTGTTGATCTCCTTGCGGAACCAACCACCCATTTGGCAGCCGGTATTGCCGGCGAGGATCGCGGTGGCGTTGTACTTCTTGTAGAATTCATTGAGCACTTCGGAGCCGCCGCCGTGCGTCCACCAGCCCTGGTTCAGGCGGGCGCTCGGGCCGAAACCGACCGAAGTGCCGAAGGCGAAGGTCGGATCCTTGCCGAAATAGTAGTACGAGGCGGTATGGCCGCACTCGACGGTGCCGTTCTGCACCGCGTCGACAACTTGCAAAGCCGGCACGATTTCGCCCGCGGCGAATACCTGGATTTGAAATTTGCCGTCGGTCGCGTCGCTCACCGCCTTCGCCATCGTCTCGGCGGCGCCGTAAAGCGTTTCCAGCGACTTCGGCCAGCTGCAGGTCATACGCCACTTGATCTCAGGCGACGATTGCGCGATCGCCGGCGCGGCAATCGCCGACGCGGCGACCCCGAGACCGGCGGCCTGAATAAATTGACGACGTTTCATTCGGATATCCTCCCATGTGATGATTTTATAGCCGGTGCCCCTTTGCACCCGCCGCGCACCCGTGATTCCCACGCAGGCACTTGACAAAGACCATGACGGACCCTGCCCTCTAAATCCAGTGTGCAACGCTTCGACGAAAGTTGTAAGAGGCATTTTTTGCCGCCGAAAGCGCCATTGCGTCCGCAAAGCTAACAAAACCCGCCCGGAATCGCGCCCGGATCAAAAGCATGATCGCATCGTTCGAGAAAATCCAGCCGGTTGCAATAAAGAAAAAGACCCCCGCCCGGTGTGTCCGGGCGAAGGCCAATTTTAGAAGCCGCAGCTAAACGGGCGCTAGCCGTGCGAGCGCATCCGCACCATGAAGGCGTCGAAGCCGAGTTCGGCCACCTGCCACCACAAATATTCGTCGCCGCGGAAAGCGACCATGCTGTCATAGACCTTTTTGAAGTCGGCATTCTTGGCGCTGACTTCCGCGTAGGTTTCGGTAGCGGCCTTGTAGCTCGCCTCCATCACCGGCAGCGGGAACGGGCGCAACTGCGCGCCGCCGGCGATCAGCCGCTTGAGAGCCTGCGGATTGCCGGCGTCGTATTTGGCCAACATCCAGGTATGCGCCTGCGCCGAGGCCGCCTTGACGATGGCCTGATAGTTCTTCGGCAGCGCATTCCACTTATCGAGATTGATGAAGTTGTGCAGCATGGCGCCGCCTTCCCACCAGCCCGGATAGTAGTAGTACTTGGCGACCTTGTAGAAGCCGAGCTTCTCATCGTCGTACGGACCGACCCACTCGGCGGCGTCGATGGTGCCCTTCTCCAGCGACGGATAGATGTCGCCACCGGCAACCTGCTGCGGGATCGTGCCGAGCTTGGTGAATATCTGACCGGCAAATCCGGCGATACGAAACTTCAGGCCGCTGAGATCCGCGACGCTGTTGATTTCCTTGCGGAACCAGCCGCCCATCTGGGTGCCGGTGTTACCTGCCGGAAACGCGATGAAATTGTATTTCTTGAAGAAGTCATTGGCGAGCTGCTGCGCGCCGCCGAATTCCATCCACGCCGACTGCATGCGGGCGTTGAGGCCGAAGGGCTGCGCCGTGAACAGGGCGAAGGTCGGGTCCTTGCCGACATAGTAGTAAGACGCGGTGTGCGCCATTTCGACGGTGCCGTTCTGCACCGCATCGGCGGCCTGCAGACCGGGCACGATTTCGCCGGCGGCGAAGGTCTGGATCTGGAACTTGCCGTCGGTTGCCTCGGCAACCGCCTTGGAGAAAACTTCGCTCGCGCCGAAGATGGTATCGAGCGACTTCGGAAAGCTCGAGGTCAGACGCCACTTCACTTCGGGGCTGGATTGCGCGATCGCGGGCTTGGCGATCGCGGTCGCGGCCAGGCCAAGGCCTGCCGCGCCAATAAATTGCCGGCGCTTCATTTCAATGTCACTCCAGATTTGGGTCGATGCTTTTCGTCACGAGGTTGACGAAACAGACCTGTGCAAAGCACGGACGACGCGGCGGTGACCAGCGCTACGGCTGCATTGCTTGCATGCGGGGCGCGCACACGCGCGCTGCGCGCGTTCATCAAACCGATTGATGGAAAATTCACCGCGAACGAATGAAAAACGCCTTACGCCTCGATCACGATCTTCGGCGCGGCGCGCCCCGCCGATGCGCCGCCCTTGATTTCGGCCAGAACCTTGGCGGCGATGTCGCGATAGATTTTGGCGTGCGGGCCGTCCGGTTCCGTCGCCACAACAGGCAAACCGGCATCGGACTTTTCACGGATGGTCATGTGCAGCGGCACCTCGCCGAGGAACGGAACGCCGAGACGTTCCGCCTCGTGTCGCGCGCCGCCATGTGCGAAGATATCCGAGCGCGTGCCGCATTCCGGGCACAGGAAGTAGCTCATGTTCTCGACCACGCCGAGCACCGGTACATTGACGCGCTTGAACATGGCGACGCCGCGCCGTGCATCAAGCAGCGCCAGATCCTGCGGCGTCGAAACGATCACCACTCCCTTGAGCGGCACCTGCTGCGCCATCGTCAGTTGCGCATCGCCGGTGCCCGGCGGCATGTCGACCACCAGCACATCGAGCTTGCCCCACTCGACTTCGCGCAGCATCTGCGTGATCGCCGAGATCACCATGGGCCCGCGCCAGATCATCGGCGTCTCTTCGTCGATCAGGAAACCGATCGACATGATCTTCAAGCCGTAGCGTTCGATCGGCTTCAACCGCGTGCCGCCGACGGTCTCCGGCTTTTCCTTGATGGCGAAAAGTTTCGGCAATGACGGTCCGTAAATATCGGCGTCGAGCATGCCGACCTTCAGGCCCTGATCGCGCAGGCCGAGCGCCAGATTGACCGCCGTGGTCGATTTGCCGACGCCGCCTTTGCCGGAGGCGACGGCGATCACCGCCTCGATGCCGGGAATGCCC
>CAITJJ010000317.1 GCA_903892675.1 uncultured Hyphomicrobiales bacterium | reverse complement strand
CCGGCACTTGCGGAATTTCGTACTCCTTCATCGCCGGATGCAGATGGCGAAACACCGCCGCGACATTGGCGAAGAAATTGATCTCGCAGCGCCTGTTCCACATCTCGACCAGCGCGATCTCCTTTGCGCCCTCGCCGAACAGAGCCGGCTGCGGCTGCAGCATCTCGAAATAGCGGCAGATCGCCATCGACTCGGTGATCACCGTGCCGTCGTCGAGCACCAAAGCCGGCATGCGCTGGAACGGATTAAGCGCGGTGTATTCCGGCGTGCGGTGCTGGAAGGTCGTCATGTCGACCTGCTCGGTCGGCACGGTGATGCCTTTCTCGGCCAGGAAAATACGGGTGCGGCGCGGGTTCGGCGCGGTTTTGGTGTCGTAAAGCTTCATAATTTCGTCTCCCCGGCCGTCTATGATGACGTCAACCGAACACAGACCGGATTCCCTGTCAAAGGTATGGTTAATCGTTGTTAACCGCGGTGCAAGACGGGCCTTCAGCGGCGGTCAACTTAAGCAAGGCCTTAAGGAATTTGCGCGACTTTGCCGGCTGGTTCCATGCGTAACGGCGTATCCCTTTCATGATCCCAGGCGAGCAACCCGACCTATCCGCGCTACCGCCGGAAACCTCGCCGGTAAAGCGGCGCCTGGCCGCGCAACATGTGCGCGATGCGCGCGACCGGCTGACCTCGACCTCCGGCACCCGCCCGCATTTCGATTACGAACTGCTGCGGCAATACGCGCAGAACCGGCTGTCCGCGTCGCTGGTGATCCTGCTGCTGGTCGCCACCATCGGCTTCCTGTCGAGCCTGTGGACCGACGCGGTCGCGGCCGGCGCCTGGACCGCCTCGGTGCTGGTCATCCATGCCGTTATCATCACCAAGTGCCGGCAGTTTCTCTCCCAGCCAATGTCGGCGGGGTCGGCCAAGGGCTGGCGGCTGCGCTTCATCATGCTCGACCTGTTCTACGGTCTGGCCTGGATGTTCATTCTGATTCATCCGGTCGGCACCGACGAGAGCTCCAACACCTTCATGCTGTTCGTGATGCTGCTGGTCGTCGCGGTGTCGAGCATGCTGGCGTCATCCCTGCCGATCGCCGCTTTCGCCGCGACCTTCCCGGTCACCGCGGCCATCGCGCTCGACTTCGCGCTGCAGGGCAACTTGCGCTCCTACATCCTCGCCATCATGGCGGTGTCGGCGCAAGGCTACTTTGCTGTGCTTGCCTACCGGCTCTATTCGACGACGCTCGCGACCTTGGAAGCGCGCGCCGAAAAGGACGCGCTGATCGGCGAGCTCGAACAGGCCAAGATGATTTCCGACGAGGCGCGCCAGCGCGCCGAAGCCGCCAATATTTCCAAGTCGCGCTTTCTGGCGCAGATGAGCCACGAGCTGCGCACGCCGCTCAACGCCATTCTCGGCTTCTCCGAAGTGATGAAGACCGAAGTGTTCGGCGAACACCAGATCGCGGCCTACAAGGAATACTCCGGCGACATTCATACGTCCGGCGTGCATCTGCTCGGCCTCATCAACGAAATTCTCGACCTGTCGCGCATCGAGGCCGGCCGCTACGAACTCAACGAGGAGTCGGTGTCGCTCACCGGTATCGCCGAGGATTGCCATCACCTTCTGATGCTGCGTGCCACCAGCCGCGGCATCACCATGCACGAGGTCTATGAGCAGGATCTGCCACGGCTGTGGGCGGACGAGCGCGCCATTCGCCAGATCGCGCTCAATCTTTTGTCGAACTCGATCAAGTTCACGCCGCAAGGCGGCGAGATCTGGCTCAAAGTCGGCTGGACCGCGTCCGGCGGGCAATACATGAGCGTCAAGGATACGGGCGCCGGCATTCCGGAAGAGGAAATCCCGATCGTTCTGGCCTCGTTCGGGCAAGGCTCAAATTCAATCAAGTCGGCCGAACAAGGCGCAGGCCTCGGGCTGCCGATTGCCAAGAGCCTGGTCGATCTGCATGGCGGCACCTTCACGCTGAAATCCAAGTTGCGCATCGGCACCGAGGTGATCGTCACCTTCCCGCCGGAGCGCGTCGTCGCGGCGATGGCGCCGATGACCGAGCACGCGCCGCCGATCACGCCGCCGGGCGAGCCAATCCTCTCGGCCGAGGAGCGCCGCCGCCTCAGCCGTCGCCCGCTGTTCCGGGCGGGGACTTAAAGACGGCTTCTTTTTAGTCTATTCCGCGATTGCGTTCGCCCCCGCGCCACCTATGTTCGGGCCTTGAATCGGCGTCGTTGAAACCGGCATGATCCAGTCACCTTGCATCAATATCTGCTCGATCGACGCCCGCACGCATCTGTGCATGGGCTGCGGCCGCACGATCGACGAGGTCGCCGGCTGGAGCACGTTTACGCCGGCGCGGCGCGCCGAGATCATGGCCGAACTGCCGGCGCGCATGAGCGCCGCCGGGCTCGTCCTGCCAGCCAAAGCGGCGGGCTGACACAATGACACGCCGCCTGACCTGGGTTTTTGTCCTCGGTGTCGCGCTGTCGCTGGCGGCGCTGATCGCGACCAATGACCAGGACGCCATTGCGACCTTGTTGCGCCACGACATCGGCTCGCTGACGATCAAGATCGCGCTGGCGATTTTTACCGGCGGGCTGGTGCTGGTGATCTTCCGCGACAGACTGTCAAAGGCCCTCGAGGCGATGCTGTTCTGGGTGGTGATCGGCCTGTTGCTGGTCGTCGGCTATTCCTATCGCTTCGAGCTGCGCGACGCCGCCGACCGCGTCATCGCCGAACTCATTCCCGGCCATGTCGCCAGCCGCGGCCAGAACGCCGAGGTCGTGCGCGGCCACGGCGGCGACTTCGCGTTGATCGCCCATATCAATGGCGCGCGGGTGCCGATGGTGCTCGACACCGGCGCAAGCGCCGTGGTGCTGACGCAAGCCGCCGCCAAGGCCGCCGGCCTGCCGATCGAGGTCCTGACCTACACGGTCAACGTCGACACTGCCAACGGACGCACCCATGCGGCGCCGGTGACGCTCGACCGCCTCGCCATCGGCGGCGTCATCGAACGGTCGGTGCCGGCGTTGGTGGCGCAAAGCGGGCAACTGCGGACCAACCTGTTGGGAATGAGTTTCCTCAACAGGCTCGACAGCTGGGAAGTGCGCGGCGACAAATTGCGCATGCGCGGGACGCCTTAGCCAAGCCGCGGCAAACAATGTCGTTAGCGTCCGGACACCGCCTAAAGCGACAATCTATATTGACATGCAAAATTTGTATTTATTAACCAAAATCGCCGACGATTACCCAATTACTTACCGCGTCCAAGACGATTTTAATGGCCCTTGCATCCATCCCATCCGCGACCTTCGGTTCGTTCCTGTCTCGTCTCAGGACGCTGAAATTCACCCTGCTGTTCGCGACTGGCTGCGTGGCGTCGATACTGGTCGTTGAGCTCACGCTCGACGGCATCAAAGCCTGGGAGAAATTCCAGTACGCGAAGACGGTGCGCAACGCCGACCACGCCGGCAATCGCTTGGTCAACGGCATTTATTTCCTGCTGCGCGAACAGCCAACCACCAACTTTGCATTCAAGTTACCCGTCCCGGCGCTTGCCGACGTTGGCAAGCGTATTAGCGACCACCGAGCCGCCGCCGAGGACAAGTTTAGCGACAGCGTTCCGCAACTGCTGGCGCTGAATTTTTCAAACAAACCGGTCATCGCCGACGGCATTGGAAGCGCACTGCGAAGAGTTCAAGCCGCCAGAATTAAAATAGACGAATCGCTCACGCGACAATCCGCGCAGCGCGAACAAGCCGCATTGACGGAATATAATTCCGCGATGGTTGCGTTGATCAAGGCAGCAGACGAACTGTGGCTGGCAGCCAGTCAACTCGACACTCTGAACGATCCGATGCTGATGCGTTTTTCCCGCATCAAGAGCATAAGCTTTAAACTCCGTGAAATCGCCGGTATCGAACGTTCAGTGGTGGCCGCAACAATTACCGGCTCCGGACAAGTTACGCCGGATGGCGTCCGCACAATCGCAACCGGACGGGCCCAGATTGAATTCGGCTGGCGGCTCCTCGTCGAGCTTTCCAACGGCGAAAGCGAGTCGTCGCCGATTAAAGCGGCGATCGAAAAAGCCAAGCATCAGTATTTCGGCACGTTTCGGCCGCGCGTCGATCAGATGCTGCAACCGGCGCAAAACCTGGATGCCCGCAGTGTTTCCCTGACGGACTGGCTCGCGCAAACGGATCCGGCGATCAATTCCTTTCTTGAAATCCTGGACGCCGCGGCCGACGCCGGTGAGCAGCATACCGTTCGATTGGAAACCACTGTATTTCGGGAACTCGTCGGCAGGATCACAGGCATCTTTCTGGCAATCGGCGCGACCGCCGCCTGCTTTCTGGTCGTCGTCAGGCGGGTGACTTATCCGCTGGCGCGCCTGAGCAGCGTGGTGCGCTCTCTCGCATCGGGAAAACTGGATGTCGCAATCTCCGACACGGGCCGCAATGACGAAATTGGCGAGGTCGCCCGCGCGGTCGATTTCTTCAAATCGCACTTGATTGAGGCCAATGACATGGCCGCCAATCGCGACGCCGAACGCGCCGCCAAGGAAAGCCGCGCAGCGGCGCTCGAAGCCCTCGCCAGCGCCTTCGAACACAAGGTCACTGGCGTCGCGGAATCGTTCGAATCATCCTCCACCGAACTGGAGGCAACCTCGCGATCGCTGTCGGTCAGCGCCGAACATACCAATAAGCTGTCTCACAAGGTCACCATCGCGGCGTGGCAGGCCTCGGAAAGCGCCCAGATTGTCGCAGCCGCGACCGGCGAACTGGCGCGTTCGGCGCAGGATATTGGCGAGCGGGTGGCGATGTCCTCCCGCATCACCCGCAACGCGGTCGAATATTCGCGCCACACCGACACTACCATTACGGCGCTGATTGCCGCCGCCGATCAAATTGGTGAGGTCGTCAAGCTGATCAGCAACGTCGCGCAGCAGACGAACCTTCTGGCGCTCAATGCCACCATCGAGGCGGCACGCGCCGGCGATGCCGGGCGCGGATTCTCCGTGGTCGCCGCCGAGGTCAAGCTGCTCGCCGGGCAAACCGCGAAGGCAACGGATCAGATCAATGCGCAAATCGCGCAAATCCAGAGTGCCACCGGCGAGACCGTGGCGGCGATCCGCAACATGGATGCCGCCATTCTCGAAGTCGACACCATTTCCAAGGCGGTCGCGCAGGCCATCAGCCAGCAACAAACCGCGACCCAGGAGATTGCCGACAAGATCGGCGAAGCCGCGTTCGGCACCGACGACGTCACGCAAAATATCGCCGAGGTGCAACAGGCGGCGATGGAGACCGGTCACGTCGCCAACGAATTGCTGGCCTCGGCCACCGAGGTCGCGCGCAGTTCGTCACAGTTGCGGATCGAGGTCGAAGCCTTCCTGTCGGACGTGCGCAAGGCGTCGTAGCGCGTCAGTATCAGATTAGACTGACGATAAAGCGCAGCGACACCAGCATCAGGAAAACGCCGAAGCCGATTTCTAGGCCGCGGCGCGGCAGCCAGTGCGCCAGCCGCACGCCGTAGCTGGCGGTGTAGCTCGACACCGGCGCCATCAGGACAAAGCCGAGCACCGAGATAAAACCAAGCGACAGCGGCGGCAATTGCTGGAGGTGCGGCCAGCCGGCGATGGCGTAGCCGATGGCGCCGACAATGGTGATCGGCACGCCGATGCCGGCCGAGGTCGCCACCGCCCGCTGCATCGGCTGGCCATACATGGTCAGTACCGCGTTCGACACCGCGCCGCCGGAAACGCCGACCAGCGATGAAATCAGGCCGGTGATAAAGCCATAGACCCACATCAGACCGCGGCCGGGCAGTCGGTCGCTGACATTCCAGCGGTCGCCGGCAAACAGCATCTTGGCGCTGATGAAGGCGGTGAAGACAACGAAGGCGATCTTGAATACCGCGCCCGGCGCGTAAGCCGCTGTCACCGAGCCGATCACGACGCCAATGACGGCCGGCAGAGTCCAGACCCGCACCACGTCGGGAATAACCGCGCCCTTGCGCTTGTGACCGATATAGGAACGCAACGTCGTCGGCACGATAATGGCGAGCGAGGTGCCGATGCACAGCTGCATACGCAGATTGTCGGGCACGTGAATCAGTCCGAAGACCTCATACAGCACCGGCACGATAACGCCGCCGCCGCCGATGCCGAACAGGCCCGCCAATATTCCGGTGACGACGCCGCCGGCCAGGATCAGCAGCACGAGCCAGACAATCTCGGAGATCGGATATCCCAGCAGCATGAAAAATCCGCACTGAAAGGTGGGAGGACTAAGCCGCGATGTGCGCCATATCATCTGGCGTTTCCAGCACCAGCGCCAGCGCATCAGCCATGACCGGAGAAACTAGTGGAGCGGATTTAACGTTCGCTACCCGTTTGCCGCGAATATCTTATGCGAACGTCAAATCCAAGTATTTGATTCTAGTGCCGCTTATCGATTTGAAGTTCCTGAATGAACTTGCGGCAAGTGATGCAGGAACTTCAATTCGGCGACACTAGTTTCCGGCCCTGATGACCTGCGAATAATCCGCTGCCGCCGGCGCGTCCTGCGCCCGCAGGCTGATGGCGGCCTGTTGCAAGACCTGATCGAGCGGGATGTCGGTTCGGATGATGCCCAACTCGTACAGATAACCCGGCAGATAGCCGGAAAACAGAATACGCCAGTCCAGCGGCACGCGACGATCGATGTGGCGCGCCAGTTCGAAGATCACCGTCGTGCAGTTAGTCGTCACGGTCTGATAGAACTGCGCTGTCCTGGCCAGATCGTTGGCGCGGCCGGCAAAGCCGAGAAACAACGCTCGCGCCTGGGCGCCATTCAATTTCAGCGGCAGCAACGTTACGTCCTCGCGCCGTATATTGGTGCGCAGGCGGATAATGTCCTTTTCGTCGGCGGCGATCATCACCAGTTCGAACTGCTTGAAGAACCCGCCGATTTCGGAGAACGCCTCACCGCGTTCGCGCCGGACTTCGGCCGAGAACACGACGTGGCCGCCATCGGCGAAGCCGAAGCTGATAAGAGTGTGGGCGATGGCCGGACTGCCCCACACCGAACTCACCAGATCGACCGATGTAAGCCGGTCGAGCGAATAGCGCCGCGTCTCCCAACGCGGCGTGAAATCTGTATCGCTTCGCCAGTCGAAATTCCGCACGTTGTGCAGGATGACATTCGGCCCGGCGATGTCGGCGGTCACGCCACGGGCGACGTCCGGCGCCCAGTCCCGATCGTTCGACGGCGCGATCGACGTCCACCAAGCCACGCCGACGAGACACGCGATCGCCAGCCCGGCCCAACCGGCTTTCCACCGCCGCCGGCCGGCGCCAATAAGGACTATGGCCGCCACGGCGATCGCGGCGATCCAGAGCCAGCCATAAGGCGGCTTGACCTGGAACCAGACCGCCACGGCCGCCAGCGCCGTCGCTGACACCACCGCCAGCAGAAATGCGGCTCCGGTGGCGGCACCCGGCGGCCTTTTGCCTCGCTCAGTCATGCTCCGGCATTCCTTCCGCCCGCGTATCGGTCGCCATTCTCGATTATGGGGGCACACCTGCCGGCTGGCGGCCGGCGAATATTATCCAAGCTTTCGGCGGCAGAAGTGGTAAGGCTTGCTCAGGCGGCCTTCGTCGATTCACATCGTCTCAATTCCGTGAGTCCGCAATTCCCCGTATGCACGACAATACCGGAACTTCATATCGATAATGGTCTACGCCAATCGATCCATCGCCGAATACACCGCCGGCGAAAACGGTTTCACGCGCCCCCGAAACCCGCTTTGGCCCTTGCTCCTAATTGCCGCCTTGTCTTGCGGACTGGCCAGTTGCGCCCGTCCGGGGCCTGGCGTCCTCATTCCGACCGAGGCGATAACGCCCGGCGCCAAACTCGTCACTGTCTACGTGGCGACGACCCGCGTACGCCAGCCGGACAGCGCCATTGTCTACACCACCGGCCGTGCCCCGACGCTGAATTATGCCGAGTTCACCATCGCCATTCCACCGCGCCACAAGCCCGGTGAAATAGAATGGCCGGCCGGCACGCCCGATCCCGAGAGCGATTTCGTCACCGTGCAACAGCGCATTCTGTCTGGCGCCGAATTCGCCCAAAAGGTATCGGCGCGCGCACCCGGTCGCGACGGACGCAAGGCTGGCGTCTTTATCCATGGGTATAATGTCAATTTCCAGGAATCCGTTTTCCGCCTGGCGCAGATGGCGTCGGATGCCGACATCGACGGCATTCCGATCCTGTTCGCCTGGCCCGCGGACGACAAACTGGTGGGCTATGTCGGCGACAAGGAAGCGGCGACCTATTCGCGCGACGCGCTGGCGCAACTGCTGACGCAGTTGACGCGCGACCGCAAGCCCGGCGACGTGACGCTCTTGGCGCACAGCATGGGCGCTTGGCTGACCGTCGAGGCCTTGCGCCAGTTGCGCATGACCGGCCGGAGCGCGACGATCGCCGGTCTCAAGGTGATCCTCGCTGCGCCGGATATCGATCTTGACGTGTTCAGCGCGCAAACGCGCGTGATCGGCCCGCTCACACCGCCGATGACAGTTCTTGTATCGCGCGACGACAAGGCGCTCGCCTTTGCCGGCAGCGTTGCCGGCGATCGCAAACGGCTGGGGGCGCTCGACGTCGACAATCCCGGCGTGCAGGATGCCGCGCGCGCGGCGAATATAAGGATCATCGACATATCGAATCTGAAATCGCCGGATCCGCTCAATCACGACGGCTATGTCATCTACGCCACGCTCTATTCGCGGCTCGGTGGAATGGAGCGGCGACACGCGGGCGGCGACTTCGGCCAGGCCGGCGCATTCATCTTTTCGTCGTTCGGCAGCGCGATTGCCAGTCCGTTCACGCTCGTCGGCGGCGCGCTGGGCAATCAATAAAGCTCTTTCAATAAAGCTCTTGCGCGCCAAATCAGGCGGCGATGTGCGCCGTATCGGCGGCGCTGTCCACCACCAGCGCCAGCGCATCGGCCAGCACAGACGCCGCTGCCCCCGGCCGGACAGTCTCGACTGAAAGGTGACGCCGAAAAGCACGCGCGCCGGGTACTGCGCGGAACAGGCCGAGGACGTGTCGGGTGATCGAGTTCAGCCGCACGCCCCGGGCCATTTCACGTTCGATATAGGGAATGAGCGCGAACGCCGCCTCCTTCGGCGTGGCAAAGGCCGGCGCCTCGCCATAGAAGGCGGCATCGACGGAAAGCAGCCGCCACGGTTCCTGATAGGCGGCGCGGCCCATCATTACACCGTCGAGGGCGCCCAGTTCCGCATTCAGTTGTTCTTGCGCCTGCTCGACGCTGGCGATGCCGCCGTTGAGGATGACGGCAAGATTCGGATGGGCGGCCTTGAGCCGGTGCACGATGGCATAATCGAGCGGCGGCACTTCGCGGTTTTCGCGCGGCGACAGACCCTTGAGCCAGGCCTTGCGGGCATGCACGATGAGCGCATCCGCGCCGGCTGACTTTACTGTGTCAGTAAAGGAGAACAGCGCCTGCTCCGGGTCCTGTTCGTCGACGCCGATACGGCATTTGACGGTGACCGGAATTTTCACGGCGGCCTTCATCGCCGCGACGCAGTCGCCGACCAAAGCAGGCTCCAGCATCAGGCAGGCGCCGAAGCGGCCTTCCTGTACGCGGTCGGACGGACAGCCGACATTGAGATTTATCTCGTCGTAGCCGAATCCTTCGCCGATGCGGGCACATTCGGCAAGCGCCGCCGGATCGCTTCCGCCAAGCTGCAGCGCCACCGGGTGTTCGGCGGCGTTAAAGCCGAGCAGCCTCTCGCGGTCGCCATGCAGAATGGCGCCGGTGGTCAGCATCTCGGTATAGAGAAGCGCCCGGCGCGTCAGCAGGCGATGGAAGAACCGGCAATGCCGGTCGGTCCAATCCATCATCGGGGCGATAGAGAGTTGTCTATTATTATCAAGCATTTAGTGTATTTTCATTCCAGGTCGCACGTTGGAAGTCCAGACACGATGCAATCGCAAGGACGACTTTAATGCCTATACGGCTCCGCACGGCATCAAACAAGGCGGAGGTTACCGGGGTTTAGACGCGGTGCTCAGTGCCGCGATTGTGCGCAACGGCTACGGTACGACCACAGTACGACAAGATGGCGAGTGCACCCATTTACATTTGGAAACCCGGCACCGGCGACCGGGTCGGTGCCAAAATCAAAAAACGCAATATTCGCTATGTCCGCTCTGTGCCATCAGCAGAAATTCCACGGATCAACTCGCCATGGCGCGGGTCTGGCGCGACAGATGATTAATTGTGAGGCGGGATTACCGACCGGAATCCGGCCCATACCGACGCAGCAGGTGCACGCTTATTGATCAACCCCAAATCGCGTCAGCCGCCTCGACCACAAGCGCAAGCTTTGCCCGCTCGTCCGCTTCGGTGAGAGGATTACCCGCGACAGTACTGGCGAAGCCGCATTGCGGGCTGATCGCCAACCGATCGAGGTCGATATAGTGCGTCGCTTCCTCAGTCCGGCGCTTCAAAAGATCGAGGCTCTCCAGCACCGGCGTTTTCGAGCTGACAAGACCGAGGACGACGCCGCGATCCTTCGGCACAAAGCGCAGTGGCGCGAAGTCGCCGGCGCGGGCGGTATCGTACTCAAGCAGGAAGTGATTGACCTTGGTGTTGGCGAAAAACCGCTCGGCGACCGATTCATAGCCGCCAGCCCCAAGGTAATGCCCTTTGAAATTGCCGCGGCACATGTGGACGCCGAAGATCACGTCTGCCGGCGCGCCGGCAACGGCTTCGTTGATACTGTCAATATAGAGGTCGACCAGTTTATCGGGATCGCTGCCCGAGGCGGCGATTTGCTGTCGGATTCCAGGGTCACACAGCAGAGCGACAGCGACTTCGTCGAGTTGGATATAGCGGCAGCCCGCCTTCGCAAGTTCGCCGATCTCCTGTTTGAAGACATTGGCGAGGTCGGCAAAAAACTCTTTAACGTCTGGATAGACGGCGGTGTCGGCATAGTCGTTGCAGCGGTAGAAATGCATGGTCGACGGCGCCGGCAGCGTGATCTTGCCGGTTAATTTGGTGACACTGTGCAGGAATTGATATTCGTCGAGCGCCAGCGGCTGCTTGCGCTTGATCGCGGCGTTCGCATAAGGCGCGGTAAATTCGACTTCGTGGCCCTGATCGTTGCGAAATTTGAATGAGGCGGTCTTTATCTCAAACCCCTCGATCCGCTCGACGAAGCGACCCCAGTACGAGCCGCGGCGGAATTCTCCGTCGGTGACCACTTGCAAGCCAACTTCGGCTTGTAGGGCGACCACATCGCGGATGCATTGATCCTGCAGTTTGTCGAATTCGGCGTCGCCGATTTCCTTGGTGGCGTGACGGCGAAACGCCTGACGCAAAGCCGGCGGGCGCAACAGGCTGCCAACATGATCGGCGCGGAATGGGGGGCGGCCTTTCGTCGACGTAGCCATGGCGAATTCTCCCTCGGGCGACTTATTCTATAGGTCGATAGATAGAATTTAGATTGGTATCGTGGCAGAACACAATGGCCAAAAGAACGGCCGGAAGCTTTTTAGCCGGCTTCCCGGTAATTTGCTGCAGGAGCGAAGTGATCGGCATGACAGTCGCCACTCTCCCAACTTCCCGCCGCAGCGCCAGCCCGCGCCGCCGCGCACCCCAGATTATTGAAGCCACGGCCATGGTCTTTGCCGAGCGCGGTTTCCATGGCGCGACGACCCAGGACATCGCCGACGTGCTCGGCATCCGCCAGGCAAGTCTGTACTATTATTTCTCCTCCAAGGAAGCAGCGCTGGAATTGGTTTGCCTGCGCGGCGTGGAAGGCTTCTTCGAAACCGGCAAGGCGATTGCCGCGCGGCCCGAGTCCGCTCAAAAAAGACTGTCATTGTTGATCAGTTCGCATCTTTCGCCGATGCTGGATCGGGGTAATTTCGTCAAGGTCTTCCTCAACGAACGCCAGCATCTACCGACCGAAAGCCGCCGGCGGATCGGTCGCTGGTCACGCGGGCTGGAGCGCATTTTCGAACAGGTCATCGAGGAAGGAGTTGCCGCCGGTGAATTCCGGGCCGGCCTTGACGCACGGTTGGTCACACTCGCCGTCCTCGGCATGTGCAATGCAGCATCGAGCTGGTACTTGAAGGAAAACAAGGGCGTGCCAGCCATCGCTGCGGAATTTTCGAACCTCGTTATCGATGGCCTGGCCATACGGCCCGCCAAGCGACGACCCAGCCGCCGCTGAGCGCACCGGCCGGTCGATTGGCTATGGAATTTAAAATTCGATTGAGCTATAGAATTATATCAGAGGAAACACGCGAGAAGAGCGCCGTATGACCGCGTCCGCCACGGTCTATCGAGAACGCTTGCGCCGCACCACCGCTCCGCATTTGTTGTGTGAGCGTGCGCGCGTGACGCCGGATTCCGTTGCCTTCCGTTCAAAGCATTTCGGCATCTATCGCGAACGGCGCTGGCGCGACTATGCCGCGCTGGTGGCGCACGCCGCGAGCGCCCTGCAATCGCTCGGCATCGGGCGCGGCGAACGAGTCGCCATCATGGGCGATGTTTGCGAAGAATGGATGATTTGCGATCTTGCCGCCCAATCGCTCGGCGCCATCGTCTACGGCATCTATCCGACCGCGTCGGCGGCTGAGGTCGAGTATCAGATGCGCGATGGCGGCGCCTGCGTGTTCATTGCCGAAGACCAGGAATATGTTGATCGCATCTTGCCTTTCGCCGATCAGTTGCCGGATCTGCGCACGATCGTGGTGCTCGACGATTCGGCCATGTTTGGATACGAACACCCGAAGTTGCGCCGGTTTGGTGAACTTCTCGACGCCGTGGCAAAAGCCGATCTCGGCTGGCTCGAAGCGCAGGTTGCATTGGTTTCAGCCGATGATCCCGCTTTCATCGTCTACACCTCCGGCACCACCGGCCACCCGAAAGGCGCGCTGGTCAGCCACGGCAAACATCTCGCCGCGACCGACACCGTGGTTTCGCACTATCCGACCCTTCGCGAGAAGCCGCACCGGACCGTGGTGTTCCTGCCAATGTGCCACGTGCTCGGCCGCGACGTCGCCATCACGCTGCCGCTGATTTCGCAGCTTGTGCCGCATTTCGGCGAGGACCCCGAGGATTTTGCCGTCACCTTGTTCGAAGTGGCGCCGACCGTGCTGTTCATGGTGCCGCGCTATCTGCAAAAATTTGCTTCACACGTACTGGTCGGCATTCTCAATTCGAGCCGGATCAAGCGCGCCGCCCATGACTTCGCCATGCGCTTTGCCCGCCCCTATGCCACCCGACGCTGGAATGGCGGCTCCAATATCGTGCAGGACGCGATCTATCGGCTTGTTCGATTGGCGGTGTTCAAGCCGATCCTCAACAAGCTCGGCTTCGACCAGCTGGAACTGGTGGTGAGCGGCGGCGCTTCGCTGCCGGCCGAAACCATGGCGCTTTGGCATGTCTACGGCGTCAATGTCGTCGAGATGTACGGCCAGACCGAGGAAGCTGGCGGCATCATCGCCGGTCAGCGCGGTCCCTTCCCGCGGCCCGGCAATGTCGGCACGGCGGTCGATGGCATCGACGTCCGGCTCGCCGAAGACGGTGAGGTACTGGTGCGCAGTCCCGACCTGTTCGACGGCTATTGGCGCAACGACGAGGCGACGCGGGAGGTCAAGGGCGCCGACGGCTGGCTGCGCACCGGCGATGTCGGCGAATGGCGCGGCGGCGCCTTGCGGCTGATCGATCGCGCGCGCGATTTCATGGTCACCGCCGGCGGCAAGACCATTTCGCCCTCCTTCATCGAGAATACCCTGCGCGCCAGCCCCTATGTGGCGGAAGCAGTGGTCTTCGGACACGGCCGAAAATATCTTACTGCGATTATCGAGATCGACTTCGACACCGTCGCCGACTGGGCGCGCGCCAACGACGTCGCCTATACGGGCTTCACCAGCCTGACGGCGCACCCGCGTATCGCGCGGCTGATCGAGATCGAAATCGACAAGGCCAATGCATCGCTGGCGCGGGTCGAGCAGATCAAATCTTTCCGCATTCTGCCCAAGGCGCTCGATCCGGAAGAAGAAGGCGAGCCGGTGACCCCGACCCGCAAAGTCAAGCGCAAGCTGATGTACGAGCGCTTCAAGGTGCTGATCGAGGGAATGTATGACGACAGCGACGAACGCCTGATCGCCGCCGGCGTCGGCGGCGTTCTGGCGGGATAATGCGGCAATGAAAAAGCTCAACAAGACGAAAACGGGAGGAATGAAAATGCTCAAGAGGACCCTGCTCGGCGCAATAGCGATTTGCGCCTTGACGATTCCGGCGTCCGCTCAGGATGCCTATGTAGTCGGCCTGACCGGTGCGCTCACCGGCCCGCCCTCCAGCACCTATGCGCCCGCGGTCGATGCCCTCGGCCTCTACATCGACCGCGTCAACGCGGCCGGCGGCGTCAACGGCAAGAAGATCCAGCTCATTCTCGAAGACGACGGCGCGCAGCCGTCAAAGGCGGCGGCCAACACCAAAAAGCTGATCACGCAGGACAAGGCGGTGCTGATCCTCAACGCCAGCCTGTCCTCGACCTACGCACCGGTCATCGCGGAGACCCAGGCCGCCGGTGTGCCGTTGCTGTTTGCAAGCTCGGTCTGCCCGAAGAGCGTCTATCCGCCGGCCGAACCGTTGCAGTTCTGCACCACCGGCTTTGCCGCGAACTACGACAGTCAGGCGACGCTCGACTTCATCAAGGCGCGCGCGAAAGGCCCGGTGAAGATCGGCTTCTCGGCGATGGCTATCCCGTTGTCGCGGGGCGAGATCGACTATGCCGAAAATCTGTCGAAAGAGATGGGCATGACCCCGGTCGACAAGGAAGTGATCCCGCCGCCGACGGCTGACTACACATCGTTCGCCACCAAACTTAAGGACGCGGGCCCTAATTGGGTCTATTCGTGGGCACCGTGGGTGACGCAGGTGCGCACGCTGGAAGCCCTGCGCAAACTCGGCTGGCAGGACGATTACGTCGCTTGGGGCCATCTCGAAGCGGAAAGCGAATTGTCGCGGCTCAAGGACGGCAAATTCTTTGTCGTCAACTCGAACGCGCTTTTCCAGGAAGCCTTGCCGATCCACAAGGAAATCGAAGAAGCCGCCAAAAAGGCCGGCTCGAAATATCCAGCCGCCACCATGGCCGAAGGCTGGATCGCCGGCATGGCGATCGAAGCCGCGCTCAAAGGCGCGGGTTGGCCGGCGGATCCGGCCAAGCTGAAGGCTTCGATGGAGAACCTCAAGGTTGACACCAAGGGTCTGCGCGGCGGGCCGATCGAATGGACCAAGGACAACCACTTCCGCACCAAGCTTTACTACCGGGTTTACACCTGGTCGGGCGACAAGATTTCCCGGGTTCAGGATTGGAAGTCATACGACGTGAAGTGAAGAACGCCGCAGCGCATCACTAACTTTCCCTCCCCCCTAAAGGGGGAGGGTTCAATCCGCCGCCGCTTCAAATTTATCCGATTTTTAGCGCCATTCGGAAGCCCGCTCTTTGCAACTCCTCATCAACATCGTCGTCCTCGCCTCGATCTACGCCCTGATCGCCTGCGGTTACGTCTTGATCTATCGCGTCAGCCGCGTGCTCAATCTCGCGCACGGCGAACTGATGATGTTCGGCGCCTATCTGGTGCTGGCCTGCTCCTCTTTGTTTGCCGGCCATCCCGTCATGGCGCTCTGCGCTGCCGTGATCTTGAGCATCGTTACCGGCGCGCTGGTCTATATCTTTCTGATGCGCAAGATGACTGGCGAGATGGTGCTGGCCGCCATTCTCACCACGGTCGCGCTCGGCATTCTGGTCCGCGGCGTTGTCGTCCTGGTCTGGTCGTCGCAGCAGCAGTACCCGGCGCAGGCACTGGGTATCTCCAACCCGACCTTCACCCTGCCCGGCGACGGGCACATCTCCCTGTGGTCGCTGGTGCTGGTGCTCACCAACCTTGCCGCTTACGGCGCGCTGTTCGGCTTCCTGCGCTTCGGCCGTTGGGGCATGCGCATGCGCGCCGCCGGGCAAAATCCGCTGCTCGCCGCGCAGCGCGGCATTAATCTCCATGGCGTCTATGCCTTGGCCTGGAGCCTGTCGACGCTGACGGGCGCGCTTGCCGGTATTTTGATGGCGCTGGATTCCGGCGTGACCGGCAGCATGCCGGTGATCGCGCTCAAAGCCTTCCCGGCTGCGTTGGTTGGCGGGCTCGACAGCCTGGGCGGCGCATTGATCGGCGCGCTGATCGTCGCCGGCGCCGAGGTGCTGCTTATCTATTACGTCGACCCGCTCTTGTCGGACGTGGTGCCCTTCCTGGTGCTGGTCGCCATGCTGTTCGTGCGGCCCTGGGGCCTGTTCGGTACGCGCGAGGAACTTGACCGTGTTTAGGCCGACACCGCGCGCCAGCGGCTATTTCCGTACCGATTATGCGCAGGACCTTGCGCTGCTGCAGACGCGCGCCGAGCGCATCGGCCTTGCCGCATTGGTCGCCATACTGGTGACATTGCCTTTCGTCGCAACGCCCTTCTTGCTCGATCTCGCCTGCCAGGTATTTCTGGCCTCGATCGGCGCGTTGTCGCTGATGCTGCTCACTGGATATGCCGGCCAGATTTCGCTCGGGCACGCCGGACTGATCGCCGCCGGCGCCTTCACAACAGGCATCCTGACGCGCGAAATTCATGCACCCTTCTGGCTCACCTTGCCAGCTTCGGCTCTGACCGGCGTTGTCCTGGGGCTCGTCTTTGGCCTGCCGTCGCTACGTCTGCGCGGGCTCTATCTCGCCGTCAGCACGCTGGCACTGCATTTCATCGTCATCTATCTCGGTGGCGAATACGAAACCAAGCGCGGCTTCTCGACCGGCATCCTGATCGAGAAGCCCAGCCTCGGCGGCTTCAAGCTGACCGACGGCCGCGCCTGGTACTTCGTTCTGCTGATATTTGCGGCTGCGACGTTGCTGATCTGCGTCAATCTGCTGCGCAGCCGCAGCGGACGCGCCTGGCGCGCCATCCATGCGCGCGAAACGGTCGCCGAAGCCCTTGGCATCAGCATCTCCGGCTACAAGCTGCTCGCCTTCGTGATCTCGTCGGCGATGACATCCGTCGCAGGGTGCCTGTTCGCCTACTACCGTGGTGTCGTCTCGATCGAAGCCTTCGACCTGTTCCTGTCGATCCAGTACGTCGCCATGATCATCATCGGCGGCATGGGGTCTCTCCTGGGAGCCTTGCTCGGCGCCGCCTTCGTAACCGTTTTTCCCTATGCAATTGAGGCCCTCCTCAAGCTGCTGCCGAATGTGCAAAAGCTCGCCGGGGATATTTTCGCCGTCAACTACGCCTCATTCGGCGTAGTGATGATCCTGTTCCTTATCCTGGAGCCGCTGGGCCTGGTCGGCATCTGGCGGCGGCTGCAGAATTACTTTCTGCTGTGGCCATTCAAATACAAGCCGCTGGCGGGCACGCGCAAATGAGCGCTCCCCTGCTCCAGGTCGAACAGATCGAAGTGGTCTACAAGCGCGTCATCACGGCCGTGCAGGGCGTGACTTTGGCCGTGCCGCAAGGACAGATCGTGGCGCTGCTAGGCACCAACGGCGCCGGCAAGTCGACGACGCTGCGGGCGATTTCCGGCTTCCTCGGACTCGACGACGCCGTCGTAACCGAAGGCAGCATAACGTTTGATGGTGCGGCGTTGCAGAACCGCCCGCCGCATGAAATTGCCGGGCGCGGTGTTGTGCTGGTGCCCGAGCGCGAAAAGGTGTTCCCCAACCTCACCGTGGCCGAAAACCTCGCCGCCCCGGTTGCCCGCGGCACGAAGGCGCGTGATCGGCGACCGCACGAAGAACACATCTATCATTTCTTTCCCCGCCTCGCCGAACTGCGCGACCGTACCGGCGGGCTGCTCTCCGGCGGCGAACGCCAGATGCTCGCGATCGCCAGCGCCTTGATGTGCCGTCCGAAGCTGCTGTTGATCGACGAACTGTCGCTTGGCCTCGCGCCGGTCGTGGCCGGCGACCTCGTCCGCAGGCTTTGCGCGATCCGCGACGAACTCGGTATCGCCATCTTGCTGGTCGAGCAGAGTGCCGCCGTGGCGCTGGAAATCGCCGACTATGCCTATGTGATGGAAAACGGCCGTATCGTGCTCGATGGCGACCGCGAGCGTCTCAAAGGCCACAAGGACGTGCAGGAGTTTTATCTCGGCAAAGGAAGCGCTGAGGGCGGCGCGCGCCGCTCCTACCGCGACATCAAGCAATATCGCCGATCGCGGAGGTGGTATGGCTGAACTCGCGATAGAAAACCTGAGCCTGCGCTTCGGCGGTCTCACCGTGCTGGACAACGTGTCGTTTACGGTGGAGCCCGGCGAGTTGATGGCGCTGATAGGACCAAATGGCGCCGGCAAGACCAGCGCGCTCAATTGCATCAGCGGCATCTATCGCGGCAGTGGCGCAATCCGCTTGCGCGGCAAAGATATTGCGGGCCTTGCTCCGCACGATATCGCTCGCCTTGGGGTCGCCCGCACCTTTCAGCACGGGGAACTGTTCCCGCAGATGAGCGTGCTGGAAAATCTCCTCACCGGCCGCCATGCCCGCGTCGGCACAAATCCGCTGGCGGAGATGCTGTTCCTGCCGAGCGTGCGGCGCGCCGAGGTCGCCCACCGCGGAGCGATCGAGCGCATCATTGATCTGGTCGAACTGGAGCGCTTTCGTCACGCGCCAGTCGGCGCCTTGCCGTTCGGCGTGCAAAAACTCGTCGGCTTCGCCCGCGCGCTGGCTCTCGAGCCCACCGTGATGTTGCTGGACGAGCCTTCCGCCGGACTCAACCGCGAGGAACGCGAAGACCTCGCTCGCTTTATTCTCCGCATCAAGCAAGAACTGAAGATGACTATCGTCTGGATCGAACACGATATGCAGATGATCGCAGACCTCGCCGACCGTATTCATGTGCTCGATTACGGGCGCACTATCGCAGACGGCAAGCCTGACGCTGTCCTTTCCGATCCGAACGTTCTGGTCGCATATTTGGGAACGGAGACCGTTCAGAGCACAATCGTACAGGCTACTCCCCTTCCGTAGTGAAAAGTACGCCGAGCGGCACGACATCGAATTCGTGCACCCACGCTAAGCAATTATATAATAATAGAAATTTCCGTTCACCCCACCCTCTCCATCATCGGGGCGATTGAGAATTATCTATCTAAATCAATCATTTGCGTGGACGCTGACGGTTTCGCGCGGTCGGTGCTGCATTATAAATTACAATATGCATCGCGAAGGCGGCGCTAAGGCCTATACGGCCCCGGCAGGTATCAAACAAGCCAGAAAGATCGCATACACACAAGCAAACCACCCCGCTGCGACGGTAGCCACAAACGACTTTAAGGATCGGACTCGTCATGGGTGGTACGGCCGAAGTTATCACGGGAGCGGCGCCTACGCTGGCGCAGAGCATCTGTGAGCGCATCCGCGCCGATATCTTGTCGGGACGGCGCAAGCCCGGAACGAAACTCAGGCTTGACGACCTCAAGGGCGAATTTGAAGTGAGTTGGAGCCCGATCCGCGAGGCGCTATCCCGACTTGCGGCCGAAGGGCTGATTATCACGGAAGGTCAGCGCGGCAACCGAGTCGCTCCCGTGTCGAGGGCGGAGTTGGAAGACATTATCCGTCTGCGCACGACGCTGGAGCCAATGGCGCTGCGGGCTTCCATCGAGAATGGCGACGATGCCTGGGAGACCGAGGTGCTCACCGCGCATCATCGCCTCAGCAAATTCGAAGACCGTCGCTGGGAACCTGACGAAGTCGAACAATGGGAGCGATGGCACCACGCCTTTCATGGCGCGCTGACCAGCGCCTGTAACTCCCCGATCTTACTTCAGTTCTGCGCGCAGCTTCACGAACTGAATGACCGCTACCGCCGCCTGTTTCTTTCTACCTACCAACCCGACCGGGATGTGGCCGGCGAGCACCGCGCCATTGCCGATGCCACGCTCACGCACAACGCCGACAAGGCATGCCAGCTCCTGGAGAAGCACATCCAGCGTACCTGCAAAAATATTCTCAAATGCATGAAAGGATGACAACCTGCGCAGCCGTTCGAACGAGATGGAGCAATGCTGTGCCGGCTCAAATGATCCTTAATCATGTCGCCCGCTGATGGGCACTAAGCTAGCCACTGTCACAGTGCAAAAGAGAGTTTGAAGCTCCAATCTCCGCGCGAAGTAATGACTTCTCCCGCCTTCGGCTTCGGAAACTGCGACGAGTTTAGCGCGACTCTCTAGCAAACGAGCGCGCAACCAATTTCTCGCCTACCGGCTAAGCCAAGCCCTACGCTTTCATCAGGATTCTATCATGTCGATTTTGAAGTTAAATGGCGTGGAGCTCTACTACGAGCTGCACGGCGAGGGTCCGCCAGTTGTGTTCATTCACGGCGCAAGCGGAACCCACCTGACTTGGTGGCAGCAGGTCGCGGAACTCCGACATCATTATTCATGTTTGATCTACGATCAGCGCGGCTTTGGTAAATCGCATCCGACGGAGCCTTACAATATTGGCGACGGTAACGTCCTCTACCAGGATCTCTGCGATTTGATCGAACATGTCGGATTCCAGGAGAAGATCAGCATCGTGGGGGCGTCGCTCGGCACTGGACCTGCCCTACAATTTGCAATGACGCATAAGGACCAGATCGACAAACTGGTGTTAGTGTGCGGGACGGGAGGCGCTACAACGCCGTTGATCGAGGAAAGTTGGAAGCGACGCTATGAGCGCATGAACGCGCGTCATAAGCAGCTGACTTCTGACGCGCCGCGCCCGGCGGACTTGAACGCCAAACGACGCGTACCGCCCGTGCGCAGCCCCGGCGAGTTCGAACGTTTCGCGGTCGCCTATCACCCCTACGGGCCCGTCGGCGAGGCGATGCATCTCGATTCTCCGGCGCTCACTTTCCTCTATGCCGAAATCATGGCTTCAGCCGGCGGACCAAATACAGTCGATTTACTTCTCTGTTTTCACGCTCACCCGGTTGCCGACAAAGATGCGGCCGCAGTGCAGTTTCCGGTACTCGTTGTTGGCGGAACGGAGGATCCGCTGTTTGCCGCCGTGGAGCTCGAAGACCTCGCGCGTTTATTTCCGAACGGTCGCGCAATATTGTTCAAAGGCGCAGGACATGCAGCGTACTACGAACGAGCCCACCGGTTTAACGATTTGATGCTCGACTTCCTACGCTCTGGTCATGAGGTTTGAAGTTTAGATCTAATGGGGTCGTTCTTCCATCGAATCGTTCGCTTGAATCGATGGCATCAGCCTGATCGCATTCGTCCGTTCGACTGCCGCGAGGTCGGCGGCCAGAAGGTTCAAGGCGCTCAGCCCCTTCACCGTCCCCAGCATCGCTTCTTCCGGCGCATAGGGATAGTCGCTGCCGAACAGAACCTGCGTTGGTGGCACCAGACCGAACAACGCATTCATCGCAGGGCGGTTGGCCGACAGCGCGGTTTCATAATAAAGGCGCTTCAAAGCCGCGATCACACCGTCCGGAATGTGACGCTTGCAGTCCGGCCGGCGATCAAGGCGGGAAAGCCGGTCAGCCAGAATCGGGATGGTGCCGCCGGCGTTCGAAAATATGAACTTGATGTCGGGGAAACGGCTGAGCGTCCCGTTGAGCCGCAATAGAAAGTTTTCTGGGTTCCGCAATCGCCGCAACTCTGACTGTGAACGACCACTAATGATAAAACGACCATTTATAGCGGATGACAGGGTTGAGGAAAAAGTACACCAAGCGCTACAACATGGCCCAAATGAACGTCACCTAAGTGATTGGCGCGGCGGCGATAATCCAGACCAACAGACGCCATCCATCATCGGGGCGATTGAGAAGCGACTTTGCAGCATTTTCCGAGGCTACTACGCCGGGATTCGGCGCTGGCAATCGGCCAAATTGGGCCAATTACCACTCATTAATGCCTATTCGCGCTCATTTCCAGTCCGGTGAATGGCTCGATCCAACCCTGCCATCCCGAAAAACAAACGAGGCACAGGTCCGTGCGACCGCCGAACGGCGCACCACCTCACGCAGAGGCTTCAAATCGGCACGGTTTGATCTGTCGGAAATGAGCGTCAGCGCATTTTGCGGGCGGCGACGCGGTGGCGAGCGATGCGAAACGCAAAATGCAAAATCAATTTAAATATCCTTACGTATCGCGCGCGTGGCGACGCGCTGAAATTATGACGTTTCGATGACTGATCTAGCGCAAAGCCAGCAACATCTACCTATGCATCTATCATCGCCTAGCGGCGGGCATATGCATGAAATCACAGATCATAAAAGAGCTCGGTCAGACCGAGATCCTGTTGCCCGCGCTGATCGCGCAAGGGCTCGCAGCCAACGACCGGGTCAAGGTGAGGCTCAGTGTGTTGCAGGCGGCGGTCCGCCATGCGCGCGATTCGCTGCGCAGCCGCTTCGATTTGAGCGAGGAATGCCGTCTTGCCGGCATCGACGCGATGGCCATGGAGGCGTTGGTCGCCGGCGCGGCCATCATCGCCGGTGAGCGGATCGTTGCAGATGGGCTCGGCAAATTGGAAGCAGCGATCTGGAACGACGTTGAAGCCATGATTGACGCGGTTAAGGCCGGCGATGCCGCCGAGGGCGACAGCGCCGGCCAGCGTCTGGCGGTACTGCACGCGGCGGCCACGGCGCAGCCGAACGACACGCTCGAACTCACACATATCGGACGCCTCGCCGACATCTCCGGCGGCAATGGCGGCAATGGCGGCAGTCTGCATCGCCTGGTGATGGACCTGCACAAGGCGCTCAACCGGCTGGCGGCCAGCCATGCCGAGGAAGTGCTGGCCGGCGCCCATGTCTACGGGCTAACGCCGCAAGACAGGCCGGCGATCGAAGCTTTTATGCGCGGTGTCGAATCGACCCGCAAACTGAAATTCGATCATCCCGGCCTTTCGACCACGGCGGCGCGCGCCGGCGTCCGCCTTGTCATCCAAAACGACATCGGCGAAACCGACGCTCACGTTGTGGTCGTCGCCGTCGAGCAGAACGCGGTGACGGTCACCTATACCGACGTGCATCTTCCCCGCGCACGATTTTTTACCGGGCTGTTGCGGGATTATTCGGTGCAATGGAGCGGGCTCGACCGGCAGAATGTCGAAGGTCTCGGTGACGACGGCGTGTTCTACCTCGTCACCGGACGCTTTTGCGCAGTTGACGCGGCTGCACGCGATGCGTTTCTCGACGCGGTCGGGTCTTCGCTGGTTTTCCTGATCGACTGGAACAAGGCGCGCAAGGTTCTGCGCAACTGGGTTTCCAAGGCTGACGCCGTAACCATTCTCGACTGGGCGGCGCGCCATCGCGTCGGCCAGCGCGGCTTCCTCGCGCTTGGCGGCGACGAACTTGTTGCGTCTGCCGTGCATCACGCGACGCCGACCCGCATCGGGTTTGGCGACCGGCTTGACCGTGCGCTCGGGCGCGACGCCGCGGTGGATTTTCTCAAGACCGTGTTGCGCGTCTCCGCCGAAGCGCTGCTCGAAGGCGGATCGGTGCGGCTGGCGCGCGACCGCATCGAGGCCGATCTGGTGCGCCATCTGCAGC
Organism: uncultured Hyphomicrobiales bacterium; assembly: GCA_903892675.1. Lineage (GTDB taxonomy): Bacteria > Pseudomonadota > Alphaproteobacteria > Rhizobiales > Xanthobacteraceae > Pseudolabrys. The sequence continues at coordinate 40,250 of CAITJJ010000317.1, read as the reverse complement.
GGGCCGACCGTCTGTTGCTGGCCATTGTCGTCCGGCAGGCCGGCCTGGCGCGCGACATTGCCGCCGGTATTGCCGAATTCATCGTCGAGCGGCAGGCCGGCCGGACTTCCGATCGCGCCGCCCTGGCGAGAAAGGCGCAGCGCATCGAGGAGAAGGCCGACCGGATTGCGCTCGACGCACGTCAGGAAATCGAACGCTTCGAAGCAGATGCGTCAATCGAGCGGCTTGTGAACCAGGCAGAGCAAGCCATCGACGAACTCGAACAGGCGGCCTTCATTGCCTCGCTGGTTCCGGAGTCGCTCGGTTCCGAATTACTGGTGTCGCTCGCCGAGCTGAGCACCGCCGCCGTTGCGGGTGCGGAAGCCGCCGCCACCGGCGCCGCCGCCGCCGCCGATGTTCTGGATGGCCGCCGCGTCGATTCTGAAGATGCCCTTGCCGCTGCCGACCGTCTGATTGCGGCCGAACATGCCGGTGACCGCGCCGAGCGCATGATCACCGCGACGGTGTTGCGGGGCGACTTCGATCTCAAGACCGCGCTGTCGGTGCTCGATCTGGCGCGCGCCATCGAGCGCGCGACCGACCGGCTCGCCGGTTTCGGCCATCTGCTGCGCGCGCGCGTGCTCGCCGATCTATCGACCTGAACGGAGACGACTCCCATGCAGATCATTCGCATCGGCGGCGGTTCCACCAAACGGCCTTCCGCCGGCGCCATCGGCGGCAAGGCGGCCAATCTGGCGCGCATCGCCGCTCTTGGGCTGCCTGTGCCACCGGCCTTTGTACTGCCGATCGATCTGTGCGCGGCCATCGTCGCCGGCGACCCCGGGGCCATGCAAAGCCTGGCCGCCGGATTGCGCGAAGGCATAGCCTTTCTCGAAAGCGCCACGGGCCGCCAATTCGGCGCCCGCCGCGATCCGTTGCTGGTGTCGGTGCGCTCGGGCGCCGCGCGCTCTATGCCCGGCATGCTCGACACCGTGCTCGATGTCGGCTGCACCGTCGACGCCGTAAGCGGCCTCATCCGCATGAGCGGTAATCCGCGCTTTGCCTGGGATTGCCGGCGGCGCTTTCTGCAGAGTTACGCCTGTGTCGTGCAAGGTCTTGCGCCCGCGCCTTTCGTCGACTGCCTTGCGGCTTTGATTGCATCCGAACGCGCCGACGGCGAACAGGCGCTCGACAGCGAGGCGTTCGAACGGCTGGCCGCCGACTACCGCGCCATCGTCGACGACGCCGACGCCGCTATTCCCGACGATCCGATCCGGCAACTCGAAGAAGCGGCGCGCGCCGTATACCGCTCCTGGACCAGCCCGCGCGCGGCGACCTATCGCAAGCTGCAAAACCTGGCGGATTTGCGAGGCACCGCGGTGACGGTGCAGGCCATGGTCTATGGCAATCGCAATCGACTGTCGGGCGCCGGCGTCGCCTTTTCGCGCGATCCCTCGACCGGCACGCCAGAGCCGGTCATCGACGTGCTGTTTGGCGCGCAAGGCGAAGATGTCGTCTCGGGCGACCGCACGCCCGACACGGAATCCGCCATCGTCATAACTTTGCCGGCGGTGGCGCAGCAACTACGCAAGACCTTGATCGCGCTGGAGCGGGACTTTGCCGATGTCCAGGACGTCGAATTCACCATCGATGACGGCAAGCTGTGGATCTTGCAGACGCGCGCTGCCAAGCGCACACCCCTGGCCGCGCTGTGTTTTGCCATCGATTTCGTGCGCGAGGGAATGATAACGCCGGCCGAGGCGCTACTGAGCCTGCAAGGCGTCGCCCTCGACCAGCTAGCACGGCAGCATTTTGCCGAGCGGCATGAACCAATTGCACGCGGCACCGGCGCGTCGGCCGGCATCGCAGTCGGACGCGCCACTTTCGACTCCGACAGCGCTGTTAAACTCGCGGCGGGTGGCGACCCGGTCATTCTCGTGCGCCCCGATACCAGTACCGCCGACATCGCCGGATTTATTGCCGCTGACGGCATCATCACCGCCGTCGGCGGCCGAACCGCGCACGCCGCTTTGGTCGCTCGGCAAATGGGCAAACCCTGCGTGGTCGGTTGCTCCGCCTTGTCGATCGACGCCAGCGGCCGCGCCGCGCACCTCACCGGCAAAATCATAAAGGAAGGTGACTGGCTTTCGATCGACGGCGAAGCCGGTGCGATCTATCTCGGCCGCTGCGAGATCGTCGCAGAGCGCCCCGATGCAGAATTGGCAATGGTCGAACGCTGGCGCAGCAAGGTCGCTTGAATCCCAATCGTTTTTACAAGGTGATTGAACCCGATACTTACGATGCAATATCCCAAAGCAACGGCGAACCGCGCACCAACATTCGCCGCCCTTGGCGCTCAACTGAAGACAATTGTCCTGCGCTTTGATAATCATATCGTCGTTGAGCAATTGGATCTCCATCGGGCGATCCGTCGTCCGGCCCATAGACCGGATTTCCCGTAAAGCAAATAATTCGCGGCGTGATAGTTCATCGAAGTCTTCCATGCGCCGTTTCCGTTTCCAATGTGCTCACGGCGGGATTAGAATGCTCCCATGACAATGGCGCGACGCGATCGTGGCAATAATTGTCGCAGACCAGGCCGCTACACCAAAGCCTTGCGAATGCGGGCGCTGATGACATCGAGCACCATGACGGTGACGACGACGATGATGATCTGCGCCGCGGTCTCGCCATACTGAAAGCTGCGGATACTCTCATAGAGCGTCTGCCCGATGCCGCCGGCGCCGACAATGCCGAGCGTGGTGGCCGAACGCACATTGGTTTCCAGCCGGTACAGCGTGAACGAACTCCATAGCGGCATCACCTGCGGAATGACGCCAAAGATGACTTCCTGGACGCGCACCGCGCCAGTGACGCGGATGCCCTCGACCGGCCGCGGATCGACGGACTCGACCGCTTCGGAAAACAGCTTGGCGAAGACGCCTAGGTTGTGAACGAACAGCGCCATTACGCCGGCAAACGGTCCCAGGCCGACGGCGACGACGAACAGCAGCGCAAAGACGATTTCGTTGATCGCCCGGCAGGCGTCCATCAGCCGGCGGATCGGCTGGACGATCCAAGCCGGGCAGACATTGGCCGACGACAGGATGGCGAAAGGAATGCCGAAAACAACGGCCAAGGCCGTGCCCCAGATTGCGATCTGGATCGTCACCACCATGACGGTGACATACTGACGCCATTCGTGGAAATTCGGATGCAGAAAACCACCGCCGAATTCGGCCATATTGCGCCAGTCAGTGAACAGCGCAGAGACGCGGAACATCTCGGACGGCGACCAGCTCCAGGCCAGCAGCGCGATGACGAACAGCCAGCCGAGCCAGCCGCGCATGCGCGACGCCAATGGCGGCCGCGGGATAGGATCATCCGTCACGGAAGGAGACGCCGGCTTCTGAAAGGGAATGTCTGTCATGGCTTCCAAACGCACGAAGGGCGCCGGGTTTGAGGCCGGCGCCCTTCTCAGGCGTTAGTTGGTCGGAACATTCACGGCATTGGCCGCGAAGGTGGCGATCATGGCTTTGAGCTTGGCCTGGTCGCCGGCTTTGTCGGCTTCCATAAACGCCTCGACGTTCTTCTTGAACTCACTGTGCTCGGCCTTGTCCGACAGCTCCTGGGCCTTCTGGACCTCGGCTCGCAGCGGGGCAATTTTGGCTGCCTTTTCCTCAGGCGAGAATTTGCCGTCGGCCTGTATTTTCATGATCGCCTGGTTGGCCTCGAGGATACGGATCGGCAGGAGTTGATTGTCGTTGGTCGGATTGAACGGCGCCCGAAGCATTGCGGCCAGGATTTTGCGCGCGGCGGCGATCTCTTCCGGCGTGCCGATGCGGCCATAGCTCAGGTGCCACGTATAGAGGCGCATCTTGATGTCCGCCGCCAGATCCTTGCGCCAGACCACCGGATCGTTCGTGATAAGCGGCGAAGTCCAGATGACACGGATACTCTTCCGGGCTTCCGGCGCGGTCACTTCCAGCCGCCGCAAGATTTTATCGTTAATGGTGGCGACATCGACCTGCTTGTGCACGATCGCCATGCCGTTGGCTTCGTGCGAAGCATTGCGCACGACCTTGAAACAGTTTTTAGGATCGATGTTCTTGGGAGCGAAGACATAGGCGATCGGTACCAGGAAGCCCGACGTCGAATTCGGATCGCCGATGCCGAGATCCAGCGACTTGTCGCACTTCAGCACGTCTTCGACGTTGTGCAGCGGCGAGTCTTTATGCACGATGAGGTGCGACCAGTAGCCGGGGCTGCCATCGGAATCGACGGCTAACGCGAATAGTTCGCCGTTCGAGCGATTGACAGCTTCCATCGCCGATTTGTTGCCGAACCGGGCGGCCTGTACCTTACCGAAGCGCATGGCCTCGATCACGCCGGCATAATCGGAGGCATAAAAGGCGTTGATCTTGAGACCAACGCCTTTCGCCATTGCTTCGAGGTAGGGATCCCAGATCGTCTTGAGGTTGCTGCTCGACTCGGTTGCGATGATGCCGAAATTGAGTTCGGTTGCCTGGGCACGGGCAACCGTTACCGTGATGCCGGTTGCCACGGCCAGTACTGCGCCGAACAGAGCAAGTTTCCGCATATCGCACCTCCTGTTTGAGCCGCCTGGATCTAGTACGCAAGTTCGCACTTAACCGTCGTGACGAGGGCCTTAGTTGGTCGGCGTGGTCACGGCATGCGCCGCGAATTCGCCGATCATCTTCTTGATCGCAGCCTGGTCACCGGTCTTGTCGGTTTCGACAAAGGCCGCGACCTGCTTCTTGAAGGCGCCGCCTTCGGCCTTGACGGTGCCGGCCTCGGCCTTCTTAAGCGCGGCCTGCAGCGGCGCGATCTGCTCGGCTTTCTGTTCAGCCGTCAGCTTGTCGTCGCCGTTGATCTTCATGATCGACTTGTTGGCTTCGAGAATGCGGATCGGCAGCAACTGATCGTTGTTCGATGGCTTGAACGGCGACCAGACGAGGTTGGCGAGAATTTCGCGCGCCGCTTTCACTTCTTCCGGTGTGCCGACGCGGCCGTAGTTCATCAGGAAGGTGTACAGCTTGCTCTTGACGGCCGGGTCGAGATCCTTGCGCCAGGTCAACGGATCGAGCGGGATGATCGGCGAGGTCCAGATGATGCGGATCTTCTTGCGCGCGTCCGGCGCAGTCCCTTCCATGCGGGTCAGGTCTTCGCTGTTGTTGGTGGCGGCGGCAACCTGCTTGTTGGCGACCGCCATGGAATTGGCCTGGTGGCTGGCGTTGCGCAACGTCTTGAAGCAGTTCTTCGGGTCGATGTTCTTGGCGGCAAAAATGTAGGATGTCGGCACCAGGAAGCCCGAGGTCGAGTTCGGATCGCCGATGCTGAAATCGATCGACTTGTCGCACTTGAGGATATCGTCGAGCTTGGTGTACGGGCTGTCGGTATTGACGATGATGTGCGCGTAATAGCCGGTGCTGCCGTCCTTGGAGACGGTCTGCGCGAACACTTCGGCGTTCGAGCGGTCAACCGCTTCCATCGCCGACTTGTTGCCGTACCAGGCAACCTGCACCTTGTTGAAGCGCATGGCTTCGATGACGCCGGCATAGTCGCTGGCGTAAAAGCCGTTGACCTTGAGGCCGGTGGCCTTGGTCATCGCTTCGAGGAAGGGTTCCCAGTTCTTCTTCTGGTTGGCCGAGGCCTCGGTCGAGATGATGCCGAAGTTAAGTTCGGTCTCGGCCTGGGCCACATTGGCCGTCATGCCCGCCGCCGCGGCCAATACCGCGCCGATCAATGCTAGCTTCCGCATGTCGCATCTCCTGTTTTGACTAAGTTTTTGTTTCTTCTCGTGACGTCACGCGCGAGCGAAGCGCCGCGTCTTCAGGCGGATATCCGCTCGATCTCGATCGCATGCTGGACCGCGGCCATCGCGGCGACCGCGGCCGGCAGCTCGCCAGCGCCATTCTTAGGCGCGTCGTGTGACGGTTGTTCGAACGGCGACAAGAACAATTCTTCCGACTCGGCGCCGTAGAGCTGATTAAGGAATGCCGGCGTCAACGCGCTCGACGGCCCGTCATAGGCAACCTTGCCGGCCTTGAGCGCGATCGTGCGCGGGCAATACTTCAAGGCATACTCGACCTGATGCAACGATACGAAAACGGTCAGGCCGTCTTTCCGGTTCATGTCCGCAAGCAGATCCATAACCCGGCGCGACGAGGCCGGATCGAGCGAGGCGATCGGTTCGTCGGCGATCAACAACTCCGCGCCCTGCACCAGCGAACGCGCAATCGCCGCGCGCTGCTGCTGGCCGCCGGAGAGTTCGTTGGCGCGCTTGAGCGCATGTTCGGCGATGCCGACGCGCGCCAAGGCCTGCATGGCGACGCGCTTGTCGGCGTCGTTGAACTGGCCGAGCGTACCGCGCACAATCGGCAGACGGCCGAGCAGACCGAAACAGACATTGGTCAACAGCGACAGCCGCGGCACCAAATTGAACTGCTGAAAAATCACGCCGATGCGGGCGCGCAGAGCGCGGCTGGTGTTGAGGCGGCCATTGCGCTGGATCGGCTCGCCCATCATCTCAATGCGGCCGCCCTTGCCGTCGCGGCCATCGATCGGCGTCAATCCGGCAATGGCGCGGATCAGGGTCGACTTGCCAGAACCGGAGGCGCCGATCAGCGCAACCATTTCGCCGCGACGCAATGACACCGTGACGTTATCCAGCACGGGCATGCCGCGCTGGTACGATTTTGAGATACCTCTGGCATCGATCATGATTTGCGATGACAAGCGGCACCCTCCTCTGCTGTCACAATCGCTAACAACGGCGTGTGACAGTGGAGTGAAGCCGTAGGGCCTTTCCCCTCTCCTCCACAGCGACCAAAGGCCGGGGGCGATCAGCAGGAAGCGGCGAAAGGCCGGTAAGGCGACCGGCCCAATGGGGCGACGGCGATGACCCGAAACGGCGTCGCCGTCTCGGCTTGCCGGACCAGGACAAGCTGGTCCAGCTTCACTGATGCGACGTCCAGCACCTGCTCATATTTTTCGCAGAGGAACCGCAGCGCGCGGCTGCGCTTTGGTAACGGCAGCGCGCCGGTCAATGTCATATGAAAGCGGAAATCCTCGCAGACAAAAGGGTACCCCCAGCGCGCCAGGTTGAAGATTTGGCGGTCGGACAGACCGGGCGTCAGGCGGCGCTGGCGTTCCTGCTCGCTCATCGGCGCCCGAAAGCGGTCGAAGTCGCGCAGGCAGGCCTCCGCCAGCACATGGAGCCCCGGCTGCGCCGATTGCGGCACCAGCGCGACGAAGGAGCCAAGCTCGCTCACCCGCATTTCGCCGATGGTAACGGTGCCATGGCCGGCAGCAAAACCGCCAACGGCGGCCGCCAGACTGGCTTCGTCATAGCCATCGGCGAGAACAAAAGGCGGCTTGAGCGTGGCGTGAAAGCCGTAGACGCCCGGCCCCTGCGTAATGTCGTTCCAATCGTCCGAGGCGCCCTCAATGTGGCGCGGTTCGCCGCTATAGGCGTCGTAGCCGAGCACCGCAGCGCCGAAGCGATACAGGCTGCTCTCCGCGGCGGGAACGAAGTAGATGGCATAGCGCGGCATCGCGTTCATGATATGATGCTCAATGCAATCTCGCGGTGTCCAGGAGATGCACGATTCGGCCGTTCGCGATGGCCGCAACCGCTTTAGGCCGCAGCGAATCCGAACCATCGACCACGATCACGTCGGCGCGCCGGCCCGCGGCAAGCACACCGCGATCACGCAAGCCCGCCGCGCGCGCGGGATGTTCCGAGACAAAGGCCCATGCTTTTTGAAGCGGCACGACATCGTCGGCTGCCAGCCGGAATGCAGCCAGCAGCAAGGCCGGATAATAATAATCCGACGCGAGGATTGTGCAAAAGCCACGCCCGATCATGTCGGCGGCGCCGATCCAGCCGATATGACTGCCACCGCGCACCACATTGGGCGCACCCATGACGACATCGTCGCCGGCTTGAATGGCATCCGCCGCCGTCTCCAGCGTGGTCGGGAACTCGGCCAGGCGGCAATCGAGATCGCGAAACCAGCGGCGCTGCTCCGGCGACATGTCGTCGTGCGACAGCGTTGCGACTTTGGCCGCATTGGCGGCCGCCGCCAGCCGCGCAATCGAACCCGGCACTTCGTTGGAACGCGCGCGCAGCCGCGCCACCAGCACGGTAAAGTCCTCGGGCGAAAGACCCGCCCGCTCCGCCATTTGCGCCACCTTGCGCGTGCGTGGCGGCGTATTGTCGCCCGGCATGTGATCGTTGAAGCCGAGCATGCCGATCCGACGCTGCACCAGCCATTCGGTTACCTCCGTCTCGGCGTCGAGATTAAAGGTCTCAAAGCGAAGATGACAATGCGTGTCTGCACCGAGTTCGGGCCGCAGGGTCTCAATCGCCTCCACCATGCCGCGCGCATTGTCGGCGCCGCGCAGGCCGGGTTCCCATGACCATGTCACGCCGTGGAATATGGTGGTGATGCCGTTGGCGACGGCCTGCCGGTCGCTGTCCACCAGCGCTACATCGATCGGAAAGCCCACACCGGGACGCGGCATGAGCTGCCGCTCGAAGGCATCGCCGTGGATGTCGACGATGCCAGGAAGCACATAGAGCCCGCGCGCATCGAAGGCGCGGCCATTGCCGCCATCGGTGCCGATGGCCTCGATGACGCCCGCCGCCGCATCGATCCGGACATCGGCCTCGACAAACTCGCCGTCAATGAGTGTCTTGCCACCCTGAATGCGCATGCATGGCCTCAGTGCGCGGCGGCGATGAGATGCGGCACCGGCACCGGCACCGCCGCTTCGTACCTGGCAAGAAATTGCTCGGCCGAAAGCGCGCGGAAATCTACCAATGCTGTATGGAGCCGCTCGTGCGGCCAATCCCACCAGGCCAGCGCCTCAAGACCGGCAGCAACATCTGGCGCAAAGCGCGGTCGCAATACGCGCGCGGGATTGCCGACCGCGATTGAATAGGCTGGAATGTCCTTGGTCACCACCGCGCCGGCCCCGATCACCGCGCCATTGCCGATAGTTCGGCCTGCCAGCACAATAGCCCCGTGGCCGATCCAAACATCGTGGCCGATGCTGACATGATGCGAGCGGCGCCAGGCGAAAAACTCGCTTTCATCCTGAGCGCCGTCGAAATAGGCGCTGGCGCGATAGGTGAAATGCGACTGGCTCGCCCGGTTAATCGGGTGATTGCCGGGATTGATCCTGGTCATCGCCGCGATCGAGGTGAATTTGCCGATGGTCGCGTAGGCTATATCGCTGTCGTTGACGACATAGGAGTAGTCACCAAGCGTCACCTCTTGCAGCTTGGTGCGGGCGCCGACTTCTGTGTAGACGCCGAGCGTCACCGACGACAATGAAGCGGTCGCATCGACCAGCGGCGTAACGGAGAGCTTTCCTGACATGGCGATCTAAAAACGACATGTTGACGACAGCCGCATGACAGCACGGTCAACTCTCCACAATAAGCGCGACCCGGTCCGCGGCGAAGCGGCCGCGCGAGGTCAGGATCGGCTCGCCATCGGCCGCCACGTCAAGACTTTCCACGACAAGAATTGGCCGGTGTACCGACAGCCGTAGCCGCCCGGCATCGACGGCATCGGTGAAACCGGCGCTGATGCGCGTCCATTTTCGCGCATACCCGGTGATTCCATAACGGTCGAGCGTGCGCGTGATCGAGCGCAACTGGCGAAAAATTTTAGCAGCATCCGGATATCGCTGCGCCGATAGCCATGTCGTTGCCACCGAAATAGGCACGCGATCGGCAGCCCGCAGGATTTCCAGCCGCACCACGTCGGCGCCGGCCTTTAGGCCGAGCCGCGCGGCGATTTCCTCGCTTGCCGGCTCATGTCTATGCCCTTGCAAGCGGCCTTCGGCTTCGTGGCCCGCCGCAGCGACAATCTCGGAGAAACGCGTGCGCTGGCCGATGCGGTAATCAAGTTTGTCGGTCTTGACATAGGTTCCGCTGCCGCGCTCGGTGCGCACGAGGCCGCGCGCGCCGAGTTCAGCTATTGCGCGCCGTACTGTATGGCGGTTGACGCCATAGCGCGCGGCAATTTCTGATTCAGGGGGCAGCTTGGCGCCGTTCTCGTACTTGCCGACCAGAATGGTCTGTTCGTATTCATCGGCAATGCAGCGCCACAGCATGACGCCGCGCGCCAGCAAGCTATTTTTATCCGATGAGCTACGCGGCGTTCTTGTGAGCATCGTTGGCCCGTCATCAAAGCGTCATGGGATGCGATCTATCACTTGTCTATTGAACTAGACAACTTGGCGCAAGCTTCATGTCGACGATCAACAGTCAAGACCGCGGCAACGACGCTGCGCGAGAGTCGCTTGCTCAGCGGCGTGCGGCGATGGCGGTCCTGGCGAAAGCCAAGGCCGCCGACATTGCGCGCGGCCTCGCGGACATTGGCAGCGACGTTGCGTTCACCGATGCGCGTCCGGCGGAAATCGGGCTGGTCATGCTGCGGGGCCGCATCGGTGGCGACGGCGCGCCGTTCAATATCGGAGAAGCCACGGTCACGCGGGCGGCGGTGCAGTTGGAAACCGGCGAGACCGGCTTTGGCTATGTGCTTGGCCGCGACCGCGAGAAGGCGCGGCTTGCCGCCCTCTGCGACGCACTCTGGCAGAGCGAGGCAAAACGCAAGTCGGTCGAAGACCATATCATTGCGCCGCTGCGACAACAGCAACAGGAGCGCCGCGCCCTCGCACAAGCGCAGACCGCGGCGACGCGCGTCGATTTCTTCACGCTGGTGCGCGGCGAGGACGAACGATGAGCGCGCCGGCATTCGGCATGGCATTCGCCAGCCAGGCAGCGTTTCGTGCGCTGATGGAGTGCCTGTCGCGGCCGGGTGAGATCAGGACACTCGAAGGTGTCGGCGCTCCCCCGCCAATGGCGCCGGCAACCGCCGCATTGGTGCGCAGTCTTGCCGATTACGAATCGCCGATCTGGCTCGATCCGGCCTTCGCCGCCGCCCCGGCCATTGCCGAGTGGATCAAGTTTCACACCGGGGCGCCGATAGTCGCCGCACCGGACAAAGCGGCATTTGCCCTCGTCGCCGATTCTCTGGCAATGCCAACTTTTCTGAAATTCGCGCAAGGCAGCGAGGAATACCCGGACCGCTCGACGACGATTATCGTCCAGGTCGAACGTTTCGCCGGGCCGGCGCTGACGCTGCAAGGCCCCGGCATCGAGACGACCCGCGATTTCGCCGCCGCGCCGTTGCCGGCCGACTTCGCCCAACGCCTGCGCGACAACCGCGAAATGTTTCCGCGCGGCGTCGATCTCGTCTTCGTCACCGGCCAGGCGATCGCGGCGCTGCCACGCTCGGTGCGCATCGTCGAGGAACGCTAGCCATGTATGTCGCGGTCAAAGGCGGCGAACGCGCCATCGACAATGCCCACGCCTTGCTCGCCGACCGTCGGCGCGGCGACCGCGATGTGCCGGCGATTTCGCTCGACCAGATCGACCATCAATTGGCGTTGGGTGTCGACCGGGTGATGTGCGAAGGTTCGCTGTACGACCGCGAACTGGCGGCGCTCGCCATCAAGCAGGCGCGCGGTGATATGATCGAGGCGATCTTCCTGCTGCGCGCCTATCGCACGACGCTGCCGCGCTTCGGCGCGTCGGAGTCGATCAACACCGGCGCCATGGATATTCGCCGCCGCATTTCGGCGACTTTCAAGGATCTGCCCGGCGGTCAGGTGCTGGGGCCAACCTTCGACTACACGCACCGCCTGCTCGACCATACTTTGACGTCCGACAGCGATATCGCCCCGGCTGCGACGGCGCCGGCCGACCAAGCCACCTTCCGCTCGGTCGCCGATCTCCTGGCCGGCAGCGGCCTGATTGAAGGCCAAGCGGAGGCATCCGGCGAGGTCGGCGACCTCACCCGCGAGCCTCTGTCGTTTCCCGCCGGCCGCGATCTGCGCCTGCAAAACCTGGCACGCGGCGATGAAGGATTTCTGCTGGCGCTGGCCTATTCGACGCAGCGCGGCTTCGGCCGCAATCATCCTTTTGCCGGCGAAATTCGTTACGGCGAGGTCGAAGTCGAGTTTTTCGCCGAGGATGCCGGCTTTGCCGTGCCGCTCGGCGCCATCGCACTTACCGAATGCCAGATGGTCAACCAGTTCACCGGCTCGGCGACGCAAGCGCCGCGCTTCACGCGCGGCTACGGCATTTCATTCGGCCAGAACGAACGCAAGTCGATGGCGATGGCTTTGGTCGATCGCGCATTGCGCGCCAAGGAATTGGGCGAAGAAACCGGCAGCCCGGCGCAGGACGAGGAATTCGTGCTCAGCCACTCGGACAATGTACAAGCCACCGGCTTCGTCGAGCACCTGAAGCTGCCGCACTATGTCGATTTCCAGGCCGAGCTTGGCCTGCTGCGCAAGCTGCAAGCCGAATTCTTCGAGCGCCAAGCGCAATCCGGGACGCCCAAAGAAGCGATAATGCAGGACGCCGCCGAATGACCGCGCCCGTCTACAACTTCGCCTATCTCGACGAACAGACCAAGCGCATGATCCGCCGCGCCATCCTCAAGGCGATCGCCATTCCCGGTTATCAGGTGCCGTTCGCTAGCCGCGAAATGCCGATGCCTTATGGCTGGGGCACCGGCGGCGTGCAGGTCACCGCCGCGATCCTCGGGCCGCAGGATGTGCTCAAGGTCATCGACCAGGGCTCCGACGACACCACCAACGCGGTCTCGATCCGCAAGTTCTTCACCCGCACCGCCGGTGTGCGCACCACGACGGCGACGCTGGAAGCGACCGTTATTCAAACACGCCATCGCGTACCGGAAGCCGCGCTCTCCGCGGACCAGGTGCTGGTTTATCAAGTGCCGATTCCGGAGCCGTTGCGCTTTCTTGAGCCGCGCGAAACCGAAACGCGCCGCATGCATGCTTTGTCCGAATACGGCCTGATGCATGTGAAGCTCTACGAAGACATCGCGCGGCACGGCCACATCGCCACGGCTTACGCCTACCCCGTACAGGTCGCCAGCCGCTATGTAATGGACCCCTCGCCGATCCCGAAATTTGACAATCCTAAACTTTCCAACTGCCCGGCTTTGCAGTTGTTTGGCGCCGGCCGTGAAAAGCGCATCTACGCCATTCCGCCTTACACGCGCGTGACGTCGCTCGACTTCGACGATCACCCGTTCGAGCCCTATCGCCACGATGCTTCGTGCGAATTATGCGCAGCAACCGACAGCTATCTCGACGAAGTCATCACCGACGACCAGGGTAATCGCATGTTCGTCTGCTCCGACACCGACTATTGCGAACATCGCCGCGCGCTAGGCCACGGGCCAATCGCCGCCACCCAAAAGGAGCCGGCGGATGGCTGAAATCGATGGTCTGGTTATTCGCGACGCCGACAGCCACGACCTTGCCGGTGTGCTGGCGCTATACGCCCAGCCCGATCTGGACGATGGCGCGATCCTGCCGTTACACGACGCCGAACGCATTTTCGCGCGCTTTGCCCGCTATCCCGACTACAAACTCTATGTCGCCGAACTGGACGGCCGCATCGTCGGCACTTTCGCTCTGCTGATCATGGACAATCTCGGCCATCTCGGCGCGCCGTCAGCAATTGTCGAGGACGTCGCGGTCGGACCGGTATTGCACGGCCGCGGCGTCGGCCGCGCCATGCTTCGCTATGCCATGGCGCGCGCCAGTGAAAAGCACTGCTACAAGATCGTTCTGTCGTCGAACGCCAGGCGCGAGCGCGCGCACAGCTTTTATGAATCGCTCGGCTTCGAGCGCCACGGCTTCTCGTTCCGCGTTTTGCTCGAACAGGTGCCGGCGTGAACGACGAACCACTGCTCATCGCCGAAGGCCTGACCAAGTACTATGGCCGCCGGCTCGGCTGCCGCGACGCGTCGCTCGAACTCTACGAAGGCGAAGTCATGGCCGTGGTCGGCGAAAGCGGCTCCGGCAAGACCACGCTGTTACAAATGCTGTCGACTCAGATCGAGCCATCCGCCGGCCGCGTCCTCCTGTACCGGATGCGCGACGGGTCGGTGCAGGATCTCTGGACCATGAGCGAGCCGGCGCGGCGCTTCCTGTTGCGTACCGACTGGGGCTATGTGCATCAGGACCCGCAACTCGGCCTGCGCATGGGCGTGTCGGCCGGCGGCAATGTCGGCGAACGGCTGATGGCTGTCGGGCAGCGGCATTACGGCGACATTCGCGCCACCGCCGCCGACTGGCTCAGCCGCGTCGAAATTCCGCGGAGCCGTATCGACAATACGCCGCGCACCTATTCCGGCGGTATGCGTCAGCGCCTGCAGATTGCGCGCAACCTCGTGACGGCGCCGCGGCTAATCTTCATGGACGAGCCGACCGGCGGCCTCGACGTGTCGGTGCAGGCCCGACTGCTCGACCTTTTGCGGCGGATCGTGGCGGAGATGCGAATCGCCGCCATCATCGTCACGCACGATCTCGCGGTCGCGCGGCTCCTGTCGAACCGCATTATGGTGATGAAGGACGGCCAGGTGATCGAGGCCGGCCTTACCGACCAGGTGCTCGACGACCCGCACCAGCCTTACACCCAGTTGCTCGTCTCTTCGATCTTGCCGGCGTGAGGATGACGATGACCGCACTCACGCTATCGGACGTGACCAAGACCTTCACCATGCACCTGCAGGGTGGCCTGCGCCTGCCGGTGCTGCGAAATGTCAGCTTCGCCGCCGCGCCCGGCGAGTGCGTCGTGCTCACAGGCCCGTCAGGCGCCGGCAAGTCGTCGATCCTCAAGCTGATTTACGGCAATTACCGCTGCGACAGCGGCCATATTCTGGTATCGGCGGGCGGCAGTCCCGTCGATATCGCACTGGCTGAGCCGCGGGAAATCCTCGCGCTGCGCCAGCGAGCGCTCGGCTACGTCACCCAATTCCTGCGCGCGGTGCCGCGCGTGTCGGCGCTCGATATCGTCGCCGAACCCTTGATCCTGAAGGGGACGCCGCGCGAGGACGCGACCGCACGCGCCGCGATGATGCTGCGCCGCTTCAATGTGCCGGAGCGGCTTTGGAGCCTGCCGCCGGCGACCTTTTCCGGCGGCGAGCAGCAGCGCATCAATCTGGCGCGTGGCCTCTTGCCTGAGCATCCGATTCTGCTGCTCGACGAGCCGACCGCCTCACTCGACGCCAATAATCGCGCCGTCGTCGTCGACATCATCCGCGAGCGCAAGGCGCAAAGCGCCGCCATCATCGCTATCGTCCACGATGAAAGCGTCCGCGACGAAATCGCCGATGTCGGCGTCGACGTCACTTATTTCGCTACGGCAGCGTAAAGCAATATGTCAGACAGCGGCACCATGATCCTTGCGAATGCCCGTATCGTTCTTGCCGAGGCGGTCATCGAGCGCGGCTATGTCGTCGTCGACAATGGTCATATCGTGGAAGTTGGCGAAGGCAGCCCGCCCGAACGCGGCCAGGACCTCGGCGGCGATCTGTTGCTTCCCGGACTGGTCGAGCTACACACCGACCACATCGAAGCCCACATTCAGCCACGCCCGAAAGTGCAGTGGGACGCCGTGTCGGCGGTTGTCTCTTATGACGCCCAGATCGCTACCAGCGGAATCACGACCGTACTCGATTCTCTTCGTGTTTGGCGTGAGGAAGCCAACGCCGAGGGTGTCGATGGCCAGGCCGAGATGCTGTCTGGCGCCATAGACCGCGCCCGCGCCGCTGGCCTGCTGCGCATCGACCACTTCCTGCATCTGCGCTGTGAAGTGCCGATGCCGAACGTCGTCGGCGACACCGCCGGGCTTATCAATCGGCCGGATGTTCGGCTGGTGTCGCTGATGGATCATACCCCAGGTCAACGCCAGTTCCAGGATCCCCAGAAATTGCGCGAGTATTATCGCGGCAAGAGCGGTGGGATGACCGATTTCGAGCTTGATGAAATGTTTGCCCGCCGCATTTCGAACGCGGAGAAATATGCTGTCGACAACTACAAGGGCCTTGTCGAACTCGCTAACCGGTACGGCACCCCGCTGGCGAGCCACGACGACACGACGTCCGAGCACGTCGAACAGGCGATCAACGACCGCGTGGCGATTGCTGAATTTCCGACCACTGCCGGCGCCGCCGCCGCGCTTCATGCGAATGGAATCAAGGTGATGATGGGCGCGCCGAATCTTGTGCGTGGCGGCTCGCATTCCGGCAATGTCGCGACCGCCGAACTGGCGCGCGCCGGCCTGCTCGATCTGATGTCTTCCGATTATGTTCCGTCCAGCCTGTTGATCGCCGCGCTGCGGCTACCCGCTGAATCCGATAAATACGATTTGCCGGCCGCGTTGCGCACCGTCAGCAAGACCCCGGCCGAGGCTGTCGGCCTTACCGATCGCGGCGAAATCGTCGCCGGCAAGCGCGCCGACTTCATCCAGGTGCATCAGTCAGACCACGGCGTCGCAGTGCGCAGCGTCTGGAGCGGCGGCCGCCGCGTCGCATGACCGCGCCCACTCAGGAAAAGATCGGGCCCGGGCGGCTCGTTATCGTTGTCGGGCCGAGCGGCGCCGGCAAGGACACGATAATTGCGGGCACCAAGTCGGCTTGCAATGGCAACTCCATGGTCGTGTTTCCGCGGCGCGTCGTGACCCGCCCCATGTCAAGCGCCGAGGAGCACGACAGCCTCGACGAGGCAGCTTTCGACCAGGCTGTGAAAGCTGGCAGCTTTTCTTTCTGGTGGCAGGCGCACGGGCTCAAATATGGAATCCAACGCAGCGTCGAGGATGATAGTCGCGCCGGCCGCACAATCGTATGCAACATTTCGCGCGCCATCGTGGTGGACGTTCGTGCGCGTTTCACCAACGTTCTTGTTGTCGTGGTGACGGCACCGCCGGATATCCTGGCCGCGCGGCTTGCCGGCCGATCTCGCGGCAGCGACGGAAAGCTTGAGCTTCGCATCAAGCGGAACGACATCTTCGCCGATTTCGAGCCGGATCTTACCATCAACAATGCTGGTGCGCCTGAAAACGCGGTTCGTCTGTTTCTTGAAGCGATAAATAGCCGATGACCGCTTCGACAATCGGCCCTCTCTCGCCTATAGCCCCTTTATCAGGCCAGCATCGATGAGGAGCCGATTGAAACGCCGGGCCTCCGCGCCGCCCGCACAGCGATAGAACAGGCCGTGGCACCGTTTCAGTATTTTCTTCTGTTCGGTGAAGCTTTGGTCAAGCGGAACTCCAGCTGCGTCCAGGACGATGAGCGGCAGGTACGGCCCGTCAAGCGTGTCGAGCGCGGTGGACAAATCGACCGGCTTGAAATTTACGGCGTCGATCGCATAGTAAGTCGTGAAATAGCGCGGGTCCTGCGCGTTGAGACGGCGCGCAAGCTCCGTTTCGCTGATGGCCGGATCGACCATGCGCAGCCCAAAGTGCGGCAGATGATCGCCGTACCGCACGATCAGAAATGACTCGCCCGGATTCTCGCGCGCCAGCCGATTCAGAAACGCGCTATAGTCATGCGCCGTCATTCCCTGACGGCGGATATATTCTTCAGGATCCGGCGCATTGCCGAGATCGCGCCAATCCGGGGTCAACTCGGGACGCAGCCGCTTGTCCCATGGAAAATGATTGGCAACGGTGTAAACGTACAGAAAGAGCGGGCCGTTCGAGCGCTCGCGACCGATGATGTCGGCGGCCTGGTTGAAATAAAAACTGTCCGGCTCAAAATTGCGCGTGCCAAGATCGTTCATGTCCAGATAGCGCTCGACCCCGGCCGTCGTCTGGAAGGCTCGCGAGCCAAGAAATGCGCCGTAGAACGGATAAAGCGTGAAGGTTTTGTAGCCGCAACGGCTCAATGATAGCGGCAGCCCGCGGCCGACACGGCCGGCAGCGATCCGCGTCACCGAAGTGGCAAAGCGACCATAGGAACGGGACGCGAGGCCGGTAAGCACGTTGTATTCGGTAAACCAGCTTGGGCCACCGGCACCTTCCACAACAAGCTTGCGCGCTTTGCCATCCAGAGACCGAAAATGACGATGATAGCCTGGCGGCACTTTCACGCCCGGGACCGCGGTGATGTCAAAGTTCGATTCATCGTGCAGCAGAACAATGTGCGGCAGCTTG
This sequence comes from uncultured Hyphomicrobiales bacterium, assembly GCA_903892675.1. Classification (GTDB taxonomy): domain Bacteria; phylum Pseudomonadota; class Alphaproteobacteria; order Rhizobiales; family Xanthobacteraceae; genus Pseudolabrys. The sequence continues at coordinate 22,192 of CAITJJ010000317.1, read as the reverse complement.
GCCGCAGGATTGCAGGCCGCGAATGGCATTGCCTTGAGACTTTCCGTCGCAACGGCATCCGATTCCAAATAGCCGTGCGTAATGAGTTCGTGCATGGACTCGACGCCCGTGCGCGCGATTTTTGAAATATATCGTTCGCCGTTAAAGTCCTCGGTGAGACCGGTCGGAAACGTCAGCGACAGGACAACGAGTCCGCTCATGCCCGCCGAACCGCCGATGACGCAATTGCGGATGCGCAGGCGAAGTGGATCGAGCTTCCAGGCCGCAATCACCATTGCGACCGTCACCACGGCGCCAAACGCAATCCAGCCTTTCAGCGACGGAATTGCTTTCAACAGAAAATCAGAGGTGTCCGCGTCGATGATCATCAAGTCGACGAAATCGGCGGTCATCCAGAGCATGTCGTATTTGAATCGGGACAGCAAGATAAGCGTGATGACGAGTTCGATCGAGATGATCGCCGCCACGACCGGACGCCGCAACAGTGCGAGCCAAAACAGGTTGAGCAGCATCCACGCGAGCAGGAATGCCGTCTTGGCGACCAGATCGCCTTCGGTATCGGCCATGATGATCAAGGCCGCCAGATGAACGGCGGCGACGATCCAGAGGGCCACCATATGGCGACGGGAAATCGCTCCGCCTGGCGCAAAACGGCCGATCCAATCGGCGCCCGTCGCGGACCAAGCGTCCAGATACCGTTTGCCAGAGGCAAATCTCGTGACTTGTCCCGGCGTGCCGTCGGTCAATTTTTTCCTACCCCCCGGTAGAATGTTGTCATCGCGTCCGCCGCGCTTCGCGCTTGTGGAATATCTAGTGGCCCGGCACTCGCTGATTGTCCAGTAGTTGTTTGAGAACCCCGCCGGCGGTCTCAACGACATGATCGATGATACGTTGCCCGAACGCCGCCGAAGCGGCCTGAGCGTCTCCGATGACGCCGATGTCGGCGAGCCGCCGACCGTCGGTCGTCCAGGGCCACGTCACCCCCTTCTGCAGGATCGCCATGGCGACGGCCTCGCCATCAGGCGGATTTTTCAGCTGGGCAATGCGATCCTGTCGAACCAAATGCGGTGCAATCGCCAACATAATAGACGTCTCGTTTCTACCTCCGTGAATTTCCGGCACCGCGGCATGTTCGTCGATCGGCGCAAATTCGGCGGGATGCAGGACGCAGGCATTGAAACCAAAGTCGGAACGCATATCGTGAACCAGTGCCTCCAGTATCCCCCTGTTACCGCCATGGCCGTTGATGATCATGAGATTGCGCGCCGGCAGCGAGCGGGCGATTTCGCGCGCAAGGTCACGCATGAGGGCCGTCAAGGTCTGGATCGACAACGACATCGTGCCGGGCGCCCATTCATGTTCGCGGGCGAGACTGACCGACACCGTTGGAAGCTGCCAAAGATCAAAAGCTTGACCCCACCGGGAAACGATAAGGCGCGTAAAGGCTTCAGCCAATACGACATCAGTATTGAGCGGCAGATGTGGGCCATGCTGCTCGATCGATCCGATCGGGATGCACAGGATCGATCCCTCGCTCAGAAACTTTGAAATTTCCAGGAAGGTCAGTTCACCGATCAATCGACTCGGACCGACGTCTGACATGATTGTTACCGTTCCTTAGCCCCATCGAATCGCATCCGTAGCACCTGCAGCGAATGCACCGATCCTGTCGATATCATGGCGCCAGCGTCGTCACATCACGTTCGGTATCGGACGGTTCGATTAGCGAACTAGCAAGGTGGTTGAGACGGTGTCCGGCGCGAGCGGCCTTCGCCGTCAAGTAGCGGCGATTGTCGGCGTTAACGGGCGCTTCAAGCGGCATTCGCCCAGTGATATTGATTCCGGACCTGGCGAGACCCTCGAGCTTGGTCGGATTGTTCGTCAACAGAACCACGCGATCGCAATTGAGCATCTGTAGCATGCGGGCGGCGACGCGGTAGTCCCGCTCGTCATCATCAAAGCCAAGTGTCGTGTTGGCATCGACCGTGTCGAGCCCGTCGTCCTGCATCTGATAGGTCCGCATCTTGTTGGCAAGGCCAAGGCCGCGCCCCTCCTGCGCCAGATAGAGGACGACGCCGCCACCCATTTCCTCAAGATGCTTCAGCGCGAGATTGAGCTGATCGCCGCAGTCGCAACGCCTTGAACCGAAGACGTCACCGGTAAGGCAGGCGGAATGCAGGCGCACCAAGACAGGCTCGGAGAAGTCAGGCTTTCCGACAATGATCGCAACCTGGCTGCCGCCCATGGCATCACGGAACACGACGAAGTCGGCGCGGGCGCCGGAATTAAGCGGCACTGAAGCTTTGCTGGCGATGGCAAGCGACTCGATAATATCGTCGAGCAACCGTCCGATCGCCTCCGCGTCGACGCTGACGATGCGGTGATCGAGCGTTCGTCCCGCGGCAATGTCAGCGACCAGCACGGCGGGCAGACCTTGTGATAATTTCGCAAGCTCGATCGCGGCCGAGGCCAGCGGATCTGCCGCGGTTGCGCCAGCGGGATGATTGGTTTCGGCGTCGGCCACAAGCCTGAGAATCATTGCCACGTCGAGGTCCGCGCCCGAATTCAAGACCACCGGCGTCGTCGCCCTTAGTCCGATCGCCTGCGCGCGGCGCGCCGTGATGACCACGCGTGGAGCGATCGGCGCACTGAGCGCGGCAAATTCGGCCAGCCGTTGCGAGTCGAGCCCTTCGACCGGCAAAGCAAGAAGACGCTTGCCGTCACCTGCGATCAGCACCGGCCGTCGGGCAAAGAATTCGGCGACCGCTCGATCAGCGCCGTTCTGCCCGTTCAAGCCAAAAAATGCGGAAATCGAGTCCCCACCAGTCGCGCTCATTTCATTAACTTCCCGGCATGATTTCCGACGGCGGCCTGCCACAGGCTCTGATGATAGAACACCGCAACCCCAATGACCATTCCGGTCGTAATCTCGATTATTCTGTGCCAGCGTATCCAGAAAAGCGAATGATATGATAAGGCGCGCCGATGCCATTTGAGCCGACGTATAGACTAACGGCGGAGGCCAGCCCGGATGGCGGCGGCGATGCCTGGGGCAACTTCGCGCAGTCCTTTCGGGATCCGGACCAGGTTCTGCCCCCGCTTTGGGCCGAATTGTTCGAGCCGCTTCGGACCGGGACGGTCGACAGTCTGGTTGTCGTCGCGCAGATCGGTCAGACGCTCGACGGGCGTATCGCGACCGAAACCGGACACTCGAAATACATCAACGGGCCTTCGGGTCTGGCTCATCTCCACAGGTTGCGGTCGCTGGTCGATGCGGTCCTCATCGGCGTTGGAACGGCGCTCGCCGATGACCCGCTGCTGACGGTACGGCGGGTCGCCGGGCCGCATCCGGCGCGCGTCGTGCTCGACCCGAACGGGCGGCTTCCGGCGAGCGCCAAGGTGTTCGGCAACGATGGCATCCGCCGCCTGCTGATCACGGCGCAAGAAACGACATCGGCGCAGTCGGCCGGCGTGGAAGTCGTAACTATGCCGGCTCCCGGCGGCCGCATCGCTCCTGCCGCAATCCTTGCAGCGCTAGCCGAACGGGGATTGCACCGGATTCTTATCGAGGGCGGAGCCGAAACGGTGTCACGCTTCCTCGCCGCCGGTTGCCTCGACCGGCTGCACGTCATCGTTGCGCCGATTATCCTCGGCAGCGGGCGGCCGAGCTTTGCCCTGCCGCCGGTCGAGCGGGCCGACCAGGCGTTACGCGCGCCGATGCGGACCTTTCGGCTCGACGATGAGATCTTGTTCGACTGCGATCTGTCGGCTCAGCGGCTGCCCGTCGGCCGCGCGAAGAAATCGACGTGACCGATGCGTAACGACGATCTTCCGGAGTCCACCTCATCGCGCCGGAACGTCAGCCATTCGACCGTGTCGGCCAGCGCTACGCTCGGCATGTCGCGCGCCGCACTTGCCCAGCCGGCGAAGATTTCCAGTTGAAACTCCCGGTCGAGCGGCCCAACAACCCAATCGGCCGTGCCACTAACGACCGTGCAGCCCAGGGATTCAAATCGCGCGATCACAGCGCCCGCCGCCATCGGCCCGAGCGCAGGACCAAACCCCTTGTCGCCGCGTTGATGCGCGTTGACCGCCGCTGTGATCACGGCATCGAATGAATGGCGCGGGCTGATTTCAATTCGCCCGTCATAGCTCAATGCCGCATAGATCGGGATCGCCCGCGACATGGTTTCGACCGCCAGCCGATCCAGCCAAGCCTCGGAGACAAGATCGAGCAACGCCGACGTCGTGACCAGATCGATCGGGCCATCGAGCGCGGCTTCAAGATCGCGGTTAAGATCGAGCGGAACCGCCGTGACGGCGACGCCGTCCGGGTGGGCCGAAGCAGTCGCGCGCGCCAGCAGACTGAGATCGTTGTCGGCAAGCCGCCAACTCTGCCGAGCCGAGAACCGCGGCGCCAGCGCCCGCATCGTCGAACCGGTGCCGCAGGCGAGATCGACGATCCGGATCGCGTTATTGCCGGCCTGCGACGCAACAACCGCATCGAGCACCGCCGCATTGCGCGCGCGCAGGTCATGCGGTTCGCGCAGCGCCAGCCAATCCGCGGAAAAGCCGGTCATGCGGCGGCCTCGAGGGCTCTCGCAAACAGCTTCGCGGAATCCTGCCAGTTCGGAAACGAAAGTGCTGACTCGCGCGCGGATGCCGCCATACGGCGTCTTTCTTCCGGATGTTCTATGGCCCGGCGCAACGCTGCCGCGAACGCGGCGGCATCGTCGGGCGCGACCAGCATCGCTGCCCCCACCGGGACCGTTTCCGGGATAGCGCCCGCTGTCGTCGCAACGATCGGCAGGCCATGGGCAATCGCTTCGGAAAAGACCATGCCGTAGCCTTCGTAGCGCGAAGCCAGTGTGAACAGATCGGCGCCGGCGTAGAGTTCGTCCAGACGCTCGTGCGATACGGCGCCGGGCACGGCAACCCGGCTGCCAAGTCCGTAACGCATTATATCCGCATCCAGTTGCGCGGCCGCTTCGGGGTCGCGGCCGCGATCCCCGACGATTGCCAAATGCCACGGCAGGTCGGTCAGCGTCGCGAGCGCGCCGATCAACACGTCAAACCCCTTGCGCGGCACGATCGCGCCGACAGCCAGCAAACGCACGATGCCATCGGCGCTGCCGTGCGCCGCTGGCGCCTTATCGGTTCCCGGGCATGCAACGACGATGCGGTCGTCCGGCACGCCGTAATCGACAACAAGAAGCGTGGCGGTGGTTGCGCTTGTCACAACGACACGGCTCGCAGTTGCCAGCGCGGCGCGTTCGCTGGCGAGCAGGTCGCCGGCTTGCGCCGCGGTCAGTCCCGTCTCCATCGCCAGCGGATGATGCACGAGCGCGATCAGCAGATGCCGCGGACTGAGCTGCATGGCCACCTCGGGGAGAACACCAAATGCGAGCCCGTCGATGACGATGGGGCGACCTGCGGGAATGGCTGCCAGCCGCTCCTGCGCGATCTTGCGTTGCTCCTGACCCGGGTGCGGAAAGCCATCGCCGAGATTGACGAGATCAATCTCCCAACCGAGCGCCTCAAGCTCCGCGATCATGCGCCGGTCATAGGCATAGCCGCCGGTCAGAGTCGCAAGATCGCCCGGTACCGCGAACGCCACGCGTCCTACCACAATGCCGCCTCGTACCAGGCCCGCGCCACGTGCGATTCCGACAACGTAACGCGGATCGCCTTGAGCTCGCGGCCGTCGCGGCCGAGCGAACCCGCGCGCGCGGCGTCCGCCAGCCGATCGTAAATATGCTTGGTCAGAAATTCCGTCGTCGTGTTGACGCCCTTGAACTCCGGCAGCGTATCGAGGTTGCCATAGTTGAGCGGCGCAAGCGTGGCCTTGAGCGCCTCGTGCGCCCGTCCGATATCGATAACGATGCCATTGACGTCGAGTTCGTCCGACATAAAGGCCGCATCGATGACAAAGGTCGCGCCATGCAACGCCTGCGCCGGGCCAAATACCGCCCCGCGGAAAGAATGAGCAATCATGATATGGTCGCGAACTTCGACGGCGAACAAGGGCAGACCTCTTTGTTTCAGGCGGCCGTTTTGGCCGCGGGATAAGTAACGACCTGGCACAGCACGCCGCCGCGTGGCGCGAGTATATCGGGTAGCCGCGCTGGAAGTTCGTGAAAATCGATCGCGGGCGCGAGCAGCGCATCGAGCCGCTTGTCCGCCAACAAGTCGAGCGCAGCGGCAAGCCTGCGTCCGAAGGTCCAGCGTGGCCGGTGCGACGGAGCGATCCGGCCGACCTGGCTGGACAAAAGCTTGAGGCGGCGACTGTGGAATGCCCCGCCGAGCGGGACCGAAACCTCGTCCGCGCCGTACCAACTCATTTCCAGCACTGTAGCCTCCTCGCCGGCGAGCCCGAGAGCAACCGCAAGTCCTGCGGCGGTCGCGCTGGCATGGACGACGAGATCGCATTCGCCCGGCGCAGCATTGGGCAATGCAAAGCTAACCCCGAGGGCGCGCGCCAATTCCCCGCGCGACGGCACAATATCGACCAGGGTGACCTCAGTGCCAGGGAGCTGGCCGCATAACCAGGCCACCAGCGAACCGACCACGCCCGCCCCGACAACCGCGACGCGGTCGGCAGCCGCCGGCCGCGCGTCCCACACAGCGTTGAGCGCGGTTTCCATATTGGCGGCAAGAACCGCGCGGCTGGGGGGCACGCGGTCGGGTATGGGTACGACCGCTTCGGCTGGAATGTTGAATGCACTTTGATGGGGATGGAGTGCGAAGACGAGGCGCCCCTGAAGTCCCGGCGGCCCGCTCTCGACGCGGCCGACGGTCGCGTAGCCATATTTGACCGGAAACGGGAAACTGCCCGCCATGAAAGGGGCGCGCATGCGCTCAAACTCGCTCGGCGGAACGCGACCGGCCAGCACCAGCCGCTCCGTGCCGCGGCTGACGGCACTATACAGTGCGCGGACCCTGATCTCCCCCGGCCCGGGCTCGGCAAGCGGCTCGGTACGGATTTCGGCACGCCCGGCGCCAACATACCATAGTGCTTCGGTGACTCCGTCGGACACTTTTCTGTTCCCGCCTTGGACTTTGTGATCCTGCTACGGGTATATCCTGAACGGGGATTTTAAACAGGGGGACTACTTAACGCCATGGCCGATCAAGTGACTGCGCTCGCTTCCATTGCGGAAGCACCTGGAACGGCTGCCCTGAAGCGACGCCGGGCGCTCTTTGCAGTGCTGGTTGCCGCCACCATGCTCGCGGTCTTGTGGCTGGCGACCGTGGCAGTTCCGCCGCGCAGTTTCGGCGCTATCGCGTTCCTTGTGCTTTTCGCCGTTACCCTGCCCTGGTCGGTGATCGGATTCTGGAACGCCGCAATCGGCTTCGTCATCATGCGTTTTGCCCGCGACCCGGCGGCGGCCGTGAACCCGCTCGCAGCCAGCATCCGAGGCGACGAGCCAGTGACCGCATCGACGGCCATCCTGATGTGTATCCGCAACGAAAGTCCGGATCAGGTCACGCGCAACCTCGAGCCACTGATGGCCGGCCTTGAGAAGTCGAGCGTCGCCCACCTGTTTCATGTCTATCTGCTCAGCGACAGCAGCGATCCCGGCATCATCGCCGACGAGACGTCCTGCTTCGACGCCTTTATCGCCAATTGGCAAGGCACAATCCCGGTCACCTACCGCCGCCGTGCCGTCAACACCGCCTTCAAGTCCGGCAACATCCGCGATTTCTGCGAACGGTGGGGCAACAACCACGAATTCGCAATCATGCTCGACGCCGACAGTTTCATGCCGACGGAAGCTGTGTTGCGTCTCATCCGGATCGCACAGGCAAATCCGACGCTGGGCATCTTGCAGACTTTGATTATCGGTCTTCCTTCGGTGAGCGCGTTCGCGCGCGTGTTTCAATTCGGCATGCGGCTCGGCATGCGCTCGTATACCCTCGGCGCCACCTGGTGGCAGGGCGATTGCGGGCCGTATTGGGGCCATAACGCGATCATCCGCCTCGCACCCTTCATCGCGCATTGCCACATGCCCGTTTTGCCCGGCAATGGACCGCTCAGTGGTGCCATTCTCAGCCATGACCAGGTCGAGGCCGTGCTGATGCGCCGGGCCGGCTACGAAGTCCGCGTTCTGCCGGTGGAAGGATTGAGCTGGGAAGAGAACCCGCCGACGCTGATGGAATTCAGCCGCCGCGATCTGCGCTGGTGCCAGGGCAACATGCAATACTGGCAGCTGTTGAGTTTGCCCGGATTGAAACCCGTCAGCCGCTTCCAGTTGATGTTTGCAATCCAGATGTATCTCGGTTCGCCAGCGTGGATGGCCATGACAGCGATGGGCACTATTCTGCTCGCCCTCTCCAATACGCCGGCGGCGCAATATGTGCCGGTCGAGGCCGGCCCAGGCACAGTGTTGTTTGTCATCATGATGATGATGACATTCGCGCCTAAGATCGCAACAATCATCGATGTCTTGCTGACGCGTTCGGCACGGCGATCCTACGGCGGCGCCTTCCGGTTTGCCTTTAACATCGCGGCCGAGACGCTGTTCATGCTTCTGCTGGCGCCGCTGATTGCTCTCACCCACACCATTTTTCTCACCCGTCTTCTTGTATTCCGGCGCGGCGTCAGCTGGGGCGGTCAGATGCGGCAAAGTCACGCCGTGCCATGGCGGCTCGCTTTGACGCAGCTATGGCCGCAGACTGTCGCCGGGTGCACGGTGCTCGGAGTCGTCGCCACGAAAGCGCCAAATGAATTCTGGTTCGCGCTGATGGGAACGGCCGGGCTTATTCTGGCGATACCGTTTGCGGTTGCGACCGCCTCCCCGCTTGTCGGGCGTCTGTTCGCGCAAATCGGCATCTGCCGGCTTCCTGAAGAAAATGACGTGGCGGCCGCGCTCGCGCCGCTACATCTGCCTGCTGTAGAGGTCAACGCGCCGCCGGCGCGGGCTTGACCCAAGACCAGCATGCTCGATGCCCTCAGAACAGTACGAGGAATTGTCCGGTCTTTATGGATCTATTATGGCGACCGGCAGCATGGTCCGGCCATGGACCGGTTGTATCGCCAGTTCGTGCGGCCGGGCGACCTTGTCTTCGACATCGGCGCGCATGTCGGCGATCGCGTCGCCGCCTTCCGGCGGCTGCAGGCGCGGGTGATCGCGGTCGAGCCACAGTCGGCCCTCGTCGCCACACTGCGCCTGCTCTATGGCCGCGACCGCGATGTGACCATCGAAGCCGCGGCGGTCGGCCGTCAGGCGGGCGTCGTCGCGCTAAACGTCAATATCGACAATCCAACCGTCTCAACCGCCTCAAGCGATTTCATCGCGGCGGCGGCCGGCGCACCGGGTTGGCACGGCCAGGCATGGCCAAAACGTGTGCGCGTTCCGGTGACGACCATCGACGCATTGATCGCACGGCACGGCATGCCTGCCTTTATCAAAATCGACGTCGAAGGCTTCGAATCCGAGGCGCTCGGCGGTCTTGAGCGCGCGGTTCCGGCGCTATCGTTCGAGTTTACAACGATCCAGCGCGACGTTGCGCATTTGTGCCTCGAACGCTGCGGCGCGCTCGGCTACGCCCGGTTCAATGCAATATTGGGAGAGAGCCAACGATTCGCGCATGACGAATGGATCGGCAAGGATGCCATTGCACGCTGGCTGGACGGACTGCCGCCAGAGGCCAATTCCGGAGACATCTATGCGCGCCTGGGCTAAAGCCAACCGGACAATATTGCCGATTGCCGCAATGACCGCCGCGGGCTTCGCGCTGACGCTTTATGTCTTTTATCCCGGCGTCATGACTTTTGACGCGCTCTACGTCTACAAGGATATGGTCAACGGCTTTTTCGGCGACTGGCAGTCGCCGGTAATGATTGTGCTGTGGTCAATGGTCGATCCGATCGCGCCGGGCACGGCAAGCCTGTTGCTCGTGACCGTGGCGCTTTACTGGCTGGCTTTTGCCATCGTCGCCCTGCGCGTTGCACAATGCTCTGTTGGGCTTGCGCTCCTCGTGCCGGTGTTGGCGCTGACGCCGCCGGCCTTCATCTTGGTCGGCATCATCTGGCGTGACATCCTGTTTGCCGTGGCGTGGCTTTTGGCGGCTGGTCTTGCCTATGCCGTTGCCGATTGCCGACAGCGTGTGCGGGTGCCGGGCCAGCTCGTTGCCCTTGGCCTGCTCACATTTGGTGTGCTGTTGCGGCCAAATGCGCTCGCCGCGGCGCCGATCCTAGCGGCCTACATACTATGGCCCGCATGCTTTTCCTGGAAGCGCGCCGCGCTCGTTTTTGCGCCCGCGGCTCTGGGTCTCTTCGGGCTGGTGCAGGCCGTCTATTACGAAGTACTCGGTGCGACGCGCCAGCAGCCACTGCATGCGATTATGGTTTTCGATCTTGGCGGCATCTCGCATTTTTCCAAACAGAATGTGTTTCCCGGCGCCTGGACCCCGGAAGAAAGCCGTCTCATCACGGATGGCTGCTACAAACCGCTCGCGTGGGACATTTATTGGACCCAGCAGCCATGCCTATTCGTCATGGAGCACCTCGAAAAGCGGGACAACATTTTTGCTTCGCCGGCTCTGACCGAGGCCTGGAAACATGCAGTCGTCAGCCACCCTCTCGCTTATTTGTCGCACCGCGCCGTCTTCATGTGGACATTCCTGTTTGGCCACGAGAACTTGACAATGTGGACGCGCGACCTCGACGACCCCTCGAAGATCATTTTCGCGGATAATCCGCGCCTGATGGGACTTAAGACGCTGGATCACGCGCTCAGGCCAACGCCGCTATTGCGGCCCGGAACCTGGCTGATTATCGACGCCGCCGTGTGTCTGTTCGCCTGGCGCCGGCGCAACACGCCGTCGGGCGCCTTTGCACTCAGCATCTGCGGATCGGCCGTAGTGTATTTGCTAACGTTCTTCGCAGTTGGCGTCGCCACGGATTTTCGCTATGCCTATTGGGCGGTCCTTGCCGGCCTTGCCGGCGCAGTCGCCGTTGCGGCCGAGCGGCGGACGGTGCCTTGAGTGCCACCGATGAAATTTGTTCGGCGCGGCGCAGGCTTTACATTCTTTGCGTAAGCATCGGGATCGCTACGTCCATTCTTTTTATCTTGATCGGACTCTCGTCCGATCTGCAGATGTTCGGCGACGGGTCGATCTTCTCTTACGCCGTAGCGGCGCAGGATGCGTGGCCGTTTCACTGGCACAATATCTCCGGCCGCCTGTTCACTTACGTCTTTGCGTATATTCCGGCCGAAACGGCTGTTGCCCTGACCGAAGACGCGCGTGCCGGCATTTTTGTTTATGGGTTATTGTTTTTCTCAGCCCCCCTGTTCGGCCTGCTTGCTACGTTGGCGGCCGACCGGACGCCCGGCCGCACCATTTTCGGCTATGCCTGTCTCTCGACCGCGTGCCTTTGTCCGCTGGTGTTCGGCGCACCGACGGAAATGTGGATGGCGCACACGCTGTTCTGGCCGGTGCTTGCGATCTGCCTTTGTGCCCCAAGCAATTTTCGCGGGGCGGCAGCCGTGTTTGCCGCTTTACTGGCGCTTGTGTTCACACATGAAGGTGCCATTGTTCTTTCCGGTGGGATACTTCTCGCTTTGCTTCTGCACGGCTGGCGCGGTTCGATATTTACGAGGGCGGCCGCCGCATTTCTCGTCGCGCTGACGATCTGGCTTGCCGTCAAGATGACGGTGCGGCCCGACGACTATATTGCCGGCGTTTTGGCCGCGGCCGCGTTCAAATTTATCGACATCAGGAACCTGCTTCAGCCCGCCGTCCTGTTATTGCTTGCGACGCTTTTGGGCTACGGCGCGGCAGTCGCTGTGCTTAGGCAGGTCTATCCGGCAAGAGCCTATGCATACGCAAGCTTTGCCTGCGCCACCGCAATTGCTGTTTACTGGATGGCGCTCGACAAATCACTCCTTGGTGAGGCGCGGTACGATTTCCGCACGGTTCTGCTCATCGCAACACCAATCCTGGGTGTTCTCGCTGCCGTGTCGGGAATGCCGGACGCGGCGCGGCGGAAATCTCCCATTCCGTATTTGTCGCCGATCGCAATCACGCTTGAAAGGACTTCGAATGCGCGCATGATCTCCGGCGCGATCCTGCTGATAATGCTGGTGCATGTCGTCGAGACTTCCAAATTTGTCTGGATGTGGACCAACTACAAGGCCGCAGTGCGCGCACTGGCAACCGGCAGGAACGCCGACCCGGGCCTTGGCGATCCGCAATTCATCTCGTCACAGCGGATAGGCTCAAGCCTGAACCGGCTCGCATGGAATTCCACGACGCTGTATTTGTCGGTGCTGGTCGCCCCCGGGCTCAAACCGGACCGTCTCGTGGTCGATCCGAGCGCGGGTTATTTTTGGCTATCTTGCGCCACCGCAAAGGCGAGTGAAATTGCCAGCACAGCGATTCCGCAAGAATCCCGGCGTCTCGTCCGGATACACGCCTGCCTGCACCGCTAGTACCTTAAGGCTTCGATTCCGGAGGCGGCGTTGGGGCTGCCACGGCCGGCTGAGCCGCCGGAGCAGCAGGGACCGGCGGGGCGGCCGACGGTACCGGCACGGTCCATGTCTTGAAATCCGCTTCGGATACGGACGGTAGTTTCTTCAGAAACGCTACGATCTTCCACAGATCGTCGTCCTTGACGCCGGCAAGCGCGAAACTCGGCATGCCGGTCATGTTGATGCCATTCTTGATGACCCAGAACAGCTGTGCCGGCGTGCGGTCGTTTACGACGTCTTTGAGATCCGGTGGATCGGGATGCAGGCCTTCCGAAAATTTCATCCAGGCGACACCCGGCCCGCCATGACAGGTCGCGCAGCCATGCTCCAAAAACGCGCGTGCGCCGGCCTGAACGCTCGCCGGTTCGGCAAGGCCGGCCGGCGGAGTATCCTTGGCGTGGCGGTCGATCGATGCCGTGCGAACCTGGATCAGCGCCCATTTCACGATGGCCGGCTCTTCAGCCGTACCGGCGACGTTGTAGAAACCGCCAAAGAAGATCACCGCCGCGCTGACAGCAGCGAAAATCGAAAGCGCGCCGATCGCCGCCAATATTCGCATGATACCCTCCAAAACGCCGCCAGATTTTGTATATAAGGCAACGAAGCCATGGGTTGAGTCAAGGCAACGCCTGCTCGGCTTTAATTCGGACCATGCGGACGCATCGAACGCTTTCAGCTTGCTAGACGCTCGATCAATCCGAGGAAGCCATTGGCCCCGGCCACATTGCGTGGTTGCCTAAAAGTCGGCCAGCGAGAATTTTTCAACAGTGCGCACGTCGAGCAACGGCGCCGCCGTTTCCTGCACCAGCTTGATAAAGTGCGGCGTCTGCCGGTGTTCGAGGAATGCCTGTTCGCTTGCGTAAGCTTCGTACAGCACGAACTCATTCGGATTATCGGCAAGCCGGTGAACGATAAATTGCTCGTTGCCCGGCTCGTTGCGAATGGCGGGCGCAAGCGCGCGCAGGACCGCCTCCACTTTGCCCAATTCGCCTTCGCGAACGCGCCACCGCGCAATGATGTGATAGCTCATGTCGACATCCTCGTCAGGCGACCAGCGCGCCGCCGTCGATATAGACGATCGAGCCGGTGGCAAATCCGTTGTTCACAAAGGCAAGGATTTGCCCGGCGATGTCCTCGGCAACCCCGACGCGGCCGACCGGCAGGCCGGCGGCAATCTTGCGCAGCATATCGACGCGCGCGGCCTCTTCCATGCCGGCGCGGATCGGCGTATCGATGATGCCTGGCGATACGCAGTTCACCCGCACTGGCGCCAGTTCGAGCGCGAGACTGCGCGCCAGCGATTCAATCGCGCCATTGGCCGCGCCGACAATCGCCGAGTTCGGCCGTGGGCGAACGCTGAGAAACCCCGAAACCAAAGTCAGCGATCCTCCAGCCATGATGTTGGCGGTACGGGCGACGCGCCACGCGCCCCAGAACTTGCCTTCCATCGTCAAACGCACATCGTCCATGGCCACAGTCTTGAACGGACCCGACTTGAGCTGCGCCGCGGTGACGACGACATGATCGACCGGGCCGCATTCGCGGAACAGATCGACGACGCTGTCATCATTGGTGACGTCGGCGGCGATGGCCGTAACGCCGATCTTGGCGGCGGCGGCCTTGAGTTTCTCGGCGCTGCGCGACGCGATGATCACCTCGGCGCCTTGCGCTTTCGCCATTGCTGCTGTCGCCAGACCGATACCGGACGAACCACCGACGACGACGACCTTCTTGCCCGCGAGCGACATAATCTCTCCCCTTGACTTGTTATTGTTTGGTCCGGTCAGCGCGGCAGGAACTGCTTGCCGATGGACGGCTTGCTGACGCCGAGACCCGGCAATTCCCAAACGCCGGCGCCGGCGGGATTGGTGTCGGCGGCGATATCGACGTCGATCAGATAGGGCTTGTTGGCGGCAATGCCGCGTCGCACCGCCTCGGCCAGATCGGCGGCGCGGTCGACGCGCACGCCTTCGACGCCGCAGGACCGCGCCATCGCCGCGAAGTCCGGGTTGTAGCGCTCGCCCGTCAACGGATTGTGGAAATCGGTCGCCAGTTCGCGCTTGTCGAGATAGCCGCGCTGCAAGCCGCGGATTGACGCATAGGCATAGTTGTTCCACACCACCCAGACGACCGGCAGATTATATTCGACCGCGGTGCCGAGGACATTGGCGTGCATGAAGAAGGCGCCGTCGCCACACACCGATACGCATGGGCGATCCGGCGCGGCGAATTTCGCGCCCATCACGCCAGCGACGCCGAAGCCCATTGCGCCGAAGGCCATGCAGCCGATCAGCGAGTCCGGGCGGCGCGGCCTGGTGTAACCGAGCAGCCAGTTGTGATGCACGCCGATGTCGCTGACCAGGATCGCGTCGTCCGGCAGGCCGCGCTGAATTTCGAACGCGGCGCGCTGCGGATTGATCGGCTGCGTGTCGTCGGTAAAACCAGGCGCGACGAGCGCGTCCCACTCCTTGCGGTAGCCGTCGATCTGCGCCAGCCATTTCTTGCGCGCTTCGGCCTTCTTCGTCAGGTCTTTGCGGCGGTCGAGTTCGGCCAGCACCTGCCGCAGGAAGGTGCGGATGTCGGCCATCAGCCCGAGCGCCACCGGATAGTTGCGGCCAATCTCGTCCGGATCGATATCGACATGAATAAGCTGCGTCGGCGGGATGGTGAACGAGTAACCGGGGATCCACGAACTCGAGGTGCGGTCGTCGAAACGCGCCCCGAGCGACAGCAGTACATCGGCCTGCCGCGTGGCGTGGTTCGCCTGATAGTGGCCGCCGCGCGCGACCATGCCGAGCGACAGCGGATGCAGCGTGTCGATGGCGCCCAGCCCGCTCATCGACGAAGCCACCGGAATTTGCAGACGTTCGGCCAACTGCAGCAGTTCATTGGCCGCGCCGCCGTGGCGAATCGCCTGGCCGACAAAAATCACCGGGCGCTCGGCGCCGAGCAGCATGTCGACGGCCTTGATGACGCCATCGGGATCGGCGCCGCAACGGCTGGAGATATTGCCGTTCCATTCCTTTGCCTGCGGCGCTTCCTCGGCCGCCGCCTCCATAAACACGTCATACGGCACGTCCAGCACCACCGGGCCGGGACGTCCCGTCACCATCGTCTTCCACGCTTGCCGCACAGCGAGCGGCACCATGTCGCCGCGCGTCGGCTGGAACACGCGCTTGCACAGGCTGCGCACCGTCGAGGGGAAGTCGGCCTGATTCTGCCGGTACATTTCCTGGAAGGCGCCGCGGTTGAACTGGCTGGTCGGCACATTGCCGGTCACCGCCAGGAACGGCACTGAATCGAGATAAGCGGTCGCCAGCGAAATCGGCAGGTTGGCCGAACCCGGACCGCACGAGGTGAAGGTCGCGGTCGCCTTGCCCGACACGCGGTAGTAACAATCCGCCATGAAGCCGGCGACGCTTTCATGATGCGTCGAGATGGTCTTGATCTCGGACGAGCGCTCGTAAAGCGCGTCGATGAACTGGATGTTGCCGTGGCCGCACAGGCCGAACACTTGCGGCACTTTCTCCTGGATCAGATAATCGACAATGACCTGTGCGCCATTGAGTTTATTTCCAGTCGGCATCAGTTCAGTCTCCTACCGGGCGTTTTCGCGTGAGGCACGGCTGACGGCAGCACGCGACCGTATTTCTCATAATGCTGGACGTCAATTGATATTGTGGTATGGCTTGCTTTTGGGAAAATAGGCCGGAAGCGAAGGAGCGCGCCATGAATTCCGCACCGCCGACGACACGCCAATGGTTCATCCGCAACATTGCCGAAGTGCCGTGGCGCCAGTTTCCGGACCATTTCGGCGGCGCGCTGTCGAAGCCCCTGGTCATGCCGGAAACCGCCGGCTCGCAGCACATCGACTATCGCATCTCGATGTACCAGCCGATGGCCTATGTGAAGATTCATCGACACAAGGTACAGGAGCAAGTCTATCATGTCCTCGAAGGCGAAGGCCTGATGCATATCGACGGCAAGGACCATCTGGTGCACAAGCACGATTACATTTTCCTGCCGCCGGGCGTCGATCATGCGATCTCGAATACCGGACTGGTCGACCTCGTTTTCCTCGTTGTCACTTCCCCTGTCACCGATGACGTCATGTAGCGTCAAACCTATCATGGCCGTGCTCGACAAAAAGACGATATTGTTCAGCGACGGAACTGCTGCGAATTCTTCCGGAACGCTGTATGAATGCAACACGGCACCTTCGCTACCAAGCCGATACGAATCGGCCGCCGCTGTTCGGAGACAACTGACGTGAGCGCGCAAACCAAGACCAAGATTTCGGCAAAACCGCCCAAAGCAGCAAAATCCGCCAAAGCGGAAAAGCCCGGCAAGCTGCCGGCCGCCCGGCTGGTGAAGGACGCAGGCTCAGATATCGACGACGATGCCGAAGACAAGCAGCGCTCCGGCGTTCAGTCGCTTGGCCGCGCCTTCGGCATCCTGGAAGAAATTGCCCGGCACCGCGACGGAATCGGCCTTGCCGATCTGAGCAAACTCGTCGGCCTTCACAACTCGACGACGTTCCATCTCGCGAAAACGATGGTTTCGCTCGGTTACATCCGCCAGGAAAAAGACACCAAGCGGTACCGCATCGGCCGGCCGCTATTCGCACTCGCCGCCAGCGCCCTCGACGAGATCGAGATGGTGAAGGTCGCAACGCCGTTGCTTGAGGACATGTCCCGCGAGACCGGCGAGACCAGCCACTTCGCTGTTCGCATGGGCGACACGGTCGTGGTGATCGCCCGCACCAGCGGCCCAGGCGCTTTCCAGATGACCGATCGCGTCGGCATGGTGCGTCCGGCGCATTGCACGGCGCTCGGCAAGGTCATTCTGGCCGCGTTGCGTCCCGACCAGCTCGAGCGCTTTCTCGCCCGCCTCGACCTGAAGCCATCGACCGATAAATCGATAACCGACATTGCGGTGCTGCTGCGAGAGATCGAAGCGATCCGGCGCAGCGGGGTCGCGCTCGACGACGGCGAGTTCAATCCGGAGGTCCGTTGCCTTGCCGTGCCGGTCAGGGACTTTACCGGCCAGTTCATCGGTGCGCTGGGAATTTCCGGTCCGATCTGGCGCTTGTCGAACCAGACCCTGAAGGACCGCACGAAAATCGTGCAGGCGTTCGCCAGCCGTTTGTCCGAAGAGTTTGGCGCAAAGCCATCCTCAGAAACGACCGCCAGCCCACTTAGGCGTTGACAGCGGCCCACCTCCCCGTAAATATCATCCAACAATAAAAAAACGTATCTCACATTGTCGCATACGCGCCAGGTGAGGCCGAAAGGGGCAAACGCGTCAATCCGGGAGGAAAATTACTATGACCAGCTACAACCGTCGGCACGTGTTGAAGGCGAGCGCCGCATTCGCCGGCGCATCGGCCCTGGGCTTTCCGGCAATCGTCCGCGCCCAGGCAAGCACCATCAAGATCGGCCATCTGGTGCCGCTCACCGGATTTCTCGGCGCGATCGGCAGCTACGCGCAGCTCGGCGTCAAGCTGGCGGCCGAAGAAATCAATGAGGCCGGCGGCATCATGGGCCGCAAGATCGACCTGATATCGGAAGACTCGGTCAATCCGGCGACCGCCGCCAACAAGGCGCAACGCATGATCGAACAGGACGGCGCCGCTGTTCTGCTCGGTGAAATCTCGTCGGCGTCGGCGCTGACCATCATGCAGGTGGCCGAGCGCAACAAGAAAGTTTTCTTCAGCACCGGCGCCCGCTCCGACGCCTTGCGCGGCAAGAACTGCAACCGCTATTCCTTCCACTGCGACATTCCCAACACCGTGATGGTGAACGCGGTCGGCACCGCGCTCAATCAAAAGGGTCTGGTGAAGGGCAAGAAGTTCGTCACGCTGACCGCCGACTATATATTCGGCCACGATCTGCTCAAGGCGGCCAAATCCTTCTTCGCCGCCAATGACGCCACCCTTATCGGTGACGAACTCATCGCTACCGACGTCACCGACTTCAGCCCCTATCTGCTCAAGATCCGCCAGGCGAAGCCGGATGTGGTGTGCTGCAATCTCGCCGGCAACCAGGTAACCAATCTGGTCAAGCAATATGCCGAATTTGGATTCCCCTACCCGCTGGTCGGCTTCAATCTCAACACCGGCGATGCCTGGGCGGCTGGTGCCGGCAATCTCAGCGGCTTCTGGCCGACGGTCTGGTATCACACGCTCGACAATCCAGCCTCCAAGGCCTTCGTCGCCAACTTCACCAAGAAATACGGCAAGCCGCCGGAAAATCACGCCTGGATCGAATACGTCACGCTCAAGCTGCTGGCCCAGGCGATCGCCGACACCAAGTCGACCGAGAGCGAAGCGCTGATCGCGCATTTCGAAAAGGAATCTCAGTTCGACATCATGAAGGCGCGCAAAGCCTACTTCCGCTCCTGGGATCATCAACTCGTCCAGGAGGCCTATCCGTTCACGGTGAAGGCCAAGGCGGACATGAAGGACCAGTGGGACATGCTGGTGCTCGGCGATACGGTTCCGGTGGCAAGCGCGCCGCTTGAATCGATCTATCCGAACAAAGAGCAAAATCCCTGCGCGATGAAAGTGTAGCGCGCGGCGTCGCGCGTTTCTCGTCTATTGGCGTAACGGCGCCGGCACATAAGAGCCGGCGCCGCTTTCGTATCGAGCTTTAGTTTGCGGCCACTGGATAGACTATGCAGATCGTGTTCCTGCTTGAACAAGTCGTGAATGGCCTCGTGCTCGGCGGCTATTATCTGCTGATTGCGCTCGGCCTTTCGCTGATCTTCAGCGTCGGCGGCGTCGTCAATCTGGCGCACGGCGCCTTCTATGCGCTGGGCGCCTATATTTCAGTTCAACTGACCGGCTATATCGGATTTGGCCCCGCGGTGGCTGTCTCGCCGCTTCTGGTAGCGCTGCTTGGCATTCTGTTCGAACGCTACCTCCTGCGCCGCTTCTATTCAGCCGATCCGATCCTCGGTCTCCTGGTCACCTTCGGCCTGGCGATGATCGTCGAGCAATTGATCCGCATTATCTGGGGCGCCCCGCCGATATCGGCCATCATGCCGCAGGCCTTGAAGGGCTCGATCATCGTCGGCGAATTCCTGTTCTCGCGTTACCGGCTGATCCTGCTGGCGATCGTCGCGCTGGTGCTCCTGGGCCTATGGTTGCTGCTGCAGCGCACCTCGTTCGGCCGCGTCGTGCGCGCCGGCATCCAGCGGCCCGATATGGTCGCGGTGCTCGGCATTCGACTGCAGCCTTATATGACGACCATCGTGATGCTCGGCGTCGGCATGGCCGCGCTCGGCGGCGCATTGTTTGCGCCGATCACCATCGTGCATCCGGCCATGGGAGCGGATGTACTGATCGTCGCCTTCGTCGTGGTAGTCATCGGCGGGCTCGGCAGCTTCTGGGGCGTCGTTCTTGCAGCTCTGCTGGTCGGCGTGGTGCGCGGCGTGACCATCCATTTCATGCCGGCGGCGGGCGAAGCCTCGATCTACGCCCTGATGTTCCTGGTCCTGCTGTTCCGGCCGCGCGGGCTGCTCGGCGAACGCATTGAGAAATTCGAATGACCGGCGCGTTCGCATCGACGAAATATCGCCCGCTGTGGATCGGAGCGGCGTCGCTGATCGCGCTGCCCTTCGCCATGCATGTCATGGGCCTGTCGATCAATACCGCGACAGCGGCCGTCATTCTGGCGATCGCAGCGCTCGGGCTCAATCTGTTGATTGGCTACACCGGACTTACTTCATTCGGACATAGCGCCTGGTTCGGCATCGGCGCCTATGCCGCAGGGCTCATTCAGAAGAACTGGCTTCCGGGCCAGATATTCATTCCCTTGATCCTGTCGATGCTGCTGGTCGCGGCCGCGTCGCTGGTGACCGGCGCGTTGATCCTCCGGCGGCGCGGCGTCTATTTCTCGCTGCTGACGTTGGCGCTCGCGGCGCTGACCTACACCGTCTCCTTCCGCTGGACCGAAGTCACCGGCGGCGAGGACGGCCTCGGCGGCCTGCAACGCGGCGGCATCGCATTGTGGAGCTTCGACGACTCGCGTCTCTACTACGCTGTCGTCGCGGCAATCGCCTTTGCTGTGCTTTATGTGATGGTGCGGCTGGTGCGTTCGCCTTTCGGCCATGTGCTGGTGGCGATCCGCGAGAACCAGTTGCGCGCGATGTTCCAGGGCTATCCGGTCGAGCGCTACAAGTTGATCGCCTTTGTCATTTCCGCGGTCATCACCGGGCTGGCCGGCGCGCTGCTCGGATTTCAGAATTATCTGGTATCGGCGGAAGCGACCTCCGTCACGCTTTCCGGCGAGCTTCTGGCCGTCGTCGTCATCGGCGGCATGCACAGTATCCTCGGCCCGGCGCTCGGCGCCTTGTTCTTCATTCTGTTTCGTGAACTGTTTTCGATCTGGACGCAAAACTGGCTGCTCTGGTTCGGTTTGATTTTCGTCGGCTTCGTGCTGTTCTCGCCGAGCGGACTGATCGGCGTGTGGCAGGCCTTGCGCAAGCGCTGGACGACCGCGCCCGACGAAAGCGCGGCGATGAGCAACCGCAAGATCTATGAAGGCTTGCCGCTGCCCGGCTTTCTGCGGCCGAAGGCTGCGACTGGCACGGTGCTCGACGTCGCTGCCGTATCGAAACATTTCGGCGGCATCCGCGCTGTTTCCGGCGCCAGCCTGCAACTCGGCGCCGGTGAGATCCACGCGCTGATCGGCCCGAACGGCGCCGGCAAAACGACATTGTTCAATATCGTCTCGAACCTGTTTCCGCCGAGCCAGGGTACGGTGCGCCTGCACGGCCGCGATATTCAGGGCCTGCCGGTGCAGGCCGTCTGCCAGGGCGGCCTCGCGCGCTCTTTCCAGATTACCAGCCTGTTCAAGACGCTAACGATCTACGAGAACATCCGTTTGTCTCTGCAGGCGCGTCACCCTGGCCGCTTCAATATCTGGCGCGACATCGACAGCTACCCGGCGACGCATGCCGAGACCGCCGAACTGATCAAGTTTCTCGGCCTGGAAGGCATCGAGACGGTGCCGGGTGGGGACCTTAGTTATGGTGGGCAAAGGCTGGTCGACCTCGGCATCGCGCTCGGCTCGAAACCGGAAGTTCTGCTGCTCGATGAACCGCTTGCCGGCCTCGCCGCGGCCGAGCGCGAGCGGGTGTCACGCCTTATCACCAACATCGCTACCAACATCCCGGTGCTGATCGTCGAACACGACATCGACCGCGTTTTGGGCTTCTCCCACCGCGTCACGGTCATGAATCAGGGCGAGGTGCTGATGACCGGCACTCCCGACGAGGTTCGCAACAATGCCCGCGTCCAGGAAATCTACACTGGCACCGGCATTCCACCGGTCACCGGGCGCGCCGCCCAGAATTCCGAACAGCGCCTCATCCTGCGTTTCGAGAAGGTCAATTCCTATTACGGCAAAAGCCACATCCTCAACGATGCGACGCTCGATGTGCACGCCGGCGAGATCGTCGCTTTGCTGGGACGCAATGGCGCCGGCAAATCGACGTTGCTGAAGACATTGAGCGGCTTGATCGTGCCTGCCTCCGGCACCATCGAGTTCGACGGCACGAGCATCGCCGGTCTCCCCGCTCCCGATATCGCGCGCATGGGCATCGGCTATGTGCCGCAGGGCCGAGGCCTGTTTGCCGGCATGACGGTGGCAGACAATCTTGCGCTCGGCCGCCTCGCCCGCAAAACCGATGGCAGCGACGGCGTCGTCTGG
>CAITJJ010000316.1 GCA_903892675.1 uncultured Hyphomicrobiales bacterium | reverse complement strand
GCCGACTGGAATGCCGTGGTTCTTCGCCCAGGTGATGAAGTCGGCGACGATCAGGAAGTAGCCCGGATATTTCATCCCGGCGATCACCTTCAGTTCGAAATCGAGCCGCTCGCGATATTGCGCCTCGGTAAAACCATCGGCGATGCCGGCGCTGGCGATGCGGCGCGTGAGCCCTGCTTCCGCCTGCGCGCGCAGTTCGCTCGCCTCATCGACGGCGTGACCGTCGGCGCCGACCGAGAAGCGCGGCAGGATCGGCGCGCGCGTATGCGGGCGGAAGGCGCAACGTTGCGCGATCTCGACGGTCGAGCGCAGCGCTTCCGGCAGATCGGCGAACAATTCGCGCATCTCGGCGCGCGACTTGTAGCGGTGCTCGGGCGTCAGATGGCGGCGGTCGGTCTCGTGAACGTAGCGGCCCTCGGCGATGCAGATCAGCGCATCGTGCGATTCGTAATCGGCGGCGGTGGCGAAGAAAGGCTCGTTGGTGGCGACCAGCGGAATATCGCGGGCATAGGCGAAATCGATCAGCACGCTTTCCGTCATCCGCTCATGCGGCGCGCCATGGCGTTGCAATTCGATATAAAGCCGGTCGCCGAACAGATGGTGCAGCGTATCGAGCCGCGTGGCGGCGACCGTGCTCTGGCCGGCGACGATGGCGAGATCGAGCGGGCCGCCGGGCCCGCCGGTCAGCGCGATGATGCCGCCAGTCTCGCCGTCGAGCCATTCGATCTTGAGGCGGGGCGGCTCGTTGACCGGCGAATCCATAAAGGCGCGCGAACTCAAGCGCGTCAAGCCGCGGTAGCCCTCCTCGCTCGCCGCCAGCAGGACGATGCGCTGGCGTTCCTGATGCGCATTGCCGTTGCGGGCGCCGTTGTCGGTGTCGCCGAAATCGATGGCCAGCGCGCAGCCGACGATCGGCTGGATGCCGTAGCCGGCGACCTTCTCGGAGAATTCGAGCGCGCCGAACATGTTGTCGGTGTCGGTCAGCGCCAGAGCCGGCTGCTTGTCGGCCTTGGCAAGTTCCGCCAGCCGCGCAATCGGCAGCGCGCCTTCCAACAGCGAATAGGACGAGTGAACGTGCAAATGCACGAAATCGAGATCGGACATGAAAGCTCGAAGGTTAGGTGCCCGGCGACCGGGTGATTCTGGCTCTTCAGCCAGAGTGAGGATCGTCCACCCTCAAGTCCACCTTCGATGACGCCCGCACAAGACCTATGACGGTTTTACACAGGGCCGGCGCTCCGCCTCATCAGGCGGTTTCCGCCATGCCCGGCTGCGGGCCCGTTAAGGCGCCCTCAGACCGGCCATGACCACACGGATACGCCACGCCAAACGCAACCTCACACAACGCAAACGCCACCGGGTAAGCGATGAAACACGCACGCAACTACAGATTACTGATGACTTGCGACCAGATGGCAATCATGCCGACGAACATGGACAGTGCGGCAAGGGTCGCGGCCTCTTGGATGACGGCTTTGATCATGACTTCCTCCACAGAACGTTTAGAGAACATAGTTCATGTTCTGTTCTAAAGTCAAGCCAGATTACGAAAATACCGTCGGCGACGAATTTCGTATTGAAATCAATTATTTGGAATTCAGCCTGAGCTGCCCGCCTAGTCCAGCTCCACCACCAGCCCATCCAGGATAGTCACCCGCCGGTCCATGCGGGCGGCGATGTCCATGTTGTGGGTGGCGATGATGGTGGCAAGCCCCGAGGCCCGCACCAGCTGGGTGAAGGCCGCGAACACGTGATCAGCGGTCTTCACGTCCAGGTTCCCGGTTGGCTCGTCGGCCAATAGAATGCGCGGCGCATTGGCGACGGCGCGGGCAATGGCTACACGCTGTTGCTCGCCGCCGGACATTTCCGCCGGCCGGTGATTGAGCCGGCCGCGCAGGCCGAGATAATCGAGCAGTTCAATTGCCCGCTTTCTCGCCTCGCTGCGCCCCAGCCCGCGGATCAATTGCGGCATCAGCACATTCTCCAGCGCGGTGAATTCCGGCAGCAGATGGTGCGACTGATAGACGAAGCCGATCTCGTTGCGGCGGATGCGGGTGCGCTCGGCATCCGGCAAAATAGCGGTCGCGCGGCCATCGATATAGACGTCGCCATGGTCGGGATGTTCGAGCAGACCGGCCAGATGCAGCAGCGTCGACTTGCCGGCGCCGGACGGCGCCACCACAGCCACCGATTGTCCCGGCCATAAAGCCAGTTCGGCGCCGTTGAGAATGTTCAGCGTCGCGTCGCCCTGGCTGTAGTGCCGCTCGACGTCGTGCAGGAACAGGATCGGAATGTCCTGCGCGGGCTCCTGCCCGCTTTCGTCCGCCCCCAGGTCACTCATAACGCAGCGCCTCCACCGGATCGAGGCGCGCGGCGCGCCACGACGGATAGAGCGTCGCGAGCAGCGACAGGATCAGCGCCATCAGCACGACGGCGGTCGTTTCGCCGGTGTCCATATTGGCCGGCAGCCGCGACAGGAAATACAGCTCCGGCGAAAACAGTTCGGTATTGGTCAACCACGACATGAACTGCCGGATGCTCTCGATATTGAGGCAGACGACGACGCCGAGCAGGAAGCCGAAGAAGGTGCCGACCACGCCGATGGCGGCTCCCGTGATCAGAAACACGCGCATGATCGCGCCCTGCGTCGCGCCCATGGTGCGCAGGATGGCGATGTCCTGGCCCTTGTCCTTCACCAGCATGATCAGGCCGGAGACGAT
>CAITJJ010000315.1 GCA_903892675.1 uncultured Hyphomicrobiales bacterium | reverse complement strand
GTCCGGGGCTTTTCACATCGATGTGTGCTTGCGTTGATTAAAAGCGGAAATTGACGCCGCCGCGCACCAAGCTGGTGTGTAAGTTCACGTCGGTCGAAACCGCGCAGCTTCCCACCGGGCAGTTGGCCTTGCCGAGATCGACATAGAGATATTCGACCTTCGCGGTCCACGGACCGGTGAGCGCCGCCTCGATGCCGCCGCCGAGCGCGTAGCCGGCCTTGGTGGTGGTGGTGTCGCCGAAGCCCGAGATCGAGTTCTTGACGCCGCCAACGGCGAGACCGCCGGTGACATAGGGCATGAAGCGGTCGAACGCATAGCCGACGCGGCCGCGCGCGGTGCCGAGCCAGGTGTTGCGGGTTTCGCAGGTCAGGCCGACGCCGCAGGCCGAGCTGCCACGCACGTTCGACCAGTCAAGATCGCCTTCGAGACCGAACACGGCCTGACCGGCCTGAAGGTTGTAGCCGATGGTGCCGCCGACCTGGCCGCCCGAGGTGTTGAAACCGCCCGAAGCTGCCGGCGCGGAAAAATCCGAGCGGCCCCAGCCGGCGCCACCGTTGATGCCGATGTAAGCGCCGGTCCAGTTGTACAGCGCCACGTACTGAACCGCTTTGGTCGGCATGGCGGTGCGGCGGGGCATATCGGCGGCATTGGCCGAACCCATGGTCGCAACGACTGCGAGAGCACCGACGGTAGCGAGAGCAAGACGCTTCATTTTTCGAATCTCCGTAACTGTTAAGCCCCAAAACCTGACCGCACAGTATTAAAAATAGAGATTAGGTCTAGTGCGAAAAAGACACAGTGATCAACAGATTATTCGACGTATTATCATAATTGAGGCGCTCAAATGCCACGATGTTGCCGCGATTCAGGCAGGCTCTCGCCGTCGAATCGGAACTTCTATACTTGTTAACAAATTATTAACGAAACTTATACGCTGAAAACTCCGCTCGCTGAGTTCCGCCGCCTTGCAAGCCGTTCAGGCAACGAAAAACCCCGGGCCATTGGCCCGGGGTTTGCCGCAAACCGCCTGAAACGGCGGCGAAGTCTAGAAGTGATAGTTGACGCCGACGCGCAGGATGC
Organism: uncultured Hyphomicrobiales bacterium; assembly: GCA_903892675.1. Classification (GTDB taxonomy): domain Bacteria; phylum Pseudomonadota; class Alphaproteobacteria; order Rhizobiales; family Xanthobacteraceae; genus Pseudolabrys. Next base: position 12,572 of record CAITJJ010000315.1, on the reverse strand, counting down.
TGGTCGACAGGCCGTTCTCGCTGCCGGTGATCGAATAGGTCCGGTTGCTCAGGTCGGCGTAGAGATACTCGACCTTGGCCGACCATTGCGGCGTGAAGCCGACTTCGGCGCCGAGGCCGGCGGTCCAGCCAACCTGCATTTTGGATTCCGACAGGGCGCCGGTCTCGCCTTTCACGCTGCCATAGGCCAGACCGAGGGTGCCGTAGAACATGATGTTGTTCATCGCCAGGCCGGCGCGGCCGCGCAGGGTGCCGAACCACGGATTCGAGAACTTGAACGGCGCGAAAGTGTCGTCGGCGCCGCTGATCTGCAGGTCGGTTTCACCACCGAACACGAACTGGCCATTTTGCCAATTGTAGCCGAGCTGCAAGCCGCCTTCGAGGCCGCTCGGATTGGTGTTGGTGTTTTTGACCTTGCCCCACTGGTAGCCAACATTGGCGCCGGCGTAAGCGCCGGCCCAGTTGTAATAGCTGCCGGCCGGCGCCTGATAATAGGACGTGGAGCGCGGCAGGTCGGCAGCGCTTGCCACGGTCGACGCCGCGGCGACGGCCAGGCCGGCCAGTGTCAATGCCAGGATCAGTTTTTTCATCTCAACTCTCCACCTACGCTCGCCGCTTCAAGCGCCTTTGATGGCGCGTCGCGGAATTGGTTTGCCGGTGTCGCCACGGGGCGAAACTTGGACAATTTTCCGTAAGGCGGTTATCGCGCTTTTTAAGTTAAACGGTTATGAATCGCGCTATGGAGACGAGTGGTTATCCCTAAAGAAGTCTTAGCAAACAGGCTTTCGCGGCGTTTACCATGTTGCGCCGGGTTGATTTGACGATAGCTTTGCCACCACCCTGCGATCGCCTTCTGGCGCTTGGCAAATTCACGGCGCATAGAAATCTCAAATGGCTGATGACAACACGAAGAGCAGGCCGCGCGCGGCCCTGATAACCGGCGGCGGACGGCGCATCGGCGCGGCCATCGCGCTGGCTTTATCGAGCGCCGGTTACGCGGTGGTGTTGCACGCCAACCGGTCGCGCGGCGACGCCGAAGCGCTGGCGGCGCGGATTGAAAAGAGCGGCGGCAAGGCCGCGGTCGTCGTCGCCGATCTCGCGGACGCAAAAGCGGTCGGCGGATTGATCCCGGCGGCGGCGGCGTTCGCACCGCTCACGCTCCTGGTCAACAACGCCAGCGTGTTCGAGGAAGACGAGATTGGTAGTCTCGACCGCGAGAATTTCGATGCGACGATGGCGATCAACCTGACCGCGCCTTTGTTTCTGGCGCAGGCTTTCGCCGCGCATGTCGCAAGATTCGCGTCTGTCGATGCCGGCGCCTCGATTGTCAATATCGTCGATCAACGTGTGCTGCGGCCGACGCCGAAATTTTTCTCCTACACGATGAGCAAGAGCGCCTTGCACGCCGCGACCGTGACGCTGGCGCAGGCGCTGGCGCCGTTGCGCGTGAACGCGGTGGCGCCGGGGCCGGTGCTGCCGAGCCCGCGCCAGACCGACGCGCAGTTCGCCGCGCAAGCCGCCGCCGTGCCGCTCGGGCGCGGCCCGTCGCCGGAGGATATCGCCGCCGCCGTGGTCTATCTCGCCGCGGCGGCCAGCGTTACCGGCGTGACGCTGCCCGTCGATGGCGGCCAGCATCTTTCCTGGCGCACCGCCGACAGCGACGTGGCGGAATAACCGGCAACGATTATCTTGGGTGGCATGAACGGCGGTAAAAAAGACATCGATCCGGCCAGCGAACTCCGCGAGGAGGACGAGGAATCCTCGCTGCCCGAACTCGACCTCAATGAGCCGGCAACCGGTACTTTGGCCAATGGCGCGGCGGCGATCGCGCGCGCCGTCAAGCATGCGCCGTCCTCGCCCGGCGTCTATCGTATGATCGATGCGAAAGGCGACGTGCTCTATGTCGGCAAGGCCAAAAGCATCAAGAAGCGCGTGACGTCCTATACTCGGCCGAACGCGCATGACAGCCGCATCACCCGCATGATCGCGGCGACGGTGACCATGGAATTCGTCTCCACGGCGACCGAGACCGAAGCGCTGCTGCTGGAAGCCAATCTGATCAAGAAGCTGCGGCCGCGATTCAACGTGCTGCTGCGCGACGACAAATCGTTTCCCTATATTCTGATCACGTCGGATCACTGGGCGCCGCAGATCCTCAAGCATCGCGGTGCGCGCACGCGGCCAGGACAATACTACGGGCCGTTTGCGAATGCCGGCGCGGTCAACCGCACGGTCAACGCGCTGCAGCGCGCATTTCTATTACGCTCGTGTTCGGATTCGTTCTTTGAATCGCGGACGCGGCCGTGCCTGCTGCATCAGATCAAACGCTGCGCCGCGCCCTGCACGCAGGAAATCGATTTTGCCGGCTATGCCGAATTGGTGCGCGAGGCCAATGCGTTCCTGTCCGGGCGCAGCCGTTCGGTGCAAAAGGAATTGTCGGCGGAAATGGAAACCGCCTCGACCGCGCTGGATTTCGAACGCGCCGCGATCTATCGCGACAGATTGGCTGCCCTGTCGGCGATTCAGTCGCATCAGGGCATCAATCCGCGCAGCGTCGAGGAGGCCGATGTCTTCGCCGTGCATCAGGCCGGCGGCTATTCCTGCGTCGAGGTGTTCTTCTTTCGCACCGGGCAGAATTGGGGCAACCGCGCCTATTTCCCCAGGGCCGACCGCTCGCTCAGCGCCGCGGAAGTGCTTGGCGCCTTCATGGCGCAATTCTACGACGACAAGTCGGCGCCGCGCCTTATCCTTGCATCGGACGAGTTCGACGAGCGCGCTCTGCTCGCCGAAGCGCTGTCGGCGAAAAGCGAACACAAGATTGAAATCAGCGTGCCGCAGCGCGGCGAGCGCAAGGAACTGGTGATGCACGCTCTGGCCAATGGCCGCGAGGCGCTGGCGCGCAAGCTCGCCGACACGGCGTCGCAGCAGCGGCTGTTCAAGGCATTGACCGAGACCTTCGGGCTGCCGCGCGAGCCGCGCCGCATCGAGGTCTACGACAACAGCCATATCAGCGGAACCAATGCGGTCGGCGGCATGATCGTCGCCGGGCCGGAGGGCTTTCGCAAATACCAGTACCGCAAATTCAACATCCGCTCGACCGACATCACGCCCGGCGACGATTACGGCATGATGCGCGAGGTGCTGCGGCGGCGCTTCAAGCGGCTGATCGACGAGAGCCCGCGGCTGACCGCGGATTCCGCGCTTGCCGCGGTGCTGACAGGCGAAGCCGACGATGCGCCGGACTCACCCTGGCCCGATCTGGTGCTGATCGACGGTGGGCAGGGGCAACTGCGCTCGGCGACCGAAACCTTGACCGAACTCGGCATCACCAATGTGCCGCTGGTGGCAATTGCCAAGGGCATGGACCGCGAAGCCGGGCGCGAGACCTTCTTCATGGCGGGCCGCGGCCCATTCAAGCTGCCGCCGCGCGATCCGCTGCTTTATTTCGTCGAACGTTTGCGCGACGAGGCGCATCGCTTCGCTATCGGTTCACACCGGGCGCGCCGTAAGAAAGATATTCGCGAGGCGGGCTTGCAGGAAATCGCGGGGATCGGGCCCACGCGCAAGCGGGCGCTGTTGCACCATTTTGGCACCGTGAAAGCCATCGAGCGGGCGAGCCTTGCGGATCTCGCACATGTGCCCGGCATTAATGCGGAGACGGCGCGAAAGATATATGACTTCTTCCACGAGAAGGCGCATTAGCGCCGCGGGTGGAAGCGCCGCGCGCGGCAGGGGGAAGGAACCGACCATGATTATCCAGAGCCAGAAAGACGTCACGCCGGTTGTCACCGAGGCCTACAAGAATATCGATGATCCACGCCTGCGCGAGATCGTCGCCGGTTTGGTGAAGCATCTTCATGCATTCGCGCGCGACGTGCATCTGACCGAGGAAGAGTTCCAGATCGGCTGCCAGATTGTCGCCAAAATGGGTCAGCTATCCAACGCGACGCATAATGAAGTGGTGCTGATGTCCGGCTCGCTCGGCTTTTCGGCTTTGGTCTGCCTGCTCAACAACGGCAATAACGGCCAGACCGAAACCACCGCCAATTTGCTCGGACCGTTCTGGCGGCTGAATTCGCCGAAGACCGAAAACGATGGTTCAATCGTGCGGTCGCCGACGCCGGGCCCGGAACTCTTTGTCAAAGCTTACGTCAAGGACCAAAACGGCAAACCGATTGCCGGCGCGCTGGTCGATGTCTGGCATTCGTCGCCGGAAGGCTTTTACGAACAGCAGGACCCGAACCAGGCCGACATGAACCTGCGCGGCCAGTTCACCACCGATGCGAACGGCTATTTCGGTTTCCGCACAGTGAAACCCGCAGGTTATCCAATTCCGGTCGAAGGACCGGTCGGCGATCTGTTGCGCGCGGCAAAACGCCACAACTTCCGGCCTGCCCATCTGCACTTCCTCATTCTCAAGGACGGCTTCAAGACGTTGATCTCGCAGATCTACGATCCGACCGACGACAGACTGGAAACCGACGTGCAGTTCGGTGTCACCAAGGCGCTGATCGGTGATTTTGTCGGCCATGACGGCCCGGCGCCGGCGGCGGGCGTCAAAGGCACATGGTATTCGCTCGATCAGACCTTCGCCATGGAGCCCGGCGTCAGCCGCCTGCCCAAACCGCCGATCGATTAAGCGCCGTTCGGTTAGCCCGGGAAAGATTTGGTAATTGCCGGTATCCACGGCACAAAAGCGCGTTTACGCGCGTCTTCGACGCGCTTTCGGTTGACCTTCATGCGGCCCCGGTGTTCCTTGGGCCGCATGAATCCGACACGTTCCCCGCGGCTGCCGGCGCATCCGCTCGCACTGGCAAACATGCTGACCTATGCGCGCATTGCCGCGGTGCCGGTGGTGGTCGGCCTGCTGTTCTGGCAGAGCATCCTCGGCGGCGGCCTGTGGCTGCGCTGGGTGGCACTGGCGGTTTTCATCGCCGCCGGTGTGACCGACATTCTCGACGGCTATGTCGCGCGCAAGCTGGGCCAGCAGTCCTCGCTTGGCCGCATGCTCGATCCGATCGCCGACAAATTGCTAGTCGCCTCAAGCCTGTTGATGCTGGCGGCTGGCACCACCATTCACGGCTGGGCGCTGCTTGCCGCCGTCATTATACTATGCCGAGAGATTCTGGTCTCGGGATTGCGCGAATTTCTCGCCGAGCTGCGCGTCAGCGTGCCGGTATCGCAACTCGCCAAATGGAAAACCGCCGGGCAACTCGTCGCCATCGGTTTTCTGATCGCGGGCGAGGCCGGCGAGAAAGTCCTGTCGCCGACCATCGAGATCGGAGTCACCTTGTTGTGGTTGTCGGCCATCGTAACGCTTTACACCGGCTGGGACTATTTGCGCGCCGGGCTGCGTTATATGATCGACGAATAGGCCCATGATCCCGAAAAGTGGGAACCGGTTTTCGGACAAGATCATGGGCAAAACAAAATGAAACTGAAGCTCAGATATTTCGCCTGGGTGCGCGAGCGCATCGGCAAGCCGGACGAAGACGTCGACGTTCCCGATACCGTTACCACGGTCGGCGAACTCATGAGCTGGCTGGCCTCGCGCGGTGAGGAATATGCCCATGCTTTCCAAAACCCGAAGGTGATTCGCGCGGCCATCGACCGGACGCACGTCAAACCTCAGACCGCTATCGCCGGGGCCGGCGAAATCGCCTTTTTCCCGCCGATGACGGGGGGATAAGCCCTCCCGCATTTTCTTTGTCATTCCCGGGCGCGTCGAAGACGCGAACCGGGAATCCAGACTAACAGGCCATGTTTGTTGTCCTGGATTCCGGGTCCGGCCCTTTGGGCCGTCCCGGAATGACGGGATAGGGATTTTGCGCTACATTATAATTATGACCACGATCACAACCGTCCGCATCCAGAGCGAACCGTTCGTCACCGCGGCCGAGGTGGCGGCGATCACGCGCGGCCGCACCGATGCCGGCGCGGTGGTGACGTTTACCGGCATTTGCCGCGGCGATGAGAATGGCGTGCCGATCGCTTCGCTGACGCTGGAACATTATCCCGGCATGGCCGAAGCCGAGATCGAGCGGCATGTGGCGGAAGCGGCCGCGCGCTGGCCGCTGATCGGCGTCACCGTTATTCATCGTTTCGGCCGTATCCTGCCGGGCGACGACATCATGATGGTGGTGACGGTGTCGTCGCATCGCGCCGCGGCGTTCGAAGCGGCGGACTTTCTGATGGACTATCTCAAGACCCGGGCGCCGTTCTGGAAGCAGGTCGAGAAGACCGACGGCAAGATCTGGGTCGAAGCCAAGGCAACGGATGACGAAGCGGCCGGGCGCTGGGCCGCGGCCGGAAAACATCAAGCGGCGGAATAGGGGGCTCCGATGGTTCCAGTTGTCGTCGCCGCCGTGGCCGTCGTCGCGCTCGGGCTTCATCCGGCGCGGGCTGCGCAGGTGTCTTATTATGAAGTGACGCGCGGCGCGCATCCGCATGATGTCGCGCCGGCGCCGGACGGCACGATCTGGTACACCGCGCAGCAACAGGGGGCGCTCGGCATTCTCGATCCCAAGTCCGGCAAGGTGACGCAGATTCCATTGGGACCCGACGCGGCGCCGCATGGCGTCATCGCCGGGCCGGACCGCGCCGCCTGGATCACCGAAGGCGGCCAGAACGCGATCGCGCGCTTCGATCCCGCCACCAAGGCAGTGAAGCTGTTTCCGCTGCCAAAGGAATTTCCCAACGCCAATCTCAACACCGCGACTTTCGACCGCAAAGGCATTCTCTGGTTCACGGGACAGAACGGCGTCTATGGCCGCGTCGATCCGGCGAGCGGCAAGGTCGAGGCGTGGAAAGCGCCGAAGGGAGTCGGGCCATACGGCATCACCACGACGCCGAATGGCGACGTCTGGTACGCTTCACTCGCCGGCGATCATATTGCCAAGATCGACACCGTCAGCGGCGATGCGCTGATGATCCAGCCGCCGAAACCGGGCGTCGGTCCGCGCCGCATCTGGTCCGATTCCAAGGGCATGCTGTGGGTGAGTTTCTGGACCACCGGCGAAGTTGGCCGCTACGATCCGCTCAACAAGGCGTGGAAAGTGTGGAGGCTGCCCAGAAGCAAGGCCGGCTGCTACGCGGTTTATGTCGACGACAAGGACAAGGTCTGGCTCACCAATTTCGACGCCAACGCGATCGTGCGCTTCGATCCGGTGACGGAAAAATTCGACAGCTTCCCGAGCACGAGGCGCAACGCATCGGTGCGCCAGCTATCCGGCCGGCGCGGGGAATTGTGGGGCGCGGAGTCCGGCACCGACCGGCTGGTCGTGGTGCGGGATTGACGATGCAACCTGAACCGCCGATCAGCCGCCGCCATTTGCTGCGCCTGCTGGCCGGCGGCGCGGCTCTCGCGGTAGCCGGGCCGCCGGCAGAGGCCGCGCAAGCGCGCATGACTCGGCTGATCGAGAAGGCGCAATCGCTGCCGACGACCGGCGAGCGCATCGACTTAATTTCCCGCGCGCTCATCGGCGCGCCCTATCGCAGCCACACCTTGATCGGCGGTCCGCGCCGGGCAGAAAAGTTCGTGACGCGCGACGACGTCTTCGACTGCGTCACCTATTGCGAAGCGGTGCTGGCGGCGGCTCTGGTGCGAACGCCCGCCGACTACGACAGCCTGCTGCGGCAGATCCGCTATCGCGACGGCGTGGTGGCGTGGCGCCAGCGCAATCATTATTTCACGCAATGGTGCGACAATAATATCGCCAATAATATCTGCACGCGGGTTGGCATGCCCGGCGGCTTTTCGATCGACAAAAAACTTTACTGGATGCCGAGCCTCGGCGCCCCCCGCATGGCGGTGGCCGGCATACCGCGCGCCAGCCTGCTGGCCAATAAATCGATGCTCGCCACCGGCGACGTCATCGCCTTCATGTCGCCGCGCCCGCGGCTCGATTATTTTCATACCGGCCTGATCGTGATCGCGCCGAATGGCGAGCCGCGGCTGCGCCACGCCGCGCAAAGCCGCGGCCGCGTGCTCGACGAACCGCTCGCCCGGTTTCTCAGTGTCAACCACGTCAAGGCGGCGACCGTGCTGCGTCCGCGCCAATGGCATGACGCCGCCGCGCAATTAGGGCTTCCTTGTTTCACCTGATCGCAAGCCGACAGATAATCCGGCGCCGGCACGGCTATTTAAAGCTGTACCACTATTGACCGGCCAGCCCTGGCCCCGGAAAGTGCGCGCATCGCCGTGCACTGACAGCGGCAAATTGAGGGAGGTCTATCCGTGCTACTCGACGTCCGCACCTACACGACTTTGCCGGGCCACGTTCCCGCGCAACTCGAGCTCTACAAGAAATACGGTTATCCGGTGCAGCTTCGCTATATGGGCGAACCGCTCTGCTATGCGGTGGCTGAATCCGGCACCCTGAACACGTTCACCCATGTCTGGGTTTACGAGAGCGCCGCCGACCGCGAGGAAAAGCGCGGTCGCATGGCGCAGGACCCGGACTGGAAAACCTATCTCGCCGAGAACGCCAAGGCCGGCCATATCATCGAGCAAAAAAATACTTTGATGACGCCGGTCGCCTTTGCGCCGCCGATCGCGAAGGCGAAAATTCATCCGTAGGCCGGATTGGCTTTCAAGGTTTGATCCCGGACGGTGGCCGTGTGCCGCCGTTCGGGACGTCGCCATAGCCCCTCGCGGGCGTGGCCGTAGCCCCTCGCGGGCGTGGCCATGATCGTCTATAGCTGGCGCGCGTTTTAAAGAGTCCGGAGTTTTCAGGCATGCGCGCGAATGATGGCACCCGCACTGGCGGCCAAATTCTCATCGACCAATTGGCCATTCACGGCGTGACGCACGCTTTCTGCGTGCCGGGGGAAAGCTATCTGGCCGCGCTCGATGCGCTGCATGGTTCGAAGATCGGCCTTACCGTGTGCCGGCATGAGGGCGCGGCATCGATGATGGCGGAAGCCGTCGGCAAGGTGACCGGCCGGCCCGGAATCTGTTTCGTCACGCGCGGACCCGGTGCGACAAACGCGGCGGCCGGCGTGCATATTGCACGACAAGATTCATCGCCGATGATCTTGTTCGTCGGTCAGGTCGGCCGCGCCATGCGCGAACGCGAAGCGTTCCAGGAACTCGACTATCGCGCCGTATTCGGCACGATGGCGAAATGGGCGACCGAGATCGACGATCCGGCGCGTATCCCGGAAATCGTGTCGCGCGCTTTTCATACCGCCTGCAATGGCCGTCCCGGCCCGGTGGTGATCGCGCTGCCGGAAGACATGTTGACCGAGCGCGCGCTCGCCTCGGACGCGACCGCGGTCGAGCCGGTGGAAATCTGGCCGGGCCTTACCGACATGAGCCGCTTGCAGAAGATGCTGTGGGCGGCGAAGCGGCCGATCGCGGTCATTGGCGGCAGCCGGTGGTCGGAAGCCGCGAGCGCCGCGATGATGCGCTTTGCCGAACGCTTCGCGCTGCCGGTGGCGACCACATTCCGCCGCGCGCATTTGTTCGACGCGATGCATTCTTGTTACGCCGGCGACTTCGGCATCGGCCCCAATCCGAAACTGCTGGCGCGGGTGAAGGGCGCCGATCTGGTGCTGCTGATCGGCGACCGCATGAGCGAAATGTCGTCGCAGAGCTATACCGCTTTCGGCATCCCGGAGCCGCAGATGAAGCTGGTGCATGTGCATCCCGGCTCGGAAGAACTCGGCCGCGTCTATCATCCGGTGCTGGCGATCAACGCCTCGCCGACGGCGTTCTGCGCCTCGCTCGAAGGCTTGCAGCCGCCGAACGAGATTGTCTGGCGCGGCGAGAGCGACATCGCGCATGCCGATTTCCTGACCTGGACCGAAAAAGCAACGGCGCAGCCGGGGCCGATCAATCTTGGCGAGATCATGGTGTGGCTGCGCGACAATCTGCCGAAGGACGCCTTCATCACCAATGGCGCCGGCAACTTCGCAACCTGGATCAACCGCTTCTATCGCTTCCGCCAATACGCCACGCTGGTCGGGCCGACGTCGGGCTCGATGGGCTATGGCCTGCCGGCGGCGCTGGCGATGAAGACGTTGCACAAGGATCGCACCGTCGTCTGCATCGCCGGCGACGGCGACTTCATGATGACCGGCAACGATTTCGCCACCGCCGCGCAATACGAACTGCCGATCATTGTTGTGATCTGGGATAACGGCACCTATGGCACCATCCGCATGCATCAGGAGCGCGAATATCCGGGCCGCGTCGTGGCGACCGAATTGAAGAATCCGGACTTCGTCGCGTATGCCAAAGCCTTCGGCGGCTTCGGCGTGCTGGTGGAGAAGACCGCGGATTTCGCGGCGGCGTTCGCCGCCGCGCAGAAATCGGGAAAACCGTCAATTATTCACCTGAAAGTCGATGCCGAACCGCTGACGCCGGGCCTGTCACTGTCCGCGATCCGCGAGAAGGCGCTCGGGGCGGCCGGCAAGCCTTAGCCGGGCTCTTGGTCAGCGCTCTCCTGCAAGGGATTTGCGCGGCGGAAAATCTGCTATACTTGGTTTATGACCAAGATGCTTCGCGACGTCATCGAGCGGGTGCGCCAGTGGCCGGAAGAGCGTCAGGATATGGCAGCTCAGGTCTTGCTCGACCTTGAAGCTCAACAGGCGAGCCGCCATCACCTGACGGCCGAACAAATTGCCGAGGTCCAGCGCATTCAACGGCAGGTGCGTGATGGTACCGCCGCCTATGCGAGCGACGAGCAGATGGCAGCCTTCTGGAAAAAATGCGGACTATGAGACTTCGCTATACCAGCGATGCGCTTTCTCATCTCGACGCGATTTACGAATTTCTCTCCGAACGCAACCTGGCAGCGGCCCGGCGGGTCGCCGCCGACATACGCGCTGCTGCGGAGCGGTTGCGGGATTTCCCGCAGATGGCCCGTCTTGGTTCGGTGAGCGGCACCTACGAATGGGTGGTGCGTGGCACGCCCTATTTGTTGGTCTACGACATCGACGAAGCCGGAGAAGAAATTCGCGTTCTGGCAGTTTTCCACGGTGCTCAAGACTGGAAAGGCGATGCGGGCTAGGCACGGGTGCTCGGCATATCCGGCTCTTGCTTCTTTGCCGTGAATCATCATTCACTGATTCCCATGCCCTACCGCCGCACCGATAACGTAGTCCGCCGCCTGGCTGCGCGCGAGCAGGTGATCCTGACCGCCGCGACCGAACTTGCCGCCGAAGGCGGCATGGCGGCGGTGCAGATCGCGGCGGTGGCCGCGCGCGCCGGCATCGCCGCCGGCACCGTCTATCGCTATTTCCCGTCGAAAACCGACCTGATCGCCGAACTGGTCGCGGCGGTGGCCGGGAGCGAACTCGACGCGATGAAAGCGGCCGGAGATGCCGCGCCCGGGCCGATGTCGGCGCTTGCCGCGTCGATCTCGACATTTGCCTCGCGCGCGCTGGCCGAACGCAAACTGGCCTGGGCGGTGATGGCCGAGCCGGTCGATGCCGAAGTTGACGCCATGCGGCTCGACTTTCGTCAGTCGCTCGCCGCCGAGCTGGAAGGCCGTATCGAGATTGCCATCGCCGGCCGCCATCTGCCGGATCAGGATGCGCGGGTGGCCGCTCCCGCGCTGGTCGGCGCGCTGATGGAAGGGCTGCTCGGGCCCTTGGCGCCGACCTATGACGATGCGGGGCAGATGCGCGAAGCGGTGCAGACCGCGACCTTGCTGGCGCTGCGCGCGCTTGGCATCATCGATGCGCGCGCCCGCGGTCTGGTGGCGCAGTGCGTGTTGCCGTGATTTTCTTGTTGCGCGTGATCTTTTCCGAAAACCGGTTCCCACTTTTCGGGATCATGCGCGTCAGCTCACCGCTTCCGTCGGCACTTCGCTCAGCGGCAATTCAACCAGCTTGACGCCACGCTCGTCGGGGTCGTCGGTCGAGTGAAAGCCCAGCTCCGCGCACATCTGCAACATCGTCGTATTCTCGCCCAGCACCTGGCCGCGCACGTTCCTGAGGCCCTTGTCCTTGGCGCAGGCGATCATGTGCTTCATCATCAGCCAGCCGAGGCCATGGCCTTTGAGTTTGGAGCGCGTCAGAATCGCGAACTCGCCGTTTTCGCCGCTGTTGTCATCGTGCAGGCGCACGACGCCGAGCATTTTCCCGCTCTGTTCGTCGATGGCGATGAAGGCCATCGCGACCGCCGGGTCATAGTGGATGAGCTTGTCGATCAGGTCTGCCGACACCACGCGCATGGCGGCGAAGAAGCGCAGGCGCAAATCCTCCGGCGTGATGTCGCCGAGGAAATCCGGATAGAGCGCGGCATCCGCGATCTTGAGCGGACGGATCAGGACCTTCTCGCCGGTCCGCAAGGTGACGTGGCGCTCAAGCATCGTGTCCGTCCCGCGTTGGCGCCAAGCTTGCGCGGGACGGCGATGAGGTCAATGCGACATCAGGACCGGCACGGTCATGGTTTCGAGAATGCTGCGGGTGACGCCGCCGAGGATGAATTCGCGCAGGCGCGAATGGCCGCCCGAACGCGGGCAGTGAAGTCCGCTACCTTACCTTCGAGATCGTGTGCATCGGAGGACAATTTCGTCGCCCATCCAGCGATCTCGCAAAAGGCGGAGGCTCCGTCGCTGACGG
>CAITJJ010000314.1 GCA_903892675.1 uncultured Hyphomicrobiales bacterium | reverse complement strand
TACTAGACTTTACTGAAAGAGTTAGCCGCCTTCCGCGGCGTGCCGGAATTCTCCGGTGCATACCGGATAGAGGCAGGGAGTTTCGCGATGCGTCACGGCAAAGTTTACCGCAAGTTAGGGCGACATTCGTCGCATCGAATGGCGATGTTCGCCAATATGGCGGCGTCGCTCATCAAGCATGAGCAGATCGTCACGACACTCCCGAAAGCGAAAGAGCTTCGCCCGATCGTCGAGAAGCTGGTCACCATCGGCAAGAAGGGCGATCTCGCCGCCCGCCGCCAGGCGATCTCCGAGCTGCGCGACAAGGACATGGTCCGCAAGCTGTTCGACGTGATCGCGCCGCGCTACAAGGACCGTCAGGGCGGCTACTGCCGCATCATGAAGGCCGGCTTCCGTCACGGCGACAACGCCGCGGTGGCGGTGATCGAATTCGTCGACCGCGACGTCGAGGCCAAGGGCAAGGACTCCGGTCCGGTGCAGGCCAAGAAGGTCTCGGAAGACGCCAACGCGGCCGCCTAAGCGCTATCGGCTCGTAAAATTCGGAAGGCGGCCTGAAAAGGCCGCCTTTTTCATTGCGCAGTCCGATAGGGGTGAAGCGATACCACCGGACTGCGTTCATCTGAGGCGGTTGATCTGCTTTGGCGGCATGAGCCGTTTTCACGGCGCTGCCCGACCGGGAACTATTACGACGGCGGGCCGTTGCACTGGACTCAGGCGTTCGTCAATTCACCGACGCAAGGGAGGATCAGGTCTTGAAAAAGCTTTTAGTCGTCACCGGAATTCTCGCGCTGACCGCTGCGATGGGGGCGTCCTCTGCGTCGGCCCAAGGCAAGAGTGGCGACCACGGCGGCGGCCGTTCGTCCTTTGTCACCGCACCGGGTTCGGAGCGCGGCCTCGACCGGGCCGACATCGCCGCCGGTAAACACGGCGCCAAGGGACGGGCCAACGCGCGCACGCGTGGCTCGCACGCGATGGGTTTCTGTCCGCCGGGCCAGGCAAAGAAAGTTGGGAAAGGCAGCCGTTTCGCCTGCTGATCGCGACGCCCGATGACACATTTGCCAATAGAAAGCCCGGACCCAGGTCCGGGCTTTTCGTTTCGGCGGCCGCCGAAAGTCCCCGGTGAATTCCGCAAAACCGTGATGGCTGTCACATCGGCTGGCCGGTATCATGGTATCCGGGCGCTGTTTTTCAGCAGGAGGCAATTCATGAAACGCGGTGGAGTGTTGGCGCTGACACTGGGTGTCACGTTGGCTGGTTCGGCAGGGATGGCGCAGGCGCAATCGCCGGTCGAGCGCGGCGGCTATCTCGTCAACACGATCATGACCTGCCAGAACTGCCATACGCCGATGGGCCCGAACGGCCCGGATTTCAGCAAGTCATTGTCCGGCGGCATTACTTTCGACGAGCCGCCGTTCAAGGTGACGGGCTCCAACATCACGCAGGACAAGGAAACCGGCATCGGCAATTGGACCGACGCGCAGATCAAGACCCTGCTGCGCACCGGCAAACGGCCGAATGGCGTTCAGGTCGCCGAGATCATGCCGACGGCGTTCTACGGCATCGTTACCGAGAGCGACATGGACGCCATCGTCGCCTATCTGCGCACGGTCAAGCCGGTCAAGAACAAGGTGCCGGACCCGGTCTACAAGATCGCGCTGCCGCACATTGCATTTCCTGGTTCGGAAAAGCCCTATACCGAGGCGATGCTGGCGGACAAAGTAAAGAACGGCTTCTATCTCGTCACCATCGGCCATTGCATGGAGTGCCATACGCCGTTCGGCGCCAAGGGCAAGGATTTCGTCGGCGATCTCGGCAAAGGCGGCATGGAATTCCCCGGCCCCTGGGGCAAGTCGGTGTCGCGCAATATTACGCCGAGCAAGTCCAAGGGCATTGGCGGCTGGAGCGATGCCGAGATCAAGACCGCGATCACCACCGGCGTCAGCAAGGACGGCAGCAAGCTCAAGCCGCCGATGGGCTATCCGTATTATAGCCATATGACCGGCGGCGATCTCGACGCCGTCGTCGCCTATCTGCGCACGGTGCCGGTGAAGGAGTAGACTGGCGCACGCCACAAATTCCGTTCGTTCCCGCGCAAGCGGGGACGAACGGAGAAAGTGCTACCAGCCTTCCAGCACCACCTTGCCGATGGTGGTGCCGCTTTCGATCTGCGCATGCGCCTTTTTGAGGTTGGCCGCGTTGATCGGTGAAAATTCCATCGCCGCCGTGGTGACGATATCGCCGCGATCGATCATCGCCGAAATCTCGTTCAGCAATTTGTGCTGCTCGATCATGTCCGGCGTGCCGAACATCGAGCGCGTGAACATCGATTCCCAGTGCAGCGACACCGCCTTGCGCATGACCGGCGCGGCATCGATCGTCGGTGGCACTTCGATCAAGCCGACTTTGCCCTGCGGCGCGATCAGATCGATAATCGTCGGCAGATGCTTGGCGGTGCCGTTGATGCTGGCGACCAGCGCGACGTTCGGATTGCCCAGCGCCTTGAGCTGGTCCGCCATTGGCTGGCTGTGATCGATGACATGATGCGCGCCGAGCTTGACACACCAGTCGCGGGTCTGCGGCCGTGACGCGGTGGCGATGATCGTCAGGCCGGTCAGCTTGCGCGCGATCTGGATCAGGATCGAACCGACGCCGCCGGCGCCGCCCATCACCAGCAGCGCGCGGCCGTCCGATGCGGCGCCGCGCACAACGGCGAGGCGGTCGAACAGCATTTCCCAGGCGGTGATGCCGGTGAGCGGGATCGCGGCCGCCTGCGCGAAGGTCAGCGTTTTCGGCTTGCGGCCGACAATGCGCTCATCGACCAGATGGAATTCCGAATTGGTGCCTTGCCTCACCACCGAACCGGCGTAGAACACTTCATTGCCGGCCTTGAACAGGGTCACATCGGGGCCGACCGCTTCGACCACGCCGGCGGCGTCATAGCCCAGGATCTTGGCCGGTTCGCCAGGGCCGGCGGCGGCGCGCATGCGCACCTTGACGTCGACCGGGTTGACCGAGATCGCCTTCACCGCCACGCGCAGGTCGTGCCCGGCGGGGGCGGGGTCGTCGATGGTCATGTCGATCAGCGAATCCGCCTCGCTGAGGGGCAGGGACTTGAAATAACCAACGGCCTTCATGCGGGGCTCCTTGCGCGCCTGTCTGGCGCCCTTGACGGGGTTGCTGGCCTTCCCATGCCGCGCCCGGCAGGGGATGACAAGGGATAGCGGACGACGCCAAGCGTTGGCTTGGCTGGGCGGAGCGCAAAAAACCACCGTAAAAACGGCCAAATCGGCGGTCACGCCTTCAATCCGCGCGGGCCCCGGCCTATATCGGAGGCACGGCAGCCGGAGAGAATCGACATGGGTTTGAATGTGCGAATTGCGGTGCTCGGGGCAACGCTGGCGGCCGGGTTTTTAGCCCCGGCTCATGCGCAGCTCTTGGAGCGGCGGGTGCCGAACGCGGCCGAGTTGCGGCTGTCCTATGCGCCGGTGGTGCAGCGCGTCGCCCCCGCCGTGGTCAATGTCTATGCCGCCAAGACGGTGGTGAACCGCAATCCGCTGTTCGACGATCCGATCTTCCGCCGCTTCTTCGGCGTACCGGGCGACGCCGGCAATCAGTTGCAGCGCTCGCTCGGCTCCGGCGTCATCGTCGATGCCTCGGGCCTGATCGTCACCAATGTGCACGTCATCGAAGGCGCCGACGAGATCAAGGTGTCGCTGTCCGACAAGCGGGAATTCGAAGCGACCGTCGTCTTGAAAGACCCGCGCACTGACCTGGCCGTGCTGCGCGTCAAAGATGCCAAAGAGAAGTTTCCGGTTCTCGATTTCTCCAATTCCGACGCGCTAGAAGTCGGCGACATTGTGTTGGCCATCGGCAATCCGTTCGGCGTCGGGCAGACCGTGACGCATGGTATCGTCTCGGCTTTGGCGCGCACGCAAGTCGGCGTGTCCGATTATCAGTTCTTCATCCAGACCGATGCCGCCATTAATCCCGGCAATTCCGGCGGCGCGCTGGTCGATCTGACCGGCAAGCTTGTCGGCATCAACACAGCGATTTTCTCGCGCTCGGGCGGCTCGCAGGGCGTCGGCTTTGCTATCCCCGCCAATATGGTGCGCGTGGTCGTCACCTCGGCCAAGACCGGCGGCAGCGCGGTCAAGCGGCCGTGGCTGGGGGCGAAATTGCAGGCCGTCACCGCCGATATTGCCGACAGCATGAATCTGAAGCGCCCGGCCGGAGCGCTGATCGCCAATGTCGCGCCGGCAGGTCCGGCGGCGCAGGCGGGCCTGAAGGCCGGCGACTTGATCATTTCGGTCGACGGGCAGGCGGTCGACGATACCAATGCCTTCGACTACCGCTTCGCCACCAAGCCGCTTGGCGGCAATGCCAAACTCGGCATCATGCGCGCCGGGCAGGAGCTGATCGCCACCGTCGCCTTGCAGACCGCGCCCGAACTGCCGCGCGAGGAAATCACCATCCGCTCGCGCTCGCCGTTCTCCGGCGCCAAGGTGGCCAACCTGTCGCCGGCGCTGTCCGACGAATTGCAGTTGCAGAATGTCGACAATGGCGTCGTCGTTGTCGATGTCGACAATGGCTCCTATGCCAGCAATCTAGGCTTCCAGCGCGGCGATGTGATCCAGGAAGTCAACGGCGTGCGCATCGGCAAGACGCGCGATCTCGATACCGCCAGCAAGACGCAAAGCGGCTCGTGGCGCATCATCCTGATTCGGCGCGGCCAGAAAATTTCCGCGGTATTCGGCGGATGACCTCCCGCCCCAAGTCCGGGCCCAATCTGTTCGCCGCCGCCGGCCTCGACAAGGATGCACCGCGCCCGCTCGCCGACAAGCTGCGTCCCGCCAAGCTCGATGAGGTGGTCGGGCAGGATCATCTGCTCGGCCCAGACGGCGCGCTGACTCGCATGCTGGCGACGCGCTCGCTCGGCTCGCTCATCTTCTGGGGCCCGCCGGGCACCGGCAAGACCACGGTGGCGCGCTTGCTCGCCGACGCGACCGAGCTGCAATTCGAGCAGATATCCGCGGTGTTTTCCGGCGTCGCCGATCTCAAGAAAGTATTTGACGCCGCCCGCCTGCGCCGCGAAAGCGGCAAGGGCACGCTGCTGTTCGTCGACGAGGTACACCGCTTCAACCGCGCCCAGCAGGACTCGTTTTTGCCGGTGATGGAAGACGGCACCATCGTGCTGGTCGGGGCGACCACCGAGAACCCGTCGTTTGAACTCAACGCCGCTTTGTTGTCGCGCGCGCGCGTGCTGGTGTTCCGTTCGCTCGACGCGGCGGCGATCGAGAAGTTGCTCACGCGCGCCGAGGAGCTGGAAGGCAAGAAGCTGCCACTCGACCAAGGCGCGCGGAGCGCGCTCGCCAATATGGCCGACGGCGACGGCCGCGCCTCGCTCACGCTCGCCGAAGAAGTCTGGCGCGCGGCGCGGCCGGGTGAAATTTTCGATCAGGCCAAGTTACAGGACATCGTGCAGCGGCGCGCGCCGATTTACGACAAGGCGCAGGACGGTCATTACAACCTGATTTCGGCGCTGCATAAATCGGTGCGCGGCTCCGACCCGGACGCCGCTTTGTATTATCTCGCGCGCATGTTGGACGCCGGCGAGCCGCCGCTTTACATCTGCCGCCGCGTCGTGCGCATGGCGATCGAGGATATCGGCCTTGCCGATCCGCAGGCCCTGGTCATCGCCAATGCCGCCAAGGAAGCCTACGATTTTCTTGGTTCACCCGAAGGCGAACTCGCCATCGCGCAAGCAGTGCTCTATGTCGCCACCGCGCCGAAATCGAATGCCGGATATGCCGCCTATGGCGCGGCCAAGCAGGTCGCCAAGAGCGCCGGCTCGCTGGTGCCGCCCAAGCACATCCTCAACGCGCCGACCAACCTGATGAAATCGGAAGGCTATGGCCGCGGCTATTCCTACGACCACGACACCGAGGATGCCTTCTCCGGGCAGAACTATTTTCCCGATGCGCTGCCGCGCCAGCAGTTCTACAACCCGCCGGAACGCGGCTTCGAGCGCGAGATCAGGAAGCGTCTCGATTACTGGGCGAAGCTGCGCAAGGAAAAGGGCGGGGAATGACGTTAACGAAATGGGCGGTCGCGGCCGCGCTGCTGACAACCGCGAGCGCGGCAACGCAGGCCGCGGACATCATCGCCGGTCGCTGGGCCGCCGATACGGCCGCCTGCGCGGGCGGTCTTTTTGAAGCCGGCGCCGCGCCGTTGTTGGTCGTCACCGGTTACGCGGTGCGCTGGCGCGGCGACAGCTGCCGGATCGGCCGCATGTACAAGGCGGGCGATACGACATACATCCAGGCCTTCTGCTGGGGCGAAGCCGGTGAACGCTCGATCCCGGTGTCGCTGCGCCCGAATGCCGGCCGGCTGGCGCTGAACTGGGACCGCGCCGCGCAGGCCGAACTGAAGCGCTGCCCATGAACGATCCCGACTTCGACCTCGATGCCTATTGCCGCCGCATCGGCTTTGGCGGCGACCGTTCCGCCACGCTTGAGACCTTGCGCGCGGTTCATCTGCTGCATCCGCTGGCGATCCCGTTTGAAAATCTCGACGTCATCCTGCGGCGCGGCGTGCAGCTCGACGCCGCCAGCCTTCAGGACAAGCTGATCCGGCGCGGCCGCGGCGGCTACTGCTTTGAACACAACATGCTCATGAGTCTTGCCCTCGGAGCGCTCGGCTTCGATGTCACCTATCTCACCGGCCGTGTGCGCTATGGCGTGCCGGACGGCGTCGTCACGTCGCTGACCCATATGCTGCTCAAGGTCGATGTCGAAGGCGTGGCTTACATCGTTGATGTCGGTTTCGGCGGGAATACGATGACCGGCCCGTTGCGGCTTGACGTGACGGCCGAGCAGGCGACCCCGCATGAGCCGTTCCGGCTGACGCCGTCGGGCAGCGGATATCTGTCCGAGGCCAGGATACGCGACGCCTGGACGAGGCTCTATGCCTTTACTTTGGAGCCGCAACACCTGCCGGACATCGAACTCGGCAACTGGTATATGGCCACCCATCCGAAATCGCGTTTTTCGGAGGAATTGGTGGCCGCCCGAGCCACGCCGCGCGGCCGTCTGGCGCTCAGCAACAATCAATTGGCGATTCACCGCTTAAACGCCACAAGCGAGCGCCGTGTGCTACAGACGGAATCTGAATTACGCGACGCGCTGACCCGCCTGTTCGGATTGACCCTTCCGGACGACCCCGATTTAAGCCCGGCGCTCACCAAAACCCTGGTTGGAGCAGTTTGATGAGAGGCGGAAGAGAAGGCCCGCGGCCCGGCGGCGGTAAATCGTCCGTCGGCAGACCGCCCGCCGGGCGCGGCGGCCGTCAGGACCGCCAAAGGGACCGGAGCGAACCAAGATCTGAAAAATTTGGCGGCAAGCCGGGCGGCAAATTCGCTGGCAAGGCCGACGGCAAGAGCCGCGACATGCGCGGCGACTTCAAGGGCAAGCGCGCTGGCAAGCCGGGAGCCAAGGTGGGAGCAAAGCCCGGAACCAAGGCCGAGGGCCGGCCGGCGCGCCGCTTCGACGCCAAGTTCGACGTCAAGCCGGGGCGCGCTGCCGCGCAGCCCGGTGACAGGCCCGGATCGCGTTCGCGCACGCGTCCGGAGCCGCGTCCCGATTCATTCCGCAATGAAAAAGGCCGCGCCTTTCCGGCCCGGCCGCCGCGCGATAACTCGTTCTCGACCAAGGCCGCGATGGCGGCGGCGCAAACCCCCAATTCTGCGCCAAAGCCGAAGCCGGCGCCCAATCCGGCCAATTATTCCGCCGGCGTGCAGACCATCTTCGTCACGCCCGACGAAGACGGCATGCGTGTCGATCGCTGGTTCGAGGCGCGCTTTCCCGGCCTGTCGTTCAGTCACATCCAGCGCATCGTGCGCAAAGGCGAAGTGCGCGTGAACAGCCGCCGCACCGAACCGAAGAGCCGTCTCGTTGCCGGCCAGGCGGTGCGCATTCCGCCGCTGCAACTGGAAGCGCCGAAGGTGCGCGAGGAAGCCCCTCAAGCGATGAAGGATCGCGAATTCCTCCGCTCGATCACGTTGTCGGAAGACGACGACGTGCTGGTGCTGAACAAGCCGGCCGGTCTCGCCGTGCAGGGCGGCTCTGGCGTGAAGGAGAATGTCGACGACATGCTCGAGGCGTTGCGCGCGCCGCACGCCGATGCGCAGCGTCCGCGCCTGGTGCATCGTCTCGACAAGGACACGGCCGGCTGTCTGCTCGTCGCCAAAACCCGCTTCGCCGCCGCCGCGCTGGCAAAAACGTTTCGCACCCGCGCCGCGCGCAAGATTTACTGGGCTTTGGTCGCCGGCGTGCCGAAGCCGAAGCAGGGCCGCATCTCGACTTATCTCGCCAAATTCGAGGACGACGAAGACTCTTATATGCGTATCGCCAAACATGGCGAGAAAGATGCCGTGCATGCGGTGACCTATTACGCCGTGGTCGAAACCTCGGCGCAAAAGCTCGCCTGGATTTCGCTCAAACCCGTCACCGGCCGTACCCATCAATTGCGCGCGCACATGGCCCATGTCGGTAATCCGATCATCGGCGATCCGAAATACTTCAACATCGAGAACTGGGAACTGCCCGGCGGTATCCAGAATAAACTGCATTTGCTGGCGCGCCGTATTGTCGTGCCGCATCCGCGCGGCGGCACCATCGACATCTCGGCGCCGCTGCCGCCGCATATGCAGCAGTCCTGGAACCTGCTCGGTCTCGACATCAGCCAGTACGACCCGATCGTCGACGCGCCGGAAGAGGACTAGGCAACGGCGCAAGGCATCCCCATCTTTTCGGGTATGCAGCGCGTCTTGCTCATTGGCTGGATTGTTCTGGCGACTTTCGCGTCAGCGATATCGGTGCGCGCGCAGACGGCCGACGATCCTTATAATATCATGAAGCCGGAGCCGAGGACGCGCCATCCGCGTCCGGTCGAACCAAATTTTTCGGAACCCTGGCTGGCGCCGAAGTATCAATCGCCGCGCGGCAGCCATCGCCACGTCCGTGTCCCGCTCAATACCGAACCTGACATCCGCACTCCGCCGGCCGTTCCGCCGCCGATCTATGTGCCCGACACGGGCCGCCTGTTGCCAAACCTGCCGGCGCTGCCGGGGGCGGGCGTCGCCGAAACCGGGCAGGACCGGGCGCTGCGCTGCGCGCACCAGGCCGGCGTTTATGGCCAGGCGTCCGGCAACCGCGAAGCCTATGTCGGCGGCTGCATCAATCAGTAGCGTCAAATCTCTTCCATCACCTGCGCGTATGAAATCACCGCAAACAGCGCGGTGCCGCCGATGATGTTGCCGATCAGAACCGGCACCATGAACTGCACGATCATTTGCCACCACAGCCATTCGCCGGCGAACACCAGCATATAGGCCTCCAGGCTGCCGGTGACGATATGCGTGAAACCGCCGATGGCAATCAGGTAGGTCATCAATGCGATGACGGCGAATTTCGCGGTCTCGGCGGTCGGGATCATCCACACCATCGCCGCGATTATGAAGCCGGAGCTGACGCCGGCCAGTAACATCGTCGGCCAACTCATCTCGGTCAGATGACGGCTCACTTCGACCATGCCGGCGAGCAGTTCCGGCTTGAGCACCGGCGTGAAGGTGCAGAACAATGCGGCGACAAACGTGCCGGCCATATTGGCCGCGAGCACGATTCCCCACAGCCGGCACACCCGCCAGAAATTGCGCCATGACGTGTCCTTGAGAAAGGGCAGCACGACGGTGATCGTGCTTTCGGTGAACAGTTGCTGGTTGCCGAGCACGACCATCAGGAAGCCGACACAATAGCCGAGACCGACCACCAGAGGGCGCCATTCTGTATCCGGCAGATGCGCTTGCAGGATTGCCTGCGCCAGAAGCGAAAAACTGATCGACAAGCCGGCGGCGATGCCTGACCACCACAGCGAGGTGATTGGCCGGGCCATCTCGTCGTCGCCCAGCCGCCGCACCACCTCGTAAATGACCGGCGTGCGTGGCGCCGACATTTCCTCAACGTTGGCGACTTCCTTTTCGCTGATACCTTTCGGCGGGCCCTTGGAGCGCCCCGCGCCCTTGATCTTGTTCAGTGCGATCGCCATTGCGCCCTTCCGTAAAGTCGGTGCTTGCCGCGCCGTCAACGTGCCCGAGGTTGCCTGAGTTCCCGGAACGGAACCGCGACATAGTGGCTTGACAAGCAACCAAAAGGTTGCATATTGTTTTCCATGGATGTGGTCTTCAAAGCGCTGGCCGATAGCAGCCGCCGGGAGTTGCTCGATCGGCTGCGCGCCGAGAACGGCCAGACTTTGGGTGAGTTGTGCGAGCGGCTGGCCAAATCCGGCATCGGCATGAGCCGGCAGGCGGTGAGCAAGCATCTCGCCATTCTGGAGGAAGCCAATCTCGTCGCCACCGTCAAACGCGGCCGCGAGAAGTTGCATTACCTCAATCCGGTGCCGATCCATGAGATCGCCGAGCGCTGGATCGGCAAATTCGAAGGCGCGCGATTGCAGGCTTTGAGTGCGTTGAAAAAAAATCTGGAGAAGCGTCATGAGTAAACCGACATTCGTCTACGTCACTTATATCGCCGCGTCGCCGGACAAAGTGTGGCAGGCGCTGACCAGGGCCGACCTTTCCGAACAGTATTGGTTCGGTTACCGCGTCGACGCCTCCGGCAAGCCAGGCGATCGCATGACCGCCTTTAGCCCGGCGGGCGTGAAGGCGCATGACGATCCGATCATCGAGAGCGATCCGCCACGCCGTCTCGTTTACGGCTGGAAGCCGCTGTACAAGGATTTGCCCGACGAGCGGATGTCGCGCGTCACCTTTGAGCTCGAACCGTTCAAGGACCAGACGCGGCTGACCGTCATGCATGACGACTTCGACGAAGGCAGCATCATGTTCCGCATGATCAGCAAGGGCTGGCCGGCGGTGCTGTCGAGCCTGAAAAGCTTCCTGGAGACGGGGCAGGGACTCGCGCCGTCCTGGGACGACGAGGCGCAAAAGCGCGCCGCCGCCGCCGGGGCCTGATCATGATCGACATTGCCAGGTTCAAGCCGAAAACGGTTTATGTCATCTACATCGCATCGACGCCGGAAAAGATCTGGGCTGCTTTGACCGCGCCGGAATTCACCACAGCCTATTTCTTCGGCGCGTCGATCGAGATCGAGCCGAAAGAGGGCGGCGCATTCGTCATGCGCAAGCCCGATGGCACGGTCGACGTCTCCGGCGAGGTGGTCGAATGGTCGCCGCCGCGCCGTTTGGCAGTCACTTGGGGCGTACGCTGGTTGCCGCAAATGCGCGACGTGCCGGATTGCTTGGTGAGCTACGACATCGAACAGGCCGGCGACAGCGTTCGCCTGACGATGACCGAGGCGCACCAGTGGGACGTGCCGGACGCCTTGCTGTCCGGCGGCCGCGCCGGCTGGCCGGCTATCCTGTCGAGCCTCAAGAGCCTGCTGGAGACCGGCAAGCCACTGGCTATCAAGATGCAGCCGCCACGCGAAATGCTCGACGCGCTCGCTGCGCTGAAGCGTTAACCATTTGAAATAAAAGGAGTTTATAACCACAGTTTACTCCGGTGACAGGCCCGCGCTAGGACTTTGTCAACCGCTCGCGCCCTTTATGGAACCATAGGGAGTGAACGTTGATCGACGCGCGAGCAGAGGCACGGATTGAACGCAACGGCGTCGATGCGCAATTGGCGCCGGTCGCGGTGACACGCTGGACCGCGCGCCTTGTCGATCCGAATATCGAGCAGGACTACCTGCTGCACCGCTTCGAGGAAGACCGCCGCCGCGTCTTGTTGCTGACCGGCCTGGTGGCGGTGGCGAGCCTGCTGAACTTTCTGGTCGGCTATGCCACCAATGTGCCGTCCTTCCAGACAACGTTGATCCCGGCGATCATCGGTATCGTCATGCCAATCGTCGGCTTCTGCATCGCGCTGCGCCTGCGTTCGCCGCGTGTGCTGCAGACGCTGATGATGGTGGCGATCGTGATCGGCACGCTGACGCGCCTGAGCATGCTGACGCTGCGGCCCGACACGGCGGACATGTGGACGACCTTGATGGTCGGCATCGTGTTTGTCATTTATCTCTATCTGCCGATCAGGCTGGCCGGGTCGGTCGCGGTCGCCGCGATGTTTTCCTGCGTCGCGCCGTTCTGGTGGTTGCAGGTTCTCGGCGACGTGCTGACGCCGGACGTGTTCTACCGGGGCCTGGTCTGGGTCTTTCTCGCCAATGCGCTCGGCTTCACCGCGGCCAATTCGCTGCAGCGCAGCCAGCGCATGCAATTTGCGCAGGGCCTGGTGATGGCTCACCTGCTGTCAACCGACGCCATGACAGGCATACCCAACCGCCGCCGCTTCGACGCCGCTTTGGAGCGCGAATGGCGCCGCTGCCAACGTGCTGGCGCGCCGCTGTCGCTGTTGATGATCGATGTCGACCACTTCAAGGCCTATAACGACCATTGCGGCCATCCGCAGGGCGACGCCTGCCTGCGCCAGATCGCGCAACTACTGGTCGGCACGATCAAGCGTCCGGGCGATATCGTCGCGCGCTACGGCGGCGAGGAATTCGTCGTGCTGATGCCGGATATCGGCGCCGCCGGCGCGCTCGCCGTGGCCAACAAACTCGCGGCCGCGCTGCGTCACGCCGACATTACACATCCGCGCTCGCCGGCCGGTCCACGCATGACCATCAGCATCGGCGCTGCGACGGCCAGAAACCTTGCCGGTGAGCCGGCCGCTTTGGTCGAATTCGCCGACCGGCTGCTGTATGCGGCCAAGGCCGCAGGCCGCAATCAGATTTCGGTCGGCCAGCTGCCGACGGCGGGCGCGCTTCGCGCCGCCTGAGCGATTTTAGATCCCGCCCTTGAAGCGCCGTCGGTCTAGCGCATGCTGGCGTTGAATTTGTCGAGCGCGGCCTGACCCGGGCACAATTCTTTCTCGTTCAGCGCATTGAGCGGCGTGTCGACCGTAGCGAGATGCCCATGCAGATCGTCGGCGTCCTTTTCCATATACAACAGCCCGGTGACGATCTGGCCCTTGGCGGCATGGTGCTGCAAGAAGCTGATCGCGGCGGAGCGGTCGTGCACCTGATAATCGGCGTCCAGCTTGCGCAGCGCGATCGTCGATCCGTCATGCTGTTCGACGATCTCGACCTGGCCCGGATCGTATTTCACCTCGATCGGCATGCGCCCGGAAATGACGTCGAGCCGGTTGACCGCCTCGTTGTGCTCGCGGACGAAATCGAAGCTCTTGGTCGAACCGGCATGGTTGTTGAAAGCGACGCAAGGGCTGATCACGTCGATGAAGGCGGCGCCCTTGTGCGCGATGGCCGCCTTGATGATCGGCACCAGTTGCTGCTTGTCGCCGGAGAAGGAGCGGGCGACGAAGGACGCGCCAAGCTGGAGCGCAATGGCGGCGAGATCGATGGAATTGTCGGTGTTGGTGACGCCGCGCTTCGACTTCGAGCCGCGGTCGGCGGTGGCCGAAAATTGTCCCTTGGTCAGGCCGTAAACGCCGTTGTTCTCGACGATATAGGCCATGTTGACGCCGCGCCGCAGCGCATGGGCGAACTGGCCGAAGCCAATGG
>CAITJJ010000313.1 GCA_903892675.1 uncultured Hyphomicrobiales bacterium | reverse complement strand
GGCAACCGCCGAGGATGATCGGCTTGCGGCCGATCTTGTCGGACAGCGCGCCGAAGATGATGAAGCCGCCGGTGCCGAGGAGCAACGACCAGGCGATCAGCAGGTTGGCGGTGTAACCGTCGACCTTGAGGATCGATTGCATGAAGAACAGCGCGTAGAACTGGCCGGTGTACCAAACCACGCCCTGACCCATCACGCCGCCGAGCAAGGCGATGAGAACGATCTTGGCATTGCTCCAGTTGGCGAAGGCTTCCGTCAGCGGCGCCTTCGACGACTTACCTTCGTCCTTCATCTTCTGGAAGATCGGCGACTCATTGAGGCGCAAACGAATCCAGACCGAGATGCCGAGCAGGAAGATCGACGCCAGGAACGGAATACGCCAGCCCCAGGCGGCGAATTCAGGTTCGCCCAGAATCGTGCGGGTGAACAGAATCACCAGGAGCGACAGGAACAGTCCGAGCGTGGCGGTCGTCTGAATGAACGATGTGTAGTAGCCGCGCTGGCCCATCGGCGAGTGCTCGGCGACGTAAGTCGCGGCGCCGCCGTACTCACCGCCGAGGGCGAGACCCTGCAGCAGGCGCAGACCGATCAGGATGATCGGCGCCGCGATGCCGATCGAGGCGGCGCTCGGCAGCAGGCCGACGACGAAGGTCGACAGGCCCATGATGACGATGGTCACGAGGAAGGTGTACTTGCGGCCGACGATGTCGCCGACGCGGCCGAACACGATCGCGCCGAACGGACGAACGATGAAGCCGGCTGCGAAAGCCAGCAGCGCGAAGATGTCGCGGGTGGCCTGGTTGAACATCGGCAGCTTGGTCGCGGGATCGATGACCCCGAAAAACTGCGAGCCGATGACCGCGGCGAGCGAGCCGAACAGATAAAAATCGTACCACTCGAACACGGTGCCGAGCGATGATGCGACGATGACGAAACGTTCGTCTTTCGTCATGCCGCCAGTGCGTGTGGCGGTTGGTGACATGGTTGCCATTTTGATCCCTTTGCGTTGTCCCGAGAGTCCGTTTGTCTTCTTCTTGGGGCGGGCCGCCTGGTCTCAAATCGTCATCCAAACAGCCCCCGGATGCATCGATACGCTTTGTTAAGGACCGGAGTCTGTGCATCTCAGGTCTTACGCCTAAAGTAGTATATCGGTATATCGTTGATCATAAAGGGTTTTGATAATTTTCCGGGAGGTGCGCCCCGGCAAAGTGGCGCACAACTCACAGGCCAATGCCCAACCGCTCCAGAATATCGATCAACCAGGTCGCCGATTTCAGCACGGCCAGACGCTGCGCCAGTTTCGATTTGCGGAATGTGGCGTTGAGCAAAGCGAACACGCGCTCATAGCCGGGGTGCGATTGGGCCTTGGCGCCAAGCGCACGCAGCCGCGCCATCAACTGCTCACGGCGAATTTCAACCGCGTCTTAGCGTTGCCGGAAACCGCTTCTCCGCGCCGCTGGCGTACTCGACGGTCTAGCAGGCGGGCGTCGGCTGGGCATGGCCAATTAACTTTAACAGTGCGGACGTTTTGCGTTCTGTCCCCTGCCGGACCGCGAACGAAACGCCGGTGACGTGCAAGCGAACCAGACCGCATGCGCGATTAATGTTACCCGGCGAATGAATGAGGGCGGCGTAAAGCCTTTGTATAAAGTGCATTCGGAAACGATCCGCGGAGAATCGAATGCGCGCGTGCATTGCAATCGCAGTTCTAATCGGCGCGGCCGGCATCGGCAGTGCCGGCGCTGCGGATTATGGCGCCGGCTATGCCACGGGCGGCGTGCGCGCGCCGCAAATGGTGGTGTACGACAATCAGCCGGGCGTCTATGTGCGCGCCTACTGGGCACAGCCCTGGCAGGGCCGTCACTATTATCCGTTCACCGGCAAGAAGCCGAAGGTCGGCCGTCACGAGCGGCTGTCCGATGTGCGGCCGGCGCCGCAGCCGGCTGAAAGCTATTATCGCGAGTGGTCGACTTTGTCGCTGTTCCCGCCGCCGCCAAGGTCCGTGCGTGCGATCGAACAATTGCCGGACGAGCAAACCCTCGGTCCGCTGAAATGAATGCATTGACCCGCCCATCGCGGTCCGCCGCCATGCTCGCACTGGCCGCTTCCGTTTTTGTTGCCGTGCTGACGCCGGCCGGCGCTCAGGCGCAATGGTACAGTTCGGTGAGCAGCCCGCCGCCGCTTTATCCTTACAGGGTCGGGCCCGACCGGTCCGACGTCGCCGATGCCGCGCCGAAGTCCCGCACCATCCGCCGGCGCAGCAGAATCGATCCGGCCCTAATCGCGGAATTACGCCAGCGTCCCAGAGTCGAGCGGCCGCGTGTCGCCGAAGCCAAAGGCAAGCGCGTCATCCGGGCCGAAGCCGAAGTCACGATTATCGGTCCCGATCACATGAGCATCCGGCTGTTTCGCGCGCGTGGCAGCAAGGCCAGTGCCAGCACCGAGTAAAGAATTCCAAAGCTAGCGGGACGCGGGCGGCGGGCGGGGGCCCGCCGTTCGCATTTTCAGCGCATGATCCCGAAAAGTGGGTACCGGTTTTCGGACAAGATCATGCGCAAAATATAAACCGCATGATCCCGAAAAGTGGGTACCGGTTTTCGGACGAGATCATGCGCAAATAAAAAGCGGCTACTTAATTCCGCGGCTGGCGACGTAGAGGCCGAGCGCCGCCGCGTTCGACACGTTCAGACTCTTGATTTCGCCGGGCAGGTCGATGCGCGCGACATGGTCGCAGATTTCCTTGGTCAGTTGCCTTAAGCCCTTTCCTTCGGCCCCCAACACCAGCGCCAATGGCGCGCGCAGTGTCAGCGAGGCGAGATCGGCCTCGCCATCCGAATCGAGGCCAACGACGAGGAAGCCGCTCTCCTTCAGCGCCGCCAGCCCGCGCGCCAGATTTTGCACGCTGACCAGCGGCACATGCTCGAGCGCGCCGGAGGCAGCCTTGGCCAGCGCGCCGGTGGCGTCCGGACTGTGCCGCTGGGTGGTGACGATGGCGGTGACGCCGAAAGCGGCGGCGGAGCGGAAGATGGCGCCGACATTGTGCGGGTCGGTGATCTGATCGAGCACCAGCACGACGCCGCGCGCGGGAATTTTCTCGACGCCCGGGAACGTCAGCGGTTCGGTCTCGAGATAAAGGCCCTGATGCACCGCGTCCGGCAGCAGCCGCTCGGCGATCGCCGACGGCCGCACGACTTCGGGCGCCACTTTCGCGACAATGCCTTCCTCGGTCAATTTGCGGGCGGCGT
>CAITJJ010000312.1 GCA_903892675.1 uncultured Hyphomicrobiales bacterium | reverse complement strand
TTGAGCACGGCGTTGTACCAGAACAGCAATTGCAGCAGCAGCGGGATGTTGCGAATGGTTTCGACGTAACCGGTGGCGGCCTTGGTCACCAGCCAGTTTTTCGACAGCCGGGCGATGCCGACGATGAAGCCGAGAATGGTCGCAAAGAAAATGCCGATCACCGCCACCAGCAATGTATTGCAGAGGCCGACCCAGAAGGCGCGGCCGTAGGTGGACAGATTGCTGTAGGAGATCATCGACTGGCTGATGTCGAAACCGGCGGTCTGGTTCCAGAAGCCGAAGCCGGAAGCGATGTTCGCCTTTTTCAGATTCTCGATGGCGTTGCTGGCGGCGCCATAGACCAGGAAGACGATGACCGCGCACAGAGCGACCTGATAGGCGATGCTCCGGACCTTGGGGTCGTTGTAGAAAGGGACGCGCGCGGGCGGCGATCCCGCTCGAAGGTCAATCGACATTTAC
Source organism: uncultured Hyphomicrobiales bacterium (assembly GCA_903892675.1). Lineage (GTDB taxonomy): Bacteria > Pseudomonadota > Alphaproteobacteria > Rhizobiales > Xanthobacteraceae > Pseudolabrys. The sequence continues at coordinate 5,275 of CAITJJ010000312.1, read as the reverse complement.
CCCTCATCCGGGCTCAAACGCTGCCCGCAATCTCTCAAGCCCGACATCAGGCAAACCCGGCGTCGGGTCGCTTACGAACTTGAAAGAAGCACGATCCGTGCCGAAACCTGAAGTTCCGGCAATTCGAAATCGGTGTCTCTCACAACCTTCAACCGGACTGCCGTGGAAACCCCTCTCCGCCGCAGTCCGGCATTTTTCCTTCAGCTCATTGATCGCTCAGCGCACCGGCGGTGCGTATTGCAGGCCGCCTTTGCTCCACAGCTTGTTCAGGCCGCGGTCGATCTTGAGCGGCGACCCGGCGCCGACATTGCGGTCGAACGATTCACCGAAATTGCCGACCAGCTTGATGATGTTGACCGCCCAGTCCTTGGCCAGACCGAGCTGTTCGCCGTAATTGCCTTCGCTGCCGAGCAGGCGCTTGATGTCCGGGTTGTCCGACTTGGCCATCTCGGCGACATTGGCCGAAGTAATGCCAAGCTCTTCGGCGTTGAGCATCGCGTTGAACGACCACTTGACGACGTCGAACCACTGGTCGTCGCCATGGCGAACGGCCGGCCCGAGCGGCTCCTTGGAGATGATTTCCGGCAGCACGATGTGATCGGCGGCATTGGCCAGACGCAGACGCTCGGCGTAAAGACCCGACGCGTCGGTGGTGTAGGCATCGCAGCGGCCGCTGTCATAGGCCTTCACGGCTTCGTTCGCGGTCGCGAAAGTAACCGTCTTGAGCTTCATCTTGTTGGCGCGGAAATAGTCCGCCAGGTTGAGTTCGGTCGTTGTGCCCTGCTGCACGCAGACCGACGCTTCGCCGAGTTCCAGCGCCGAGTTCACTTTCAGCGCCTTGCGCACCATGAAGCCCTGACCGTCGTAATAGTTCACCCCGATGAAGTTGAGGCCGAGTTGAGTGTCACGCGACGAGGTCCAGGTGGTGTTGCGAGCCAGCAAGTCGACCTCGCCGGACTGCAGCGCAGTGAAGCGGTCCTTGGCCGACAGCGGCACGAACTTGACTTTCTTGTCGTCGCCGAACACCGCGGCGGCAACCGCGCGGCAAAGGTCGACATCGAGGCCAGCCCACTTGCCCTGCGCATCCGGCAGGCCGAAACCGGCCAGCGAGCCGTTCGAACCGCAATTGAGTATCCCACGGTCTTTGACCGTCTTGAGGGTCTGGGCGGAGGCACTCGTTGCGCCAAACATCACGGCGAGAGCGATAACACTGACAATACGTTTCATAGGGTAGCCCCATTCGTGCGTGGTGAATTGCGATGCTCTTAGCTCTTATGGGTGGCCAATCTTTCCCCTCAAAGGAAAGCCGTGGCGCCCCTCAGCACCGCGATTATCCCCAGCCATTCCCCGAGCGCCGCTCTTGTCCCGCATCTCAGAACGATTGAAGCAACAGGTCAAGGGCTTAAACGCTTGCCGGTGCTGTATTCGTAGCCGTATATGCCACATCTGACAGCCTTCATCGTTCCTCCTGCGACGGATACCGAACCGCCATGGCGAAGACGCCCAAAAGCCCGCTCAGCCCAGAAACGCGCCTGATCACCGCCGGCCGCGACCCGCAGGCCCAGTTCGGCTTCGTTAACCCGCCGGTTTACCACGCCTCTACCGTATTATATCCGACCGCCGAGGATCAGGTCGCCCACCGGTCGCGCTATCAATATGGCCGGCGCGGAACCCCGACCACCGAAGCGCTCGAAGCCGCGCTGCGCGACATTGAGGGTGACAACTGTGCCGGCGTCGTGCTTTTGCCGTCGGGCCTGGCGGCGATCTCGACCGCACTCATCGCCGTTGCCGGCGCGGGCGATCACATCCTGATCACCGACAGCGTCTATCGGCCGACACGCAATTTCTGCGAAGGCTTGTTCAAGCGCATGGGCGTCGAGACTACCTATTACGATCCGCTGATCGGCGCCGATATCGCTTCGCTGTTCAAGCCGAATACGCGCGCGGTCTTTGTCGAGGCGCCCGGCTCGCAGAGCTTCGAGATGCAGGACATCCCGGCCATTGCCAAGGTCGCTCACGACAAGGGCGCTCTGGTGATGATGGACAACACCTGGGCAACGCCGCTTTATTTCAAGGCCTTCGACAAGGGCGTCGACATTTCGATCCAGGCTGGCACCAAATATATCGGCGGCCATTCCGACATCATGTTCGGTTGCGTCTCGGCCAATGCCAAGGCATTCCCTTCGCTCAAGAACGCGCACGGCTTGATGGGCCAGTGCGTCGGCCCGGACGATGTGTTCTTGGCGCTGCGCGGCCTGCGCACAATGGCAGTGCGGCTCAAGCAGCATAACGCCTCCGGCATGACGATCGCGCGTTGGCTTGAAGCGCGGCCGGAAGTGCTGCGCGTCATGCATCCGGGACTGGAAACCGATCCGGGACATGCTATCTGGAAGCGCGACTTCACCGGCGCCTCGGGCCTGTTCAGCATCGTGCTCAAGCCGATGAGCGACCAGAGGGTCTATGCCTTCATGAACGAACTTCAGTTGTTCGGCATGGGCTTTTCCTGGGGCGGCTTTGAAAGCCTCGTCATCATCTTCGACTGCGCCGAGTATCGCACCGCGACCAAATGGGCGCCGGGCGGGCCGACCTTGCGCTTTCACATCGGGCTGGAAGACCCGGACGACCTGATCGCCGATCTCGACCAGGGCTTTAAAGCCATGGCAGCCATCAAATAAGCGTCACGCGGGCGCGCCCTGCCCGCCGCTGCGCATGACGAATTGCAGATTGCGCAAATAGACGAACAGGCCGAAGGCCTGGCCGATGATGAAGACCGGGTCCTTGCGGTATAGCGCATAGGCCAGAAGCATGAAGCCGCCGCCGATGGAGAAAAACCAGAACGCGGTCGGCACGACGCTGCGGCCGGCGCGTTCGGACGCGATCCACTGCACGACGAAGCGCATGGCGAACAGGAACTGCGCGACATATCCGATCAGGATGCCCCAATCGAGATTGCCGACGAATACGTCATGCAGATAGCCGCCAACGGCGCTGGTGATGTCGATAAGCATAAGAGCTTTCCTTTAGTGGCGCGTGATCTTGTCCGAAAACCGGTTCCCACTTTTCGGGATCACGCGCTAGTTCTCCAGAATTTCCGGTACACGCTTTTTGCGGCGAACCAGCCACCACACGCCGGCCAGATCGAGAATGCCGACCCACAGCCGGTCCCATAAACCGTAATTCGATACGCCGGTGCCGCGCGGACGATCGACCACCTCGACATAGCCAATGTCGTAGCCATCGCGCTTGACCAGCGCCGGCAGAAAGCGATGCAGGCCATCGAAATACGGCAAGCCCAAGAACATGTCGCGGCGGAACGCTTTCAGGCCACAACCGGTATCGCGCGTGCCGTCGCGCAGCACCGCGTTGCGTACGGCATTGGCGATGCGCGACTGCAGCTTCTTGAAGCCGCCGGACTTGCGGCCGGTACGCTGGCCAGCGACCAGTCCCATCTTCGGGCTGCCTGCCTCCAGCGCGCGGATCATCGCTGGAATGAACGCTGGATTATTCTGGCCGTCGCCGTCGATGGTGACGACGATCGGCGCGCGCGCCGCGCCGACACCGGAGCGCACCGCTGAGGACTGTCCGCAGGATTGCTTATGCCGAACCCGGCGCAGGAACGGATGCAGCGCCATCAGCCGTGCCAGTTCGGCCTCGGTGCCGTCGGTCGAGCCGTCATTGACATAGACGACTTCGAACGGCCATTGGCCTTGCAGCGCGGCGGCGATTTCCGCAACCAGCGGCGCGACATTGCCGGCCTCGTTGCGGACCGGAACGACGACGGCCACGGCTGGATCATTGCTGTTCATAGCTGCTCTTTATTAAGCCAGCAGCGTCCGGGCAACAGATTTAATCCGCCGCAGCGAGGGACCCGGATATTGCGCCAGCGTGCCGTCCGGCTGAATCGAAAAACCCAGCCTTTGCAGGGCAAACCAGCGCCGGACCAGCAGGACGCCGACAATTCCGAACAAGGCGCCGGCGGCGGCATCGGTTGGGTAATGCGCGCGCACCACGATGCGGCTGACCGCGATCACTAAAGCGTAAATCAGCAGATAGGTCCGCGCCCGTGGAAACAAAGTCGCGAACGCCGCCAGTATGGCAAAGGCGGCCGTCGTGTGGCCGGACGGCATGCCGGCCCAGGCCGGCGTCCAATGAAACGGATCGAACAGATAAGGATTGACCGAGCCGCCGACGCCCGGACGGGCGCGGCCGATGACATTCTTGATGAGAGACGCAGTCATTCCCGGTAGGCTGACCGCGACGAACAGAAAGCCGACACGCACCATCAATGCCGACACCACCGCGCGCGACATCCGCGGAAGGCTTGCCGGCAGCGCCGCCAATATCAGAAACAGAGTGCCGAGCGGCCACAGCACCCAGGCGGCTTTGCCGAAATCGGTCACCCAGTCGAAAAACCAGACTACGCCATGCGCGAGGTAGCGAACCGAATTGGTCGCCGCCACGTCGAGGACGATCATGCCGAAAACGAAAACCGCGACGACGACAGCCGCGGCGACGCCTAAGCGCTTCGGCTCATCGATCCAGGGAAAGCCGCGGCGCCACGGATGCGCGCCATAGCCTTTGATCGGCCGCGTCAGGCGCTTGAGCGCCAGCGCGACGGTGACGATACAACGCCGCGGCACTTGCACCATCGCACCGCCCGTCCCCTTCATTTGCGCGCTCACAGGCTCGGTCACGGCACGGCCGTGCGAAATACCGCCATTACAAATGCTTTGCCGTTGCTGATGTTAAAGCCCTCGATGCGCTGGCTCAATGTGTAGCGCAAGCCCACCGAATCCGCGCGCTGCACGAAACTACGCTCGCTGCGGACATCGATCAGCGCGAAGCGGCACTCCCCGCCATTCAGGAATTCGGCCGCGCCCGCGCCATCGGTGAAGCGCGTGTCTGTGCCGAGCAGAAACACCAGGCTCGGCTCCTGATAGGCAAAGGTCGAGGCCAGTTGCGGATTGGCGCAGCCGCTGGCGCGCACATTCTCCGCCACCAGCGCGCTTGGAAACAAAGCCGGCAACATCGGGAACATCACGGCATAGACGGTAATCGCGACGAAGACCGAAGACACCATGCCGCGCAACAGCGCCCGTTCGGCGCCATCGACGTCATAGAGCCACCAGGCGAACAACCCGAAAATCGCCGCCGCCGCCGCGAACGGCCAGGCGACCAGACCAAGGTCGCGGCTCAGCATGAAGAAGCCGACCGGCACCATGATGGCAATGACGGCGGGAAACAGAAACCAGCCGACCGTGCCGCGCACCAGCCA
>CAITJJ010000311.1 GCA_903892675.1 uncultured Hyphomicrobiales bacterium | reverse complement strand
TCCATCGGGTTCATGCCGGCGGCAACCGACTTGGCGCCTTCGCGCACGATTGCCTGGGCCAGAACGGTGGCAGTGGTGGTGCCGTCGCCGGCGAGGTCCGAAGACTTCGAGGCAACTTCACGGACCATCTGCGCGCCCATGTTCTCGAACTTGTCTTCCAGTTCGATTTCCTTGGCGACGGTGACGCCGTCCTTGGTGATGCGCGGTGCGCCAAACGACTTGTCGAGGACGACGTTGCGGCCCTTCGGACCGAGTGTCACCTTGACGGCGTTGGCGAGAATGTCGACGCCGCGCAACATGCGGTCGCGCGCGTCAATGCCGAATTTTACGTCTTTGGAAGCCATTGTATCGAACTCCTGTGCGCCATCCCGAGGCGAATGCCTCGAAGGACGGCCTAATGTGTGGTTGAGTTAGGCGGCTTTCTTCTTGGCGGTGGCGCCGCCTTCGATGATGCCCATGACGTCGGATTCCTTCATGATCAGGAGATCCTGGCCGTCGATCTTGACCTCGGTGCCCGACCATTTGCCGAACAGCACGATTTCGCCGACCTTGACGTCGAGTGGGATCAACTTGCCGGCCTCGTCACGGCCACCGGGGCCGACGGCGATGACTTCGCCCTGCGACGGCTTCTCTTGCGCTGTGTCGGGGATAATGATGCCACCGGCAGTCTTTTCCTCGGCATCGATGCGCTTGACGACGATGCGGTCGTGAAGCGGGCGGAACTTCATGGCAGTCCTCCAAAATAATTGAGCGATTTGAGTTTCGGTTGCTGGCTAACCCTCAGCCGCAACCTGCACTGCAGATGGGTGAGGGCATTTTGGCCCGCAAGGGGCCTCGGCCGGGTTTTTAGCACTCATTTCCGGCGAGTGCCAACAATTCCATTAAGTGATTGGCGGACAATGGTTAATGGCCGCCTGGAACCGCGCGCCTGCGTTCGGCATTGCTATTTGCGGGTTTCGAGGAGGTATGGAGTCACCTGTTAGCAATCTACCTTGCATGCTGCTAACGCATTGATTTTAAACAGTTTGTTCAACGTTTTGGCTTGCAATGGTGAGAGCCGGGACCGGAAGATTGGAGTTCGATTCAAACGGAGGACGACAATGGGTTCGACCGTATCGCGTGACTTCGAGAAGCAGGTGGCGGGCTTCGGCCTGACGACGGCGCATATTCTCTACCGCCGCCCCGATCACCGCTGGCTGCTGCAATCCTATGTCTGGCAGGCCTATGACCTGTTTCCGCAATTTCCCGAACTGCAGAAATTTCTCGAATTCTGGCAGGCCAAGCTGGAAGGTCCGATTTATTCGGTCGAAGTCGCGCACTCTAAGCTGATCAAGCCGTGCGAGATGAAGGCGATCAACGGCGAGTTCGTGCTGCATTGATTTAGCCAACGCTCCGCCGCCCGCATTCTTTACCGGCGCCGGGTACGCCGTAGTCCGAAGCGCGCGCCTCAAGAAAAAGAGGGCGCGCGGAACACCAGGGGTCCCGGGGGACCCACGGGCCTCGACGCCTCGCGACATCGAGGTCTGTCGTCCTTCTTCGCTCCTCGCGGAGCGACGAAGGATTTTAGATCCGCAAGTCCACCAAGTCCTGGCGTCCCGCGCGCGGTGTTCTGGTTTGCTCCGTTCCGCCCCCGGTGGACTTACCGTTTCAGGCAACCCTTCTTTTTATCGAATGGGCCGCCTATCCACCGCTATCGGGTCCAGGCCAGGCTGACTTGAAACCTCGACCGGTTGTCAGCCCACCATCGACGGGACCCAGTGGCGCGCGGCTGGCGCGCCGGGACGAAGCGGCTTGGACCGCCGGGTTCGGGAACTTGCGCCGCATCTCCGACGCACCCGACCGGCCACCGCTCCCCGCCCCGCATCTGAAGATGCTGTACAGACACCCCTCATTGGGGCGGGATGGACGTGTATCTAGTCCTAGGGATTAAAACAGTCAAGGGGTTTTATTCTGATTCCCGCATGGCGGGGCCGGCAACGGGCGGTTCGGGTCGCACCCGCATGCTGAACAAAACGCTGCTTTTTCGAGCAAAACAGTTTGGCATTGCGGTACGGCAAGCTGGACCTACGACGCGGTAAGCAGGACGTAAACTGCGACGGCGTTTCACGCCGCATTGCTTTAGCGCGATTTAAGTTTTTCCGCGCAACGTGCCCTGCCGTGGCGTCAATCAAGCGGCGCTCGCCGACCAGTGAGTTCGTCCATGACTTCTCCCGCGCAAAAGAATACCCCGCACGCCGCACTGGCCGCCGATCTCGCGGCTTTGGCGACGGAGCAGACCTCGGAAAAGCGGCTCGAGCTTCTGCACCGCATCACCGACGCCTATATCGAGCAAGGCGACCGCGCCACGCCGGCCGAGCATTATCTTTTCAACGAAATCATCGGCAAACTGATCGACAAGATCGCCAGCGGCGACCGCGCCACCGCGGCGACAAAATTGTCGACGATGCCGGCGCTGTCGGACGAACTGGCGCGGCGACTGGCGAGCGACAGTGACATCTCGGTGGCCCGCCCGATCATTCGCGGCTATGGCGGCTTGCCGGAACGCATCCTCATCGATGTCGCCAAATCCGGTTCGCAGGCGCATCTGGCGGTCATTGCCGGCCGCGACAAGGTGACGCCGCCGGTCAGCGACGTGGTGGTGGCGCGTGGCGACCGCGACACGATCCAGACCTTGGCCGCCAATCGCGGCGCGAAGTTTTCCGAATTCGGCATGCAAAGCCTGATCGACAAATCGGCCGGCGACAACGATCTGCAGGCGCTGATCGTGAGGCGTGCGGACCTGTCATTGACTGCGATCGGCCGGCTGCTGCCGCTGATTTCCAACGAACTGGCCAGCCGCCTGCGCGATGTCGCCGGCCCGATCGACGATACTCAGGTCGAGAAGCATCTCGGCGAATGGGCCGCAGACCGGCAGCAGAACGCCGCGCGCACCGACGCCTATATCGCCGGCATCCGCGCTGGCGATCTCAATCCAAATGACATTATCGGCGAACTGGTCGCTGGCAAAAGGCTGCTCGATGCCGCCACCGTTCTGGCGGCGATGCTCGGCCTGGACCGCTTCTATGCCTTCAACCTTCTGACCGGCGGCAAGATCCAGTCGGCCCTGTTGCTGCTGCGCTCGGCCGAACTGTCGTGGAAGGTCGCCGACGCCTTTATCAATCTTCGCATCGCCAAGTCCGGCCTGTACGACTACGAGACGCCGCCCAACCGCGGCGACTACGAGGCCATCGAGCCGGAAGCGGCGCAGCGCGTCGTTCGCTTCATGAAGGTGCGGCGGATCGCGAAGGCGCGGTAACCCCGGCGCGGCGCTGACGGGCTTCGTCGTGCATTTGCACGGCGCGGCCTGGTTGCGTGGCGCGCCCCATGGTTGCATAATAACCGGATGCACCGCGAAGTTACGGACGGGGCGCCGATGTCCGATCATGTCTGCCGACGGCTCATTCTGTTTCTCGACGGCACCTGGAACGAGGATGACGAGAGTCATCCGGCGACGAGCGTTGTCCACCTGCGCGAGCGTCTGTTCTGGGGCTTGAACGCGCGGCTCCGGGTGGCCGCAGAAAGCACGAAAAAGCAAGGCCGCAAGGCGGCGGTGCCGAACCAGGATGCGCGCGATTTCGCCAAGCTGCCGGCTGGATTCAGAAAGAAGGGCATCTCCGGATATGTCTTCGAGGGCTATGAGTATCTGAGTTTCTACGATCGCGGCGTCGGCACCGGCGCCTATTTCGACGCGATCAAAGGCGGCATGTTCGGCGATGGCCTCGATCAGAATATTCGCGAGGCCTACCGTTTCCTCTGCACCTGGTACCGGCCGGGCGACGAGATTTTCGTGTACGGATTTTCACGCGGCGCGTTTACCGCGCGCAGCCTTTGCGGCTACTTGCAGGCGGTCGGGCTTTTGCGCTGCGAGCATTGCACGCCGGAAAACGAAGCCAAGGCATGGGCCTATTACCGCACGCCGCCGGGCGACCGGCTGAGCGGCGTCTGGTCGCAATTCCGGCGCGCGCTCGACCCGTCCGGCGACACGCTGGTGCATGACAGCCGGTACATGCGGGTGCGGCTGCTCGGCATTTTCGATACGGTCGGCGCGCTCGGCATTCCGGAGAATGCGTTTCGCAAGATCAACCAGACAAAATACGGGTTTCACGATACCGAGATCAATTCGCTGGTCGATATTCGCCTGCATGCGGTGGCGCTGGACGAGCCGCGCCATGCCTTCGGTCCGACGATGTGGACCAAGCCAAAATTCAAGGTCACCGATCCGGACAAGTCGCCGACCGAACAAGTGTGGTTTGCCGGCGCGCATTCCGACGTTGGCGGCGGCTATGTCAACTGGACGGTGGCCGGCACCAGGGGCCTGTCGACGCTGCCGCTGGCGTGGATGTTGCAGCGAACGCGACAGCTTGTGACGCAAACCAGGTACATCGCCGATCCGATGCCGGTGAAGCCGGCGGTCGATCCCAATCCGAACGCGCCGGTGCCGTTTTTCGATTTCGATCTTCTCGACGACAAGCATGCGATCAATCCGAAATTACGGGAGTTGGCGGCCACCGCCGAACAACACATGCCATGGGCGCCGCTTTATCTGTTTTATCCGCGCAACCGGCGCGTCATTAATCAGATGGTGCCGCCCAACCAGCCGGCGCTGGAGTCCACCGGCCGCGTCGCCTTCGCCGATCCGATTTGCGAGTTCATCCATGCGTCCGCGCTCGAACGGTTCAATCAGGACGTCCGCGACGATAAAGGGCGGCTGCTGAATGGAATAGCGAGGTTGCTGCGATTGTCGCGGCGCTATCGGCCGGGCAATCTGATCGACGTCATTCCCTATGTGGCGGCGACTTATGTGCGAAATAAAAATGTAGCAACGCCGTGGCGCGGCATCGCCGTGCCGATCTTCACCTGGAAGGAAATGCGCATCGTCGACTGGAGCGGGCGGGCGCTCGATCCAGCCAAGGACGACGATGCGAAACGGGCGTTTGCCCTGCTGCCAAAGCCCGGCGATATCGGCGTTCTGACAACGCCCGCGGCCATGGCGCTTATCCGCGACCCGCGCGTGCCTTTGCCTGTCGTGGCCGTGCCGGCAAAATGACTATGAGAGGGCGGCGCTGGCGCGCGGACCGCGAGTTTCCATCGCGATCCGCGCCTGTTGCGTTTGACCCCGATCACCCCCGCCCGACGAACGGCATAGTATTGGCCATCACCGTCATGAACAGCACGTTGGCGTCGAGCGGCAGGCTGGCCATATAGACGACGGCGTTGCCGACATTCATCGCATCCATTCGCGGCTCGACCATCTTGGTGCCGTTTGGCTGCGGCACGCCGTCGCCGACCACCATGCGGTCGGTCATTGGCGTCGCGGCATTGCCGATATCGACCTGGCCGCAGCAGATATTGTATTTGCGGGTGTCGAGCGAGGTCGACTTGGTCAGACCCGTCACCGCGTGCTTGGTCGAAGTATACGCAATCGAGAACGGCCGCGGCGCGTGCGCCGAGATCGAGCCGTTGTTGATGATGCGGCCGCCCTGCGGCGACTGCGCCTTCATGATCTTGATGGCTTCCTGCGTGCACAGGAACATGCCGGTCAAATTGGTGGCGACCACCTGCTGCCAGGTCTCGAAAGGCAGTTCCTCGATCGGCACCGGCGGCGCGCCCATGCCGGCATTGTTGAACAGCACGTCGAGGCGGCCGAACTTCGCCTTGGTGGCGGCGAAGAGGGCGAGAATAGAATCGCGGTTCGACACGTCGGTCGGCACGACCAGCGAGTCAGCGCCGAGGGCTTTAAGTTCGGCGGCGACGGTGTCGAGCGGCTCCTTGCGGCGGCTGGCGAGAACGACGGTGTAGCCGGCCTTGCCGAGCGCCTGCGACACGGCCCGGCCGACGCCCGACCCTGCGCCGGTGACGATCGCGATTTTTGCAGTCATTGGATGTCCTTCCCTATTGCCCCGTTTTGGTGCGTTTCTTTAAAGCCACCGCATATCAAATAAATCGCGCCCCGGCCATCGTGTCCGGCGCAGGCGGCGGTTGCGTTTGTGGGCAGTGGACTTTCAGCCCGCCAGAGCGGCGGAAACGTCGCGCGGCAGGTAATCCTGCGGCGCGAGCAGGCGGGCGCTGATGTCGTCCAGCGTGGTCGGCTTGCCGAAACGATAGCCCTGCATGAAATGTACGCCGGCGGCGCGCAGGAAAAGATGTTGATCGGCGGTCTCGACGCCCTCGGCGGTGACCTTCATGCCGAGACCGCGGCCGAGGCTGACGACGGCATGAACGATGGCCGCGGCGTCGGCGGCTTTCTCGATCGACATCACGAAACTGCGGTCGATCTTGAGCTTGTCGAACGGGAAGCGGCGCAAATAAGCGAGGCTCGAATAGCCGGTGCCGAAATCATCCAGCGCCAGGCGCACGCCGAGCGCCTTGAGGCGCAGCATGCCAGCTTCCGCCGTGTCGATATTGCCGAGCAGCACGGTCTCAGTCAGTTCGAGTTCAAGCCGCACCGGATCGAAGCCGGTCTCGTGCAAGGTGCGCTCGACCAGCTCGGCGAAATCGGCGCGGCGGAATTGCAGCGGCGAGACATTGACCGCGACGGTGAGGGAAGGCCATGCCTTGCCGTCGATGAGCGCCTGGCGCAGCACCCAGGCGCCGAGTTCGACGATCAGGCCGGAATGCTCGGCAATGGCGATGAATTCGACCGGCGAGATTTCGCCGCGCGTCGGGTGAGTCCAGCGGCACAAGGCCTCGACGCCGGTCATGGTGTCGCCGCTCTTGTTGACGATCGGCTGATACATCAGGCGCAACTGGCCTTCCTCGATCGCCTGGCGCAGGTCGCCTTCGAGAAGCTTGCGCTTGGACAGGTCGGCATCCATCGCCGCGTCATAGACGCAGGCACGGTTGCGGCCTTCGTTCTTGGCCCGGTACAGCGCCATGTCGGCGTAGCGCATGATGTCGGCGGCGCCGCCGCAATCGCGGTCGATGAGGGCGATGCCGATCGAGGCGCCGATGACGATGTTGTGGCCGCCGATATTGTACGGCGCGCAGATCGCGGTGATGATGCGCTGCGCCAGCACCATGGTCTTGGTGGTGTCGTTGCCGATGGCCGAGATTACAGCGAATTCGTCGCCGCCGAGCCGGGCGACCAGATCGCCGCCGCGCAGCGTGCTCGACAGCCGCAGCGTGACATTGCGGATCAGTTCGTCGCCGACCGGATGGCCGAGCGTGTCGTTGACGTCCTTGAAATGATCGAGGTCGATATACAGGACCGCGGCCGGCGACTTGCTGGAGTGCACTTCGTCGATCACCGCCTCGAGCCGTTCGCCGAAAAAGATGCGATTGGGCAGGCCGCACAACGGGTCGTGCATGGCGAGATGGCGCAGCCGCGTCACGCCGGCGGCGATCGCCACCGCGGTGCGGCGCATGTAGCGCAGCACGAAAGCGGCGAGCAAAGCAAAGCCAGCCAGCGCCACGGCGATGAACGGCACGACGCTCTGGACGATCTCGGCGCCCGGCTGTTTCGGCGTCCAGGCGAATTGCGCGATGCGCTCGCCATTGGGCGCGGTCAACTTGTAGACGAAATCGCCGGGCGGCACCGCGTCGTCGTCAACCGCGCGCAGGTTCGCCAGACCGAGCTGGGTGGCGATGCTGGCAAGGACGTCGGCATTGATGAACTTGACCGACAGCATGATCGGCGCGGCGGTGTCGGCAAGCCCGTCGTCCGCGCCGACCGCGACCGCGGCGATGGCCGCCGGCTGGCCGAGAATGCTGCGCAGCGCCACCGCGTGGTTACGCGCGCCGGTCTCGGCCGTGCCGGACTGGCCGATGCTAATGGCGCCGGACATCACCGGGGCACGGCCGCGCATGAAGCCGAGAAGTTCGATCAGTTCGGGGCGCGCGCGCGCGAACCACGCCGTGTCGGCGGCGTGCTGGCCGATCAGCGAATAAACAGGGTTGTCCTGGCCGTCGAACACCAGGATGTAATCGTGCTTGAAATAGGCGGCGAGCCAGACGCCGGCGCGCTCGTCGGCCCAGAGCGGATCGAACTTGCGGCGGATATTCTGCGTCGCACTTTGCGAG
>CAITJJ010000310.1 GCA_903892675.1 uncultured Hyphomicrobiales bacterium | reverse complement strand
GACTTGATTTCCCAGTTCCAGACATAGGCGCCGGCTGCGCCCTGGCCGCGCGCGAAACCGGTCATGCTCGACAGAGTCATACGTTCAATCTCTTGTTAGCGGCTGTTAGCGTTTGACGCCGCTATTGACGCGCTTGTCGGCCGGTACCGGTTCGCCACGCTCGATGGCGCGCAGACGCGCCACGTTCTTCAGGTGCTCGGCGTAGTTCTCCGAGAAAACATGGCCGCCGGTGCCGTCGGCGACGAAAAACAGTTCCTTGGTGCGCGACGGATTGGCGGTGGCCTCAAGCGACGCACGGCCCGGATTGGCGATCGGACCGGGCGGGAGTCCGTCGATCACATATGTATTGTAGGGCGTCGCCTGCTCGATCTCGCTCTTCATAATCGGCCGGCCGAGCGCGCCCTTGCCGCCGGTCAGACCATAGATGATGGTCGGATCGGATTGCAGCCGCATCCTGCTCTTGAGCCGGTTGACGAACACCGCGGCGACCCGCGTGCGCTCGTCGGGCTTGCCGGTTTCCTTCTCGACGATGGACGCGAGCGTGACCAGTTGCTCGACGGTCGAGACCGGCAGATCGGGCGCGCGCCGCGCCCACACTTCCTGCAAGACGCGCTTGTGCGCCTGTTGCATGCGCTGAATGATCTGATCGCGCGCCATGCCGCGGGTGAATTTGTAGGTTTCCGGCAGCAGCGTGCCTTCGCGCGGAATTTCCCGTATCTGCCCGGCCAGCGCCGGCGTTTCGAGCAGCCGCGCGACGATCTGCTCGGAGGTCAACCCTTCGGCGACGGTGAAGGAATGCTGCACCACCTTGCCTTCGATGATCGTGTCGACCACATCCGACAGGCTGGCGTGTTTTGTAAACTGGTATTCGCCATGCTTGAGCGAGCCGCGTGACTTCATCACCAAAGCCCCGCCCATGAACACGTAGGGACTTTCGATCACGCCCTCTCGCATCAGCAGATCGGATATGTCCTTGACGCCGAAGCCGGTCGGAATGTTGACGATCTTGTCCTCGGCCAAAGGCCCGGGCGCCTCGAAGCGCTGCTTGCCAATAAACAGAGTGGCGCCGACCGCCACTGTAATCAAAACGAGGAAGGTGAAGATCGCATTGCCGACCATCACCAGCGGGTGGCGGGCCCGGCGCGAGCGGCGGTTCATCCCGGGCACCCTTTCCGGCTCGAGGGCGGTGCGCGCCGAACGTGGCGCCTTGCCGGCAGGAGGCCGGGAACCTGGCGGCGGCGGAACAGGGTTTCTGTCGCCGTTTGGTGGAAAATTGGAATTCAAATGTCCGCTCTCATGTCCGCCCACCCTGTCAGCATCGCGCGTTTCCGCCGGGGCGGAGCAGAAAAAACCACAATCGCGTTAGCAGGTTAGAAACAATTATGGCGAAGCTGGGGTGGCGACGCCAGCCCGCTATCAACAGGAAAGCAGGCTCTTGGCAGTTCCCGGCACCCGTCGGCGCCGGCTTCCCGGCCGGCGACCGGCCGGGCAATCATCGTCTATTGCGGGTGGCGGCGGAAGATCAGCGAGGCATTGGTTCCGCCAAAGCCGAACGAATTCGACAAGGCCGTATCGATGTCGCGCGCGCGCGCCTTGTGCGGCACTAGATCGATCGGCGTCTCGACCGACGGATTGTCCAGATTGATCGTCGGCGGCGCGATGCGGTCGCGAATCGCTAGGATCGAGAAGATCGCCTCGACCGCGCCGGCCGCGCCCAGTAGGTGGCCGATGCAGGACTTGGTCGACGACATCGACAGATTGGCGGCCGAATTGCCGACCAGCCGCTGCACCGCGCCGAGTTCGATCTCGTCGCCGAGCGGTGTCGAGGTGCCGTGGGCATTGATGTAGTCGATATCCGCCGCGGTGACGCCGGCGCGCTTGAGCGCCATGGTCATGCAGCGGAACGCGCCGTCGCCATCGGGGGACGGCGCGGTGATGTGATAGGCATCGCCGGACAGACCATAGCCGACCAGCTCGGCGTAAATCCTGGCGCCGCGCGCCTTGGCATGCTCGAGCTCTTCCAGCACGACGCAGCCGGCGCCCTCACCCATCACGAAGCCGTCGCGCGCCTTGTCATAAGGCCGTGAGGCGCGCTTGGGATCGTCATTGAAATCGGTCGACAGCGCGCGCAATGCGGCGAACCCAGCCATCGCCATACGGTTGACCGGAGATTCGGTGCCGCCGGCGACCATCACATCGGCGTCGCCGAGCGCGATCATGCGTCCGGCGTCGCCGATCGCATGCGCGCCGGTCGAACAGGCGGTGACCACCGCGTGATTGGGGCCCTTCAGGCCGTGCTCGATCGACACAAAGCCCGCGGCCAGATTGATGATGCGTCCCGGAATGAAGAACGGCGAAACCCGGCGCGAGCCTTTCTCGTGCAGGATGACCGCCGTGTCGCCGATGCCTTCGACGCCGCCGATGCCGGAACCGATCACCACGCCGGTGGCGCATTGATCTTCATGGCTCTTGGGATGCCAGCCGGCATCGTCAAGCGCCTGCTTGGCCGCGCACATCGCATAGACGATGAAATCGTCGACCTTGCGCTGCTCCTTCGGCTCCATCCACTGGTCGGGATTGTAGGTGCCACCGGTGCCGTCGCCGCGCGGGATGACGCAGGCGATCTTGCACGCGAGGTCGTCGGTTTTGAACGTGTCGATGCGTTTGGCGCCGCTCTCGCCTTTCAGCAAGCGGCCCCATGTGGTCTCAACGCCGCAACCCAGCGGCGTGAGCATTCCCATTCCGGTGACGACGACCCGTCTCATACCCGGCTCTCCGCAATATCGCTCGCGCGCACAGACAAGCCGGCGCAGACAGCGAAAAACTGTCCGCGCCGCCACGGCGCGCAGCCCAACAGCTTATGACGAGCAAAGCTAATGAGCGGCAACGCCCGCGCCAGCTTAGCTTTTCGCGTTCTTTTCGAGAAATTTAACGGCATCGCCGACGGTGAGAATGGTTTCGGCGGCATCATCGGGAATCTCGCAGCCGAACTCTTCCTCGAAAGCCATCACGAGCTCAACGGTGTCGAGACTGTCGGCGCCAAGATCATCGATGAAGCTCGCTGCTTCCGTCACCTTGTCGGGCTCTACGCCAAGATGCTCCACGACGATCTTCTTCACCCGCTCGGCAATGTCACTCATCGGTCTAACCTCGTGCTTT
>CAITJJ010000309.1 GCA_903892675.1 uncultured Hyphomicrobiales bacterium | reverse complement strand
GTGGATCGAATCCGACGTCTTCGAAAATGAAGACCCGGCGCCGTTCCTCGAACAGGTCAACGGCATTCTGGTGCCGGGCGGCTTCGGCCAGCGCGGCGCCGAGGGCAAGATCCGCGCGGCGCAGTTCGCGCGCGAGCGCCGCGTGCCGTATTTCGGCATCTGCTTCGGCATGCAGATGGCCTGCATCGAGGCGGCGCGCAATCTGTGCGGCATCGATCAGGCCAACTCGACCGAATTCGGCGCGACCAATGAACCGGTGGTCGGCCTGATGACCGAATGGGTCAAGGGCAACGACCTGGAACGGCGCGCCGCCAATGGCGATCTCGGCGGCACCATGCGGTTGGGGGCTTATGAAGCCATGCTCAAGCGCGGCAGCCGCGTCGCCGACATCTATGGCTCGACCGACATCTTCGAGCGCCATCGGCACCGTTATGAAGTGAACACTGCATACAAGGACCGGCTCGAGCAGCACGGCCTTAAATTCTCCGGCATGTCGCCGGACGGCATTTTGCCGGAGATCGTCGAATATGACGATCATCCGTGGTTCATCGGCGTGCAGTTTCACCCAGAATTGAAATCGCGGCCGTTCGAGCCGCATCCATTGTTCTCGTCTTTTATCGGCGCGGCGGTCGATCAGAGCCGGCTGGTATAAGTTTCCAAAAACAATAATCGGGGAGTGAGACGATGATCTACGAAATGCGCGTCTATCGCGTCGTGCCCGGCCGCATGCCGGCTTTGCTCAATCGATTTCAGAACGTCACGCTTGAACTCTGGAAAACGCGCGGCATTAAGCAGGTGGGGTTCTGGACCACCGTGATCGGCGACTCCAACATGGAGCTGACCTACATGCTGGCGTGGGAATCGCTGGCCGAGCGCGAACAGAAATGGAATGCGTTCATGGCCGACCCGGAATGGATCGCCAAGCGCGCCGAAAGCGAGAAGGACGGACCGATTGTCGCCAACATCTCCAACACGATCCTGCAGCCGACCGCCTTCTCGGCGATGAAGTAATCGACTCGCATAAATTTATTTAACGGCACGGCGGCGCGGCATTTATGCGCCGCCGTGATTTGTTTTCTCGCATGGATCAAATAATTGCGCGGCGGCATTGGTCGTTTTAGCAAGGCGATGCGCTATGAAAATTTTATGACGTGCCGCGTGAGCGATACAGAGCCTTAACGCAGGAGGCGATGCGGGTCCGCCGTTTGGTGTTCGTTACGAACGCTAAACGTAGGGGGAAACCGCAATGCGCTTCTGCAAAATTGCCGGCACGGTACTGATGATCTCGTCACTGATTGTGCCGGCATCTATAATGGCTTCGATTGTGCCGGCCTTTGCCGCGACCGGGCCGACCCACGCGGCGAGCAGGACAAATGCGTCGTCACCAACCTTCGACGACTGCTACCGGCTCGCCTGGGTGCGCGGGGTACATGTCGAACTCGGCGAACTCGAGGCTTTCAACGGATTTTGCATGGCCAACCAGGTGCCGTTTGACAGCGGCTCTCCGGCCGACTCTGTGCAGCGCGGTTCGCATTGACGCGCCACGACTGACGTACTGGATCGCTGGCGCCACCGCACGCGATCCGGTACGGTTTCAGCCGCGGCCGCTTTTTCGTATCATCGTTTGATTGTTCGCGTGCCGCTGAAAGTTCGACGGGCACATGGCGCGCGGTCTAGATCATATCGTTCATGCGGTCGCCGATCTCGACGCGGCCGCCGGGTTGTACCGCGCGCTCGGCTTCACCGTCGGCGCGCGCAACAGGCATCCCTGGGGCACGCATAACCACATCGTGCAGCTTCCCGGCTTCTTCATCGAACTGTTGACGCTCGCCGAGCCCGACAAGATGAGCGGCGATCTGTTCTCGGCAACGTTCGGCGAATACAATCGGGACTTCATCGCGCGCGGCGACGGTCTGTCGATGCTGGTGCTGGAATCGCACGCCGCCGCCGAAGACGAAGCCGCCTTCCGCGCTGCCGATATCGCGGCGTCCGCCGCCATGCGCTTTGATCGCGAGGCCACGAAGCCGGACGGCTCGCCGGTCAAGGTAGCGTTCACGCTTGCCTTTGCCAAAGGCACGCAGGCGCCCGACATCAATTTCTTCACCTGCCAGCAACACTACCCGGAGAATTTCTGGAACCCCGCCTTTCAGCGGCATGACAACACGGTCCGCGCGGTGGCCGGCGTCGTTCTGGTCGCCGAGGAGCCGGCGCAGCACCGTGAATTTTTACTGGCCTATACCGGCGCGGCGGCGGCGCGCGAGCAAGCCGGCGGCTTTAGCATCGATCTGCCGCGTGGGACCATTGGCGTGATGACCCGTTCGGCGTTCGGCGATCGTTTCGGCCAGCAGGCGCCGGTCACTGAGCGGGGGCCGCGCCTCGCCGCATTGCGGCTCCGGACCGGCGATCCGCGGGCCGCCGGCGACCTGCTGGATAAAGCCGGCGTCTTTGTTACCCCGCTGAAAGGAGGGGCTATTTCGGCCACGATTGCGGGTGCAACCTTGGTATTCGAGCCCTAGTCATCCTTGGTCTATAGATTGACCGTTGGCCGCTCCCGCTTCATGGTTCGGCAAAACGGGGACTCACAAGACCTTGGACCAAAATCTTCAGCCCAATGCCATGGTCGACATCGGCGGTGTCCGCTTCGGCAACGATCTGCCTTTGGCCTTGATCGCCGGCCCCTGCCAGTTGGAAAGCCGTGCGCACGCGCTGGAAATGGCGTCGGCGCTGAAAGAGATCGCGGCCAAAGTCGGCATCGGTCTCATCTATAAAACCTCGTTCGACAAGGCTAACCGCACCTCGGCGAACGCCGCGCGCGGCATCGGTCTGGACGCGGCGCTGCCTATTTTTGCCGAGATCAAATCAAGCCTGAAGCTGCCGGTGCTGACCGACGTGCACGACGCCGAGCAATGCGTGCGCGCGGCGCAAGTCGTCGACGTTTTGCAAATCCCGGCCTTCCTGTGCCGGCAGACCGATCTGCTGATCGCCGCCGCCAGAACCGGCAAGGTCGTCAACGTCAAGAAGGGCCAGTTCCTCGCGCCCTGGGACATGAAGAATGTCGTCGCCAAACTGACCGGCGCGGGCAACCGCAATGTGCTGGTCACCGAGCGCGGCGTTTCCTTCGGCTACAACACACTGGTCTCCGACATGCGCGCGCTGCCTATTCTGAAGCGCACCGGCGCGCCGGTCATCTTCGACGCGACGCATTCGGTGCAGCAGCCGGGCGGGCAGGG
>CAITJJ010000308.1 GCA_903892675.1 uncultured Hyphomicrobiales bacterium | reverse complement strand
TGCCTTCGGCGATGATGTGGCCGCCGTGAATGCCGGCGCCGGGGCCGATGTCGAGCACATAATCGGCCGTCTTGATGGCGTCCTCGTCATGCTCGACGACGATCACGGTGTTGCCGAGATCGCGCAGCCTTTTGAGGGTGACCAGCAGGCGCTCATTGTCGCGCTGGTGCAGGCCGATGCTTGGCTCGTCGAGCACATAGAGAACGCCGGTCAGGCCGGAACCGATCTGCGAGGCCAGCCGAATGCGCTGGCTCTCGCCGCCGGACAAAGTGCCGGAGGCGCGGGCGAGCGTCAGATAATCGAGGCCGACATCGACCAGGAATTTCAGGCGGTCGCGGATCTCTTTCAGGATGCGGACGGCGATTTCGTTCTGCTTGGGCGTCAGGTGCTTCGGCAGTTCGGTCGCCCAGTCGCCGGCGGTGCGGATCGAAAGCTCAGCGATCTCGCTGATGGTCTTGCCGGCGATCTTGACCGACAAAGCTTCCGGCTTGAGTCGCGCGCCATGGCACTCGGCACAGGGAACGTCGGTGAAATATTTCTGCAAATCCTCGCGCGCCCATTCGGATTCGGTTTCCTTGAAGCGGCGCTCGAGATTGGTGATGACGCCCTCGAACGGCTTCTTGGTGGTGTAGCCGCGCATGCCGTCGTCATAGACGAACTTGATCTCGTCCTCGCCGGAGCCATAAAGGATGGCGTCCTGCGTTTTCTTCGGCAGGTCCTTCCATTTGGTGTCGAGCGTGAAGCGGTAATGCTTGCCGAGCGCCGTCAGCGTCTGGATGTAATAGGGTGACGACGACTTGGCCCAGGGCGCGATGGCGCCTTTCTTTAAAGTCGCGTCGCGGTCGGGGATGACCAGCTCGGCATCGATGTGCTGCTCCAGCCCGAGGCCGCCGCAGGCCGGACAGGCGCCGAACGGATTGTTGAACGAGAACAGGCGCGGTTCGATTTCCGGAATGGTGAAGCCGGAGACCGGGCAGGCGAATTTCTCCGAGAACATGATGCGTTCGGCGTTCGCGTTGCGGCCGCGATTGGCGGTGGCGCCCGAGGCCTTCGAGTCGGCGATCTCGACGATGGCCAGGCCCTCGGCGAGCTTGAGGCACTGCTCGAAGGAGTCGGCGAGGCGCGTGCCGATGTCGGACTTGACGACGAGGCGATCGACGACGACGTCGATGTCGTGGGTGAATTTCTTGTCGAGCGGCTTGACGTCGGCGATCTCGTAGAATTCGCCGTCGATCTTCACGCGCTGATAGCCCTTGCGCATGAAGTCGGCGAGTTCCTTCTTGTACTCGCCCTTGCGGCCGCGCACGACCGGCGCCAGCACATAAATGCGGGTGCCGTCCGGCAGCGCCAGCACGCGGTCGACCATCTGGCTGACGGTCTGGCTTTCGATCGGAAGACCCGTCGCCGGCGAATAGGGGATGCCGACGCGCGCCCACAGCAGGCGCATGTAGTCGTAGATCTCGGTGACGGTGCCGACGGTCGAGCGCGGGTTCTTCGACGTCGTCTTCTGCTCGATGGAAATGGCCGGCGACAGGCCGTCGATCTGGTCGACGTCCGGCTTCTGCATCATCTCGAGGAACTGGCGCGCATAGGCCGACAAGCTCTCGACGTAGCGGCGCTGGCCCTCGGCATAGATCGTATCGAAGGCGAGCGACGACTTGCCCGAGCCGGACAGGCCGGTGAACACGACGAGCTGGTCGCGCGGAATGGTGACGTCGACATTCTTGAGATTGTGCTCGCGGGCGCCGCGAATGGTGATGGAGCGGCTGTTGTCGGGTTTTTTGCTGGAAACGTCGGACATTACGGGCTTTCGCGGGACCAGAGGGCACGGCAAAACGCCGGCGCGGACCGGCTGTGAAGCAGCAATCGATCTTTGGAACGTAGGTAGAACGAAACGTTTTCGCTAGTCCCGCGTTGCCGCAATCTCCGGGGTGGGGATAACCCGGCTAGGGCGCGAAACGACCGACCCAAAGTCGACGATTTAGCGGCGCCGTATCCGTTTTACCGCTTCGCAATGCCCACCTTTTCGATCACCTGGGTCCATTTGGCGACGTCGCTTTTGATACGGTTGCGTAAATCGTCCGGCGCCATGCCGCGCGCGTCCATCCCGGCGGCGCTGGAGAACTTCTGTATTTCGGGCGATTTCAGCGCATTCTCCACGGCGCGATTGAGCAGCGTGACGATATCGGCCGGCGTTCCGGCGGGAGCGGCGAGTCCGTTCCAGCTTGTCACGTCGTAGCCGGGGAGGCCGCTCTCGATCACGGTCGGTGCGTTCGGCAGGTTGCTGGCGCGCTCGCTTCCGGTGGTGGCGAGCACGATCATCTGGTCGTTGACGATCGGCGACTGGAAGCCGATGTAATACTCAAAGGCGACGTCGACATCGCCGCGCAACACGGCGCTGGCGAGGTCCGGTGTCGTCTTGAATGGAATGATGGTGGCGTCGATGCCGGCCAAGGTGCGAAACAGTTCGGCGGAAAGGTTCTGCGCGCTGCCGGCATTGATGGTGCCGAAATTCAGCTTACCGGGATTCGCCTTGGCCGCGGCGATCACGTCCTTGACGGTCTTGTAGGGCGAGCCGGCTTTGGTCGCGATCACCAGCCCATAGGAGGCGGTCGTCGAAATCGGCGTGAAGTCTGTCTCGATATTGTAGGGCAGGGACTTGAACAGCGCCTTGGCGATGGTGAGGCCGCCGCCGACCATGACCAGCGTATAGCCGTCGGGCGCTGCTTCCTTTGCCCCCTGCAAGCCGACCACGCCACCGGCGCCCGGCCGGTTCTCGATGAAAAACTGCTGGCCGAAATGCTGGCTGAGATTCTGCGCCACCATCCGCATGGTGACGTCGGCGATGCCGCCGGGGCCGTAAGGCACGATCACGCGCACCGGTTTCGATGGGTAGGTCTCGGCTCGCAGATCAACCGTCGCCATGCCGAGGGCGAGCGATACGCCGCAGGCCATGAATGCCGCGCACCGCAACAAGTGCCCTATGGCGTGCAGAGGCGTTTGTGACATGTAATTGTTCCTCCCGGGGATGCGCCCACTTGGACACTAGGAAGCGGCGGCGCGGCTGACAATATGCTTGAAGTTGCGCGCGCTGCATTGCCAGCGGTGCAGTAAAGCCGCTTTACGGCCACCGCCCGTTGCTCTACGCAAGGCGGCTGTTTTCGGGACGACCGTGGCGCCGCGTCTCACATCTAAGCCGGATGACCGACCATGACCACGATCGATATTCACCCGCACATCATCGCGAGCGACACTGCGCGATATCCCTTGGCGCCGCTAGGCGGCCACCAGTCCGACTGGTCGCGCACGCGGCCAGTCTCGATCGAGCAACTGGTCGCCGCGATGGACGAGGCCGGCGTCCAGAAGGCCGCAATCGTCCAGGCCTCAACCTGCTACGGCCATGACAACTCCTATGTTGCCGACGCCGTCGCCGCCTACCCAAAGCGTTTCACAGGCGTATTCTCCGTCGATGTGCTTGCGCCGGACGCGGTGGAGCGGATGCGGCACTGGCTCGGCAAAGGGCTCACGGGCTTGCGGCTTTTCACCTTCGGCAGCACGATGTCGGAGCAGGCGAACTGGCTTGACGACCCAAAGTCCTACCCAGCCTGGGCTTGCGCCGGAGAGCTGGGCTTGTCGATTTGTCTTCAGATGTCGGCTCAGGCGATCCCGCAAGCGGCGAGTATGGCCGTGCGTTTTCCAAATGTGCGCATTATCCTCGATCACGGCGCGCGTCCGGTGCTGGAAGACGGGCCGCCTTACAACGCCGCCGCCAGCCTGTTCGCGCTCTCGCGCCATCCCAAAATCTACATCAAGCTGACGCCGCGTATTTTCGCCGAATGCCGCCGTGGCAAGGCGACGCCGGACACCTTCTTCCCGCGCATGGTTGCCGAATTCGGTGCATCGCGGCTGGCCTGGGGATCGAATTATCCGTCCAGCGAAGGCAAACTGCCCGCGCTTCTGAAAGTGGCGCGCGAATCCGTTGCCTGCCTGCCGCAAACCGACCGCGACTGGATCTTTGCCAAGACCGCGCAGTCGCTCTATCCCGCGCTGGCGGATTGAGGACATAGTCGATGACCGCCGGTGTAACCGAACTTCATACGCTGCTCGGAAGTTATCCAAACGCGATGGCGCTCAAGAACGGCGACGTGACGTCGGACCTCGTCGCGTTCGACTTCGCCGACGTAAAAGTGTCGAACACGGCGTTCAAGCCGCTGGTGCGCGACGCGAAGTTCGATGTCGGCGAATTGGCGATCGTCACTTTTCTGCAGGCGAAGGCCTATGGCAAGCCCTATGTGCTTATTCCGGCGACCGTGCTCGGCCGCGGCCAGCACCATACGATTGCTTATAATCCGCAACGCGGCCCCTTGAAGGCGAACGACCTTACGGGCAAGCGGGTCGGCGTGCGCGCCTATACCCAGACGACGGGCGCCTGGGTACGCGGCTTCCTCGCCGACGATTACGGCGTCGATACCGCGAAGGTTCACTGGGTGACGTTCGAGGATCCGCATCTGGCAGAATATGCCGATCCGGAATTTGTATCGCGGGCGCCCGAGAACAAGACGTTGACGCAAATGCTGCTCGATGGCGAACTCGATGCCGCCATTGTCGGCGATAAAATGCCCGATCCGCGACTGGCGCTGCTTATTCCCGATGCCGACGCGGCGGCGCTTAAGTGGGCGCAGACGCACGGCGGCGTGCCCATCAATCACATGATGGTGGTCCGCGACACGATTTCGAAATCGCGTCCCGACGTCGTGAAGGAGATTTTTCGCATGCTGCGCGACAGCAGGCAGGCGGCGCCGCCACCGGCGGATAACGGCGTCCTCGACCCGTGGCGTTTCGGGGTCGAGGCCAACCGCCGCTCGATCGAGATCATTATCGACTACAGCTTTCGGCAAAAGCTGATCCCGCGAAAGTTCTCGGTCGATGAGCTGTTCGACGACCATACTCGCGCGTTGATTTAAAGCTCGCCTGCGGAGGTCCGGAACCGCTGCCTTGAAAGGCCGTTTTTCGCACAATGCGGGATACATGGCGGCCTGGAAATCGAAAAGCAGCGTAGTCATTGGGCCAACTGCGCCTTGGCTGGCGGACATTGAGCAGCCGGTTGGCCCCCGGTTACACAAATCGTCCGGGCAATTCCGAATGCAGCAAGTCAATTTTATGCCGAGGGCCATTTCCCGGCCCGGCTTTCGGGCCTAGGCTTGCTCCCTCAAGGCGTCGGTCAACGACGCGGCCGCGGACATTCGCGGCAAAGCCGCGCAACGTGCAGGGAGCGACACGCATGACCCAGAAATTCAATCTCACGATCGACGGCAAGAGTCATATGGTCGATGCCGACCCGGATATGCCGCTCTTGTATGCCTTGCGCGACGATGTCGGTTTGAACAATCCGCATTTCGGCTGCGGGCTGGCGCAATGCGGCGCCTGCACCGTGCAACTGGACGGCCAGGCGATCCGCTCCTGCGTCACGCCGCTTTCGGCGGTTGGCAATGGCAAGATCACCACATTGGCCGGTCTCGGTACGCCTGAAAAACCGCACCCGTTGCAGACGGCCTATGTCGAGGAGCAGGTGCCGCAATGCGGCTACTGCATCAACGGCTGGATCATGACCGCCGCCGCCTTCCTGGCAACCAAGAAGAAGCCGAGCGAAGCCGAAATCAAGGACGCGCTCTCCGGCCTCAAATGCCGCTGCGGCACGCACATCAGTATTCTCAAAGCGGTCAAACGCGCCGCGACGATGATGGGTTGAGGTGAGCATCATGACAAAATTTGAAAAGACCTCATCCTTCTCGCGCCGCTCGGTGCTGCTCGGCGGCGGCGCGCTCGTCGTCTCGATCGGCGCAGCGGTCTCGCTGGAAACCGTGCTGGATATCGGCAACGCCTATGCGCAGGGTGCGAAACCGCCGCTGACGCCCGATCAGTTGTCGTCCTATATCGCGGTCAATGCCGACGGCACCGTCTCGGCTTTTTTCGGCAAGATGGACATGGGCCACGGCCTGCACGTCGCCATCGGCCAGATCGTCGCCGAAGAACTCGACGTTCCGTTCAAGGCGGTCAAGGTCATCATGGCCGACACGGCTTACACGGTGAACCAGGGCGGCGCCTCGGGCTCCACCGGCATTCAACTCGGCGGCAAACAGATGCGCATGGCCGCGGCGGAAGCGCGCCGCGTACTGGTCGAGATGGCTGCGGGGCTGCTGTCGGTGCCGGCCGACAAGCTTGCGGTCGCCGACGGCGTCGTGAGCGCGACCGATGATAAAGCCAAACGCATCTCCTACAAGGAGATGATCGGCGGCAAATACTTCAACGTCACGCTCGACTGGAACAAGCAGATGGGCAATGCGCTTTATGCGCCGGGCAAGGCGCAGCCGAAGAAGCCGAGCGAGTACAAAATTGTCGGCCAGCCGATCAAGCGCGAGGACGTGGCGCCCAAGGTGTTCGCCATCGAGGACTTCGTCACCGACGTGAAGGTGCCGGGCATGGTGCATGGCCGCATGATCCATCCCGCCATTGCCGGTTCGTTGCCGGTGAAGGTCGACGAAAGCTCGATCAGGCAATATCCCGGTGCGCGGGTCGTCTGGGACAAGGGATTCCTCGGCGTCGTTGCCGACAAGGAATGGGACGCCATCCAGGCCGCGGAAAAACTCAAAGTGGAATGGTCGGTTGTTGCGCCACCGTTCCCGGATCAGGCCACGCTTTATGACCACATCCGCAAGGCGCCGGTGCGCAAGGCGGCGGTGGATATTCAGAACGGCAATGTCGACGAGGCTTTCAAGACCGCCGCCAAGGTGATCGAGGCCGAGTACGAATGGCCGTTCCAGTCGCATGCCAGCATGGGTCCGGCCTGTGCGCTGGTCGAGATCAAGGACGGTAACGTCGTCTGCTGGAGCGGGACGCAGAAGTCGCATTTCGTGCAGCAAGGCGTGGCAGCGACGCTTGGCGTGCCGGTGGCGAATGTCCGCGTTATCCAAAAGGCCGGCCCCGGCTCCTACGGCCGCAACGACGCCGACGATTGCGCCAGCGATGCGGCGGTGCTGGCGAAAGCGGTCGGTAAACCAGTGCGTCTGCAATATATGCGCGACCAGGGCACCGGCTGGGATCCCAAGGGTCCGGCCTCGACGCATAGAGCGCGCATCGCGCTCGATGCCAGCGGCAAGGTCACGGCCTACGAGTTCACCAGCAAGGCGTTTTCGCGGGTCGATGTCGATACCAATGGCAGCAAACCGCAAGATACTTTGGCCGGGCAGGCGCAGGGCGTCGCGCTGAAATCCGGCGACGGCTTCGGCGTGCCGGCGGAATCCTACGCCTTCGACAACAAGCGGATGGGATGGGAGACGATCCCGCCGCTGCTCGAGCGCTCATCGCCGCTGCGCACGTCGCACTTGCGCGATCCGGTCGGACCGCAGATCCATTTCGCCAGCGAGTCCTTCATGGACGAAGTGGCGGCGGCGGTCGGCGCCGATCCGATCGAGTTTCGCCTGCGTTACGTCAAGGAAGCGCGCGACGTCGCGGTTATCAAGGCGGCGGCGGAGAAATCGGGGTGGGTCACGCGGACTTCGCCGCGCAAGGACCAGACCGGCAACAAGGTATCGGGCCGCGGCATCGCCTATTCGCAACGCAACGGCACGCGCGTCGCCATCGTCGCGGAAGTCGACATCGACCGCTCCACCGGCAAGATCTTCGCGCGCAAGTTCACCGTGGCGCATGACTGCGGGCAGATAATCAATCCCGACGGGCTGGTGAAATGCATCGAAGGCAACATCGTGCAGGGCGTGTCGCGCACGCTGTGGGAAGAAGTCACCTTCGACCGCAAAGCGGTCACCAGCGTCGACTGGATCAGCTATCCGATCCTGGACATCACCGAGACGCCCGGTGAGGTGAATGTCGTGCTGATCGATCATCCGGAGATTGCGCCGTCGGGCGCCGGCGAGCCGTCGATCCGTCCCGTGGCGGCGGCGATCGCCAATGCCATTTTCGACGCGACCGGGGTGCGCATCCGGCGGGTGCCGTTCTCGCCCGATCGGGTGAAAGCGGCTCTGTCGTAAAAGTAAAAGGGCCGGCGCGAGGCCGGCCCTTTGTTAACTGGTCATCGAAGCCGATCAGAAGCGGTAGTTCAGACCGGTGCGGACGATGTTTTCCTTGAACTTGACGTCGGTGTCGATGCCGCAGGTCGCGGCCGAGCAGGTGGTTCTGCCAAGGTCGACATAAAGATACTCGGCCTTGACCGACCAGGCGCCGGTGACAGCGTATTCGACGCCGCCGCCGAGGGTCCAGCCGAACTTCGATTTGGTTTGGCTGAGGCCGTTGTTCGGTGACATCTTGAGGCCGCCGAGAGCCGCGCCGCCTGTAAGGTAAGGCAGCCAGCGATCCGCCGCGAAACCAATGCGGCCGCGACCGGTCGCAAGATAGGTGTTGCGGGTTTCGCAGCCAGGGGCGGCGCAGACGCCGGTGCCGCCAGTGTCCGTGCCCTTGATCCACGAATAGTCGAGATCGCCTTCCAGGCCCCAGACCAGACCGCCGGTCTGGACGTTGTAGCCCAAGGTGCCGCCGACCAGGCCGCCTTTGGGTTTCGGACTGCCGGCGGTCGCGGCACTGGACCAATCCGAGGTGCCCCAGCCGTAGCCGCCATTGATACCGACATAGACCCCACTCCACGAAAATACAGGAGTTGTATAGACCGGGGCCTTGCGTGGCAGGTCAGCGGCGGACGATGGCGTCGCCATCGCCAGAGCCAGCAAGCCTGCCAAAACAGATAAAGTGATACGCGCCATTAGAATACCTCCTGGTGGGTTTGGACAAACGCAGGACAGGTCTTGAAACGCGATTTACCGATAGCGATTGCTATATAATCTGTGCGTGATTCGCACTGTTGTATTGCGGCAACAGAAAATCCGAATTGTTAAACGAATCAGTTGCATCGGGTCCGAATTTGGACTAGAACAAACAAAGAACATATTTGCCGCCCTGACTTGTGGAAAGCCGGGCGCCTGGCCGGAAGCGCGAATGCAATCATGGCCGGAAATGTGGCCAGAAGCGTTGTGGATTAAAGCTGAACGGGCCTGCCGCGCCCTTTGTCGCCGCTCCGGCGGGGATTAGGGTGGGCCGTCATTCAAGTAGGGACAGCGGCAGCGTCCCTCAACCGGCGACCGGCGACGGCTTTTTGGAAAGAGCCGGCAGCGCCGCTATCGTCACGCGGAGAACATCATGGCGGGTAGCGTCAACAAAGTGATCCTGGTCGGCAATCTCGGCAAGGACCCGGAAATCCGCCGCACCCAGGACGGCCGGCCGATCGCCAATCTCAGCGTCGCCACCTCGGAAACCTGGCGCGACAAGACCACCGGCGAACGCAAGGAAAAGACCGAGTGGCACCGCGTTGTGGTGTTCAACGAAGGCCTGTGCAAGGTCATCGAGCAGTACCTGAAAAAGGGCGCGAAAGTTTATCTCGAAGGCGCACTGCAGACGCGCAAGTGGACCGACAAAGACGGCCACGACAAATACTCTACCGAAGTGGTGTTGCAGGGCTTCAACTCGACGCTGACCATGCTCGACGGCCGTGGCGGCGGCGGGGCCGGCGCCAGTTCGCCCGACAGCGGCGACGATTTCGGCTCGAGCGGCCCGAGTGGTGGCTCTGGCGGCGGCGCGCCGGCGCGCAAGCCGGCGATGGCGAGCGCGGGCAAGCGCGACGACATGGACGACGAGATTCCGTTCTGAGCGAAGTCGCGCAGCAGGGCGAGCAGGTCAGGGCGCGGTTGGCGAAATAGTATTCGCAACCGTTGTCGGCCGGCCCCGCCTTCTACGACTTTATATCCATTGGCATTGTGGCGTGCGGTCGCCTACCTTTCGCGCGGGCGTTGCGCGTTTTTGTGCAGCGATCCGACACTTGGGGCGCATTCCACAAAAGTGGAATCCGGTTTTGTGTCCGACTGCGCTCCGGACTGTTGCCTGACTAAAAATTTGACGGCGAACCGGAATCCACTTTGCCAAAAACAAACTCCAGGGAGAACGCCATGAAGACGACAATACTCGCGTCGGTAATGACCGCTTTCGTGTTGTTGTGGGGCGCGGCCAGCGCCTCGGCCCAGCAATTCGGCACGGAGGCGGAAGCAAAGGCGATGCTCGACCGCGCGGCGACCGAACTCAGAGCCGGCGAAGCGCCGGCCATCGCCAAGTTCAACGACAAGGAAAACAAGTCATTCCGCGACCGCGACCTCTATGTGTTCTGCTACAACACGTCCGACGGAAAATTCACCGCGCATCCCAATCCGGCGCTGATGGGGTCCGATATTCGCGGCCTCAAGGTCGGTGACGAGGCGCTGGGCCAGAAGATCTGGGATTCGGCGAAACCGGGCGCTGTGTCGGCCGTGAACTATAATTTCCCAAAGCCGGGCACGACCAATGCCGTTCCCAAGGAATCCTTCGTCACCGTCGTCGGCGGCCAGGGCTGTGGCGTTGGTTATTACAAGTAGCGGCAGGCGAAGCGCTGGGGCTTAAAGCAATAGAGCGGCGTGTGTCGTGGCCGAGGACGGGTCGCGCCGCCGCCGCGTTTTTTTAACTTGCTATCGCCACGCGCACGCCGTCGATGACGAACTGCACGGCGAGCGCCGCCAGTAGCACGCCGAGGATGCGCGAGGCGACCGACGTCGCCGTGGTGCCGAGCAGATTGCCGATGCGGCCGGCCAGTTCGAACACGATGAAGCACAGCAGCATGCTCGCTGCGATGACGCCGAGCAGCAAGCCAAGCCGTAGCGGATCGCCGCCGCTTCGGCCGGACAACAGCACGCTGGCGGTGATGGCGCCGGGTCCGGCCATCAATGGAATGGCAAGCGGGAAGGCGGCGATGTTACGCACGCGCTCTTCGATGGCATGCTCGGCGGTTTCGGTCTGACGCACCACGCGCACGCCGAACACCATTTCCGAGGCGATCGAGAATAGCAGCAGACCGCCGGCGATACGGAATGCCGGCAGCGAGATCGACAGCATGCGCAACAGCCAGTCGCCGGCGAGCGCCGAGCCGGCGAGGATCGCGGCTGCGATCAGACAGGCGCGGAGTGCGACGCTGCGGCGCGATTTCGCGGGCAGACCTTGCGTGATGGCGATGAAGGACGGCACCAGCCCGATCGGATCGAGCACGACCAGGATCGTGACCAGGGCGGAGACGGTGAATTCCATGCATCAAGTCGTAGCGGCGGTCCCAGGCAGGGTCAATTGGCCGCTCACCACAGATAACGCACCGTTGTGCTGGCCGCATAGGAGCGCGTGCCGGGCGCGAATTCGCCGTCGACCTTGCTGCTCAAGGACAGGCGATTGGGCAGACGCAATTCCGAACCGAGGGAAATCAGGGCGCGATTTGGCGCCGACGCCGCGCCGAGCACAGTAAAGCTCGAGCCCGGCAAAGTCTGAAAACTGGCATTGGCCGCTGGCGTGTCGGATTGCTCGTGCACAAAGGCGACGCGGCCGCGCACCGACAACCAGGCGTCGTCGACCGGCATCGTACGGTCGAGCCAGACACCGGCTTCGCTGCGTGTCGTTGTGGTGTCGCGCTTGGCGATGTCGAGCGCGTAATCATTAGCGCCGGCGCCGACGGTCTCGCCGTAACCGGGCGCGCGGAAGGTTTGCCGCTGAACGGCGACATGCGGCGTGATGCCGTAGCCTTTGGTTTCGACGCGATAGCCGACCTCGACGCGAGCGCCGACGCTGCTGGCGTCGAAGCTGCCGCGCAAGGTATCGGCGCCGTCGATGGTGATCGTGCGCTCGGTCTTCATCTTGTGCCAGGCGGCGGACACGGCGCCGGAGATATAGGCAGCGCCAAAGCGCTGCGAGCCGTAGAGACCGGCTTGCATGACTTCGCTTTTGCCGCTGCCGAGATTTTGCGACAGCGACCACGAAGTGACGCCGCCGGCGATCGCGGCGCCGAGCACGCCGCCGCTGACGGTGCGAAAATCAAGACCGGCAATGACGCCGCCCTACGAAATGGCGGTGTCATGGCTGCCAGTCGGCGCATCGCCATTGGCAAAACTGTAGCCGCCATAAGTCGTCTGCCAAACGCTCCAGCGGTTTTCAAATTCGCGCCGCTGCAATAGTCCGCCACCGCGGTTGCCCTGGCTTGCGCCATTGCCATAACCGGAACGGCCGTAGCCGGAGTTGCCGTAGCCTTGATTTCCGTAACCCTGGCTCCCGTATCCTTGCGCGCCGTAGCCCTGACTGCCGTAACCTTGATTTCCGTAGGCCTGATT
This sequence comes from uncultured Hyphomicrobiales bacterium, assembly GCA_903892675.1. Taxonomy (GTDB): domain Bacteria; phylum Pseudomonadota; class Alphaproteobacteria; order Rhizobiales; family Xanthobacteraceae; genus Pseudolabrys. The sequence goes on along the minus strand of CAITJJ010000308.1, from coordinate 15,052 downwards.
GCCGTAACCTTGGGAGCCGGCGTCGCCATAGGCGGGATCGCCATTCGGTTGGCCGCCATTCGAGCCGTAATTGCCGTAGGGCGATTGCGGATCGTAATAGGTGCCGCTGCCGGGAATGGAATCGCCGTAGGGCGAGCCGTAAGATGCGCCGGCATCCGGCGCGCCGCCATAAGCTGAGCCATAAGAGCCGGCGCCCGATGGCGCGGCGCCGAAATCGCCGCCACGCAAGCCGCCGGCAAACGGGTCCATCATCGCCGACATAAACGCATCGCCAGACTGGAACGCGGCGCGCGAGGATTGCGTATGCACTTCGCCGGACAATTGAGTGAGCGCCGCCGCCATCGGAGCGGCCGACAAGGCGGCAATATTATAAATGCGCTGATTGTAGCCGCCGGCAGTGATCGCGGTGTCGAGCGCGCGGCCGACCGCGCGCTGGTTTATGTTGGTGCCGTAGAAGCGATAGCCGGCAATACCGAGAATATCCTGCGCGGTCAGCGTGAAGCTGTTGGTTTCGATGACGTCGTTGATGGGATGCCATTCGACGGTCGGCAATGACAGCGGATTATAGGTGAAAGTGTAGGTGCCGGGGCGCAGCCCGGTGTAGGTGGCGCCTTGCCAGTTCAAGACGCTTTTCACCGCCGGATCGAAAGAGCCGCCCGAGCCATCGGTCGACACGACAAATTCGGGGATACCGACCAAGGCCGTGCCGGCGGAGTTGGAGTAGAAATTGTTGGTGCCATCGACCAGCCCCATCGGTTTGATCCCGCTCAGCAGGTTCATATTCTTGAGCGAGTAATAGCCCGGTCCGACAAGCTGGGTGTCGGCTTCATTGAAGGTGGCGGTGTTGTGATACGAACCGTACCAGAGCGTCACCGCTCCCGGGCCGGCAAAGACATAGCCGATCGAGACCGTATGCGCCGCGGCGGAGCCGCCCTCCGCGACCAGCAGGGCGGCAACCGAAACCGAAGCGAGAAACTTGCGGGCTAGGGCGGTGGTGCTACCGGCGGGACGCATTTATTAATCATCGACGCGAGCACAAAGGTTTTCTGGTCGCGCCGGTCGCTCGGCGGGATCGACGCGAGTCGCCATCACCGGCCACCCGTACAAAATTTGTAATTTGTTAGGCTTAATATCCGGTGAATCATGGAACCGCCGGCGGCGGACCACGGGCCGGGCGCAGGCCGAAAAGAGCAATGATCGCGACTTTATGACAGCCGCCAGGCAGGCCGTTTCCCTGTCAATAACCGATTGAAATATAATAAGAAAATAGCCCGTTTCGGGCGTCTTTAGAGTTGGCGTCGGGCGCTTGAATCAGCTAGAAAATGCAGGATTCTTATTGCCCTGCAGGAACGCATCTTTGTCCGACACCGAAACACCCAAATCGGGGGGCGATCAGCCCACCGATGTGCGCCCTGTCTCCATCACCGAAGAGATGAAGCGCTCGTATCTCGATTACGCGATGAGCGTGATCGTAAGCCGCGCGCTGCCCGACGTGCGCGACGGATTGAAGCCGGTGCACCGGCGCATCCTCTATTCGATGCACGAGCAGGGCCATACGCCAGACAAGAAATACGTCAAATCGGCGCGCGTCGTCGGCGACGTGATGGGCAAATATCATCCGCACGGCGACAGCGCGATCTACGACGCGCTGGTGCGCATGGCGCAGGACTTCTCGATGCGCCTGCAGCTGATCGACGGGCAGGGCAATTTCGGCTCGGTCGACGGCGATCCGGCGGCGGCGATGCGCTACACCGAGTGTAAGCTCGCCAAGCCGGCGATGGCCTTGCTCGACGACATCGACAAGGACACGGTCGACTTCCAGGAAAATTACGACGGCAGCGAAAGCGAACCGAAGGTTCTGCCGGCGCGCTATCCGAATTTGCTGGTCAACGGCGCCGGCGGCATCGCCGTCGGCATGGCGACCAATATTCCGCCGCACAATCTCGGCGAGGTTATCGACGCCACCATCGCGGTGATCGACAATCCGGCGATCTCGACCGACGACCTGATCCAGATTGTGCCCGGCCCGGATTTCCCGACCGGCGGCATCATTCTCGGCCGCGCCGGCATCTACAGCGCCTATCACACCGGGCGCGGTTCGGTCGTGATGCGCGGCAAGGTCGCCTTCGAGACTCTGCGCAAGGACCGCGAAGCGATCATCATCTCGGAAATTCCCTATCAGGTGAACAAGGCGACGATGGTCGAGCGCATCGCCGAGCTGGTGCGCGACAAGAAGATCGACGGCATTTCCGATCTGCGCGATGAGTCCGACCGCGACGGCTATCGCGTCGTCATTGAACTCAAGCGCGACGCCGAGCGCGACGTGGTGATGAACCAGCTTTATCGCTTCACGCCGTTGCAGACGAGCTTCGGCGTCAACACCGTGGCGCTCGACGGCGGCCGTCCGCTGGTGATGACGCTCAAGGACATGCTGGTGGCCTTCGTCGCGTTCCGCGAAGAGGTCGTATCACGGCGCACCAAGTTCCTGCTCAACAAGGCGCGCGACCGCGCCCATGTGCTCGTTGGTCTTGCCATCGCCGTCGCCAATATCGACGAGGTCATCAAGCTGATCCGTGCCTCGGCCGACGCCAAGGAAGCGCGCGAGCAGTTGATGGCGCGCGACTGGCCGGCGAAAGACATGGCGACCATGGTGCTGCTGATCGACGATCCGCGCCACCGCATTTCGCCGGAAGGCAATACGCGGCTGTCGGCCGAACAGGCGCAGGCCATACTCGATCTGCGCCTGCAGCGCCTGACCGCGCTCGGCCGCGACGAAATCGCCGCCGAGCTGGACAAACTCGCCGCCGAGATCGCCGACTATCTCGACATCCTGCGCTCGCGCGCGCGTATCCAGACCATAATCAAGGACGATCTGACCGCGCTGAAGGCGCAATTCGCCACGCCGCGCCGCACCGAAATCGCCGAGGCCATCGGTGACCTCGAAGACGAAGACCTGATCCAGCGCGAGGAGATGGTCGTCACCGTGTCACATCTCGGCTACGTCAAGCGCGTGCCGCTGTCGACGTATCGCGCGCAGAAGCGCGGCGGCAAGGGCCGCTCCGGCATGCAGACGCGCGACGAGGATTTCGTCTCGCGGCTGTTCGTCGCCTCGACGCATACGCCGGTGCTGTTCTTCTCGTCCAAGGGACAGGTGTACAAGGAAAAGGTCTGGCGGCTGCCTTTGGCGGCGCCGCAGGCGCGCGGCAAGGCGATGATCAACATATTGCCGCTTGATGCCGGCGAGACCATCACTTCGATCATGCCGCTGCCCGAGGATGAGACGTCCTGGGCCAATCTCGACGTCATGTTCGCCTCGACCAAGGGCACGGTCCGCCGCAACAAGCTGTCGGATTTCGTCGATGTGCGCCGCTCCGGCATTATCGCGATGAAGCTCACCGAAGGTGAGGGCATTGTCGGCGTGCAGATCTGCACCGAGAAGGACGATGTGCTGCTGACCTCGTCCGGCGGCCAGTGCATCCGCTTCCCGGTCACCGATGTACGTGTGTTCACCGGCCGCACCTCGATGGGCGTGCGCGGCATCGCGCTCGACAATGACGACCGGCTGATCTCGATGTCGATCCTGCGTCATATCGACGTCACCTCGGACGAGCGCGCCGCTTATCTCAAGCGCGCCAGCGCCATCCGGCGCGGCACCGGCGCCGAGGTCGACGAGCCGCAGGTTGTCGATGCCGAGGAGGCCGCGGAAGCCGGCGACGCCGCCAATATCGAACTCGGCGAACAGCGCTATGTCGAATTGTCGGAAGCCGAGCAGTTCGTCCTGACCTTGTCGGAGCGCGGCTTCGGCAAGCGCACGAGTTCTTACGAATACCGGATCACCGGGCGCGGCGGCAAAGGCATCGTCGCCATGGATATCTGGGAAAAGAAAGGCGGCTCGTTCCAGCTCAAGCCGAAGATCGGCCGGCTGGTCGCCTCGTTCCCGATCGAGGAAGACGATCAGGTCATGCTGGTCACCGACGCCGGCAAGCTGATCCGCACCACGGTCGCCGGCATCCGCATCGCCGGCCGCTCGACGCAAGGGGTGATCGTGCTCAATACGGCGGACGATGAGCATGTTGTCTCGGTCGAGCGCCTGTCGGAAGATGAAGCCGAATAGTTCCGCTGTCATGCCCGCGCAAGCGGGCATCCAGCGCTTGATTAAGTGGTAGAAAAGAAGTGCTGGATCGTCCGCCTTCGCGGACGATGACACCGAGTGCGACGCAATGAACGCTCAACTCTTCACCGCCTTCCTGCTGATCACCGTCGTGCTGTTCCTGACGCCGGGGCCGATCGTCACGCTCATCATTGCCACCGGGGCGCGGCAGGGTACGCGCGCCGCGCTGCTGACGGTCGCCGGTTCGAGTATCGGCAACGCGGTGTTGCTCGCGGCCATCGCCTTCGGCCTGACCTGGATATTGAAAGCCTCGTCGGAGGTGTTCGACCTTCTGCGATGGGTCGGCGCGGCCTATCTGGTCTGGCTCGGCATCCAGGCCTGGCGGCACGCCGGCGCGGCTGCGGAAGCGATACCGCCGGGCGCGCATGTGCATGCCTGGCGCGGCTTCATCGTCGCCATCACCAATCCGAAGACCATCGCGTTCTTCACGGCGTTCCTGCCGCAGTTCATCGATCCGGCGCTGCCGGTCGACCGGCAATTGGTGGTGATGTGCGTGTGCTCGGTGACGCTCGGCGCGCTGCTCGATTCAGGCTGGGCGGTCGCCGCCGGTTTCGGCCGCGCCTGGTTTCTTAAACCCCACCACAACAAGCTGCTCGGCCGCCTGTCCGGCGCAATGCTGGTCGGCGGCGGCATCTGGCTGTCACTGGCGCGGCGGCCAGGCTGACGCCGGTCCGTTGTCTAAAATTTTATCCAATCCTGCAGCGTTTTGCTTGCATTTGTACCCTAATACGAAAGAGGGAACGTGCAGGGATTTCCACGAATGTCGCGGGAAGAGTTTTTCGGAACGGTCAAGGGCGTGTTCATCATCACGCTGGCTATGATGGCGGGCGCCTATGGCCTGACCACTGCCATGCTGGTCGTGACCGAATTCAAGGATGCCACGTTCCACTATGTGCTGGCGACGATCTTCCCCGTGATCCTGACACCGGTCGGCGCCTTTCCGTTGCTGGTGATGGCGCATCGGCTCCGCGTCATCAAGAGCGACCTTGAGGGCCTTTTGCGGCTCGACAGCCTGACCGAGTTGCCGAACCGGCGGGCGTTTTTCGAACTTGCCGGCAAAGTGTTCCAGCGCGGCGGCGCCGTCACGCTGATGATGGTCGATATCGATCATTTCAAACAGGTCAACGACAATTACGGGCACGACACCGGCGACCGCGTGTTGCGCGCGGTGGCGCAATCGATGCAGCACATCGTCGCGGCAACCGGCAACCCGGGCGTCAGATTCGCCGCGCGGATCGGCGGCGAGGAATTCGCGGTGCTGATCGAGGGCCTTGCGCCTGACGCTGCCGACCGGCTGGCCAGCGAATTGGTGACACAGGTCGCTCAGTCGCCGGTGCAGGGCGATGGCCAGTTGATCGCGGTGACGGTCAGTATCGGCGTCGCGCATCGGCGGGCCGGCGACACGCCGAGCATGGTTCTGCGCGCCGCCGACAATGCCTGCTACCGCGCCAAGCGGCTGGGCCGCAATCAATGGCGCGACGCCGATGCCGAAGCGGAGCAGGCGGCTGCCGGTGCGGTGCAAAGCGCGGCCTAGTTACCTCGGCTTCGCGTCGGCGTTACTCGGTGTAACTTCGGCGTCACTTGGCGCCGGCTTTTTCCAGAATAGCCACCATTTCGGCGTAACCGCGCCGCTTCGCCAAAGTCAGCGGCGTGGCGCCGCTTGAATCGGCGAGCTTAAGATTGGCGCCGGCTTTCACCAGGGCCTCCAGCGTGGCGATGTGGCGCTTGCCGCCATTGCCCAGCACGATCGACTCGATGGTCGCGGTCCAGTGCAGATTGTTGACGTGATCGAGCGGCGCCTTGGCAGCGATCAGGATACGGACAACTTCATCGTGACCGAGATGGGCGGCGGCGATCAGCGCGGTGCCGTCGTAGGGGCTGGTCATGTTGCCGGACCTGCAGCCGCCGGCGAGCGCGACTTTGAGCATCGGCACATCGTCAGCGACCGCGGCGATGGTGACGATGTCATATTTCTGCGCGTCCAGCGCATTGGCGTCGGCGCCGAGCTTCATCAGCAGCGCGGCGGCCTCGTTGCGTTTGAGATGCGCCGCGACATGCAATGGCGTGCGCTGGTGGCCGTCGCGGGCATCGATCGGATTGCCCGCTTTGACCAGTTTCTCGATCTCGGCGGTGTTGCCGCTAGCGGCCGCGGCATGGAGGCCGCGATAGGCGGCGATCTCGGCAGGGCTCGGCGCGATCTGCGCCAGTGCGGGACATCCGCCACAGATCAAAACCAGAAACAGAAGCGCGCGGCCCAGCATGGTCGTCCCCTGGCAAAGCGTTGTTACTACCAAGGCTAACACCGGCGCGGCCATTTCATTCAACCGGGCGCGGATTAATCCGCCTTCAGGTTGAGGTCGTCGACAATCGGCTTCCACTTCTTCTGTTCGGCCGCCATATGATCGGCCAGCACATGCGGCAGTCCACCGCGCGGTTGCGCGCCGAGTCTGGCCAGCGTGCCCTTCATGGGTTCGATGGCCAGCGCGCCGTTCACGGCCTCGTTTAGATTGGCGACGATCGAAGGCGGCGTGCCGCGCGGCGCAAGCAGCGCGGTCCAAGAGCCGGTGGTGAGACTGGGGAATCCGGCTTCGGGCATCGCCGGCACTGCCGGCAATTCAGCGATGCGTTGCGGTCCGACCACGGCGAGGATGCGCAGCTTGCCCGCTTCCGCCATCTGGATCGAGGTGGCGACGGTGTCGAAGGTCATCTGGGTTTCGCCGGCCACCACCGCGGTCAATGAAGGGCCGCCGCCTTTATAGGGAACGTGGACGATGTCGACGCCGGCGAGCCGCTTGAACAGTTCGGCGGTCAGATGCGGCAATGTGCCGGCGCCGCCGGTCGAATAATTGAGCTTGCCGGGATGGGCTTTGGCATAGGCGACCAGCTCGGCGACATTTTTCACCGGCAAATCCGGATTGACCACCAGAAGCTGCGGCGTTTCCGCGATCAGCGCAACGGCGGTGAAGCTTGCCGCGTCGTAGCCGGCATTGTGGTAGATCATCGGGCTCATGATCAGCCCGCTCGCTGCCGACACCAGCAACGTATAGCCGTCCGGTTCGGCCGCGGCGGCAAAGCGCGATCCGATCGTATTGCCGGCGCCCGGTCTGTTTTCGACGATGATCGACTGGCCAAGCATTGGCGGCAACGAATTGCCGAGCAAACGCGCGATGACGTCAACCGGGCCGCCGGCCGGCGTCGGCACGATGATGCGTATCGGGTGATTGGGATAGGTCTGCGCGAAGGCTGAAACGGTACTTGCGAACACCAGCGCCGCCGCGACAATGGCGGCCGTGCGAAACGGACGGCGCATGCGGTTTCCCTCACATTGGCCCTCTTGGGCCTTCACGGGATCGTAATGTCCCTTGAAGGAAGCCTAGTCCTTCGTCGCGCCGCCGGTAAACCGGATTATCTTACGGGGTCAGGCGGTCGGTGGTGACCAGCCGGATCTTCTGGTTGCCGAGTGGGGTGCCGACGCAGTTGAGATAGGGCCAGGGCCGCTGGGTGCAGGATTTCAGCACCGCCTCGTCGGGCTTTGCCAGGGGGCCGGCATCGACCGGGCTGGGGGCCGTAAAGATCGTCAGAACCGCGGCGATGGCCGCGGCGGTGAGGATGGCGGAGACCGTCTTGAGCATGGCAATCCCTGTTTCGGCTGACATAACCATTAGCGGGCCCGGCCTGATAAAGGTTCAAAGAGGCAGCGAAGGTTCGGCTCAATAACGGCGGACCGGCGTAATGGTTCATTCACGACGAGCGGGTCCGGCGCGGCGACGGCTGCCACCCTTGCGGGCCGCAAAAGGGCGGGTTAGACCCCGCTGATGCCGAGGATTGCCCTTTATGCGGGGTCTTTCGACCCCGTCACCAACGGCCACATCGACGTGGTGCGCCATGCCGTGCGGCTGGCCGACCGGCTGGTGCTGGCGATCGGCGTCCATCCCGGCAAGGCGCCTTTGTTTACCGCCGACGAACGGCTGGCGATGCTGGACGAGACCTGCGCCCCGATCGGCCGCGACGCCAAGTGCGAAATTTCCTGCATAACCTTCGACAATCTGGTCATTGCCACGGCGCGCAAGGTTGGCGCCAATGTGCTGATCCGCGGCCTGCGTGACGGCACCGATTTCGACTACGAAATGCAGATGGTTGGCATGAACGAGGCGATGGCGCCGGAGGTGCAGACCGTGTTCTTGCCGGCGTCGCCGATCGTGCGCCCGATCACCGCCACATTGGTGCGCCAGATCGCCGCCATGGGCGGCGACGTGTCCAGCTTCGTGCCGGCCGCGGTGGCGGCGCGGCTGAAGCAGCGCTTTTCCGCCAAAGCTTAAATCCCGGGAGTTGTCATGATCCGCACGCTTAGCCTTGCCCTTGCGCTCGCTTTCTCGGTTTGCGCCGCCGCGCCCGCACTGGCGCAGGCGCCGAAACTGCCGGTCGGCGTCGATCCACAGAACACGATCGTCATTGACACCACAAAGGGCCGCATCATCATCAAGCTGCGCACCGATCTGGCGCCCAAGCACGCCGAGCGGCTCAAGCTTCTGGCGCGCGAGGGCTACTACAACAACGTGCCGTTCCACCGCGTTATGGACGGCTTCATGGCGCAGACCGGCGACGGCGTGAACTTCAATGGCACCGGCAATTCGAAATACCCGAACCTCGCCGCCGAATTCACGCCGACGCCTTTCGTGCGCGGCGTCGTCGGCATGGCGCGCGGCGGCAGTCCGAATTCCGGCAATTCGCAATTCTTTATCTGCTTTGCCGACGCCTCGTTCCTCAACGGCCAATACACGGTGATCGGCAACGTCGTCTCCGGCATGGATGTCGCCGACAAATTGAAGAAGGCGCCGGCCGGCTCGCAGTCGGGCACGGTCACCGATCCGGACAAGATGGTGAAGGTGCAAGTCGCCGCGGATATGAAATAACCAGATCATTCACGAGAGAAAAAGAAAATGGCAAAACCTGAAGACACGCTGACGCTGGAAACCACCAAGGGCAATGTCGTGATCGCGATGCGCCCCGACCTTGCGCCCGGCCACGTCGCCCGCATCAAGGAACTGGTCAAAAGCGGTTTCTACGACGGCATCGTGTTTCACCGCGTCATCGACGGCTTCATGGCGCAGACCGGCTGCCCGGATGGCACCGGCATGAGCGGCTCCGGCAAGAAACTGAAGGCCGAATTCAACAAGGAGCCGCATGTGCGCGGCACCGTGTCGATGGCGCGCGCGTCGAACCCGGATTCCGGCGACAGCCAGTTCTTCATCTGCTTCGACGATGCAACGTTCCTCGATGGCCAATACACGGCCTGGGGCAACGTTATCGAGGGCATGGACAACGTCGACAAGATCAAGAAGGGCGAGCCGGTCAGCAATCCCGACAAGATCATCAAGGCGTCGCTGGGGGCGTAGGGCACTTCGCCCACGCCAGCAAACGGTCATGCCCCGCGAAGGCGGGGCATCCAGCAATTGCTTACGTCGGTAATTTTGGCGACTCTGGAAATTGCTGGATCATCCGCCATAGGCGTTGCAAAGCGACGCTGTCCTAAAGGACGGCTATGGCGGACGATGACACCGAGCGAGCATGAAAACCGATCTCTTCGACTTCGACCTGCCGGCCGACAGTATCGCCTTGCGGCCGGTGTCGCCGCGCGAGGCGGCGAAGTTGCTTGTGGTCAAACCGGGTGAGGGGCTGGATGACCGCACTGTCGGCGATCTGCCGGATCTGCTGCGGGCCGGTGACTGTCTGGTGGTCAATGACTCAAAGGTCATCGCCGCCCGGCTCAAGGGCCGCCGGATCGGGCGGGGCGAGGTCGAGCCGTCGATCGAGGCAACCCTGCACAAGCGCCTGGACGGCTCGCACTGGCGCGCTTTCATCCTCGGCGCCAAGAAGGTGCAGGTCGGGGACACCTTGCGTTTCGGCTCGGAGGGGCGGGTCTGCTTTCTTGACCAGCTCGATGCTCAGGTTTCACATAAAGATGAAGGGGGCGACGTAACCCTCTCATTTTCCTTCACAGGGCCAGTTCTCGACCAAGCCATTGCCGAGCGCGGCGACATGCCATTGCCGCCCTATATCGCCTCCAAAAGGCCGCCCGATGCCCAGGACAGAGCCGACTACCAGACCCTGTTCGCCCGCGAGAATGGATCGGTGGCGGCGCCCACGGCGGGGCTGCACTTCACGCCGGAGCTGGTCGAACGCCTCATGCGGCGCGGCATCAACGTCCGCCGGGTGACCTTGCATGTCGGCGCCGGCACCTTCCTGCCGGTCAAATCGGACGACACCGAGGGCCACAAGATGCATGCGGAATATGGCGTCGTTTCCGCGGAGGTTGCGGACACCTTGAACGGTTATCGGGCAGAAGGTGGCCGCCTCGTCGCAGTCGGGTCGACAGCGTTGCGCCTTCTGGAGAGCGCGGCGGATAGAAACGGGCAAATCCAGGAGTTCGCCGGTGAAACATCGATTTTCATGACTCCCGGTTACCGCTTCAAGGCGGTCGACTTAATGCTGACCAATTTCCATTTGCCGCGCTCGACTCTGTTCATGCTGGTGTCGGCCTTCAGCGGGCTGGAGACCATGCAGCGCGCATACAAGCATGCCATAGAGAGCGGCTACCGCTTCTATTCGTATGGCGATGCGTGTTTGCTTTACCCCGAGGCGTGATGTCCGAACCCTTCTCCTTCCGCTTGATCTCAACCGACGGCGCGGCGAGGCGCGGCGAGGTGACGACGCCGCACGGGTGCGTGCAGTCGCCAGCCTTTATGCCGGTCGGCACGCAGGCGACGGTGAAGGGGCTTTACCCGGAAGCGGTCAAGGCAACCGGCGCGGAAATCCTGCTCGGCAACACCTATCATCTGATGCTTCGTCCCGGCGCGGAGCGCGTCGCCGCGCTCGGCGGCCTGCACAGCTTCATGAACTGGCCGTACCCGATCCTCACCGACAGCGGCGGCTTCCAGGTGATGTCGCTCGCGACTTTGCGCAAGATGAGCGAGCAGGGCGTCACGTTCAAATCGCATCTGGACGGCTCGATGCACGAGCTCACACCGGAGCGCTCGATCGAAATCCAGGCATTACTCGGCACCGACATCACCATGCAGCTCGATGAATGCCTGAAGCTGCCCGCGCCGCGCGACGAGATCGAACGCGCGATGCAACTGTCGCTGCGCTGGGGCGAGCGGAGCAAACGCGCTTTTGAATCCCGCGCGCGCAAAGGTTATGCGCTGTTCGGCATCGTCCAGGGCGGCGACGACATCGCGCTGCGTCAGCAAAGCGCCAAGGCGCTCACCGACATCGGCTTTCATGGCTATGCCATCGGCGGGCTGGCGGTCGGCGAGCCGCAGGAGGTGATGCTGAAGGTCGTCGAGGAAACCACGCCGTCTCTCCCCGAGACTGCGCCGCGTTATCTCATGGGCGTCGGCACGCCGCACGACATGTTGGAAGCGGTGGCGCGCGGCGTCGACATGTTCGACTGCGTGATGCCGACCCGCAACGGGCGCCATGGCACGGCATTTACTCGGTTCGGCGCGATCAATCTGGCCAATGCGCGCCACGCCGACGATGCGCGTCCGCTCGACGAGCAAAGCCCTCACCCGGACGCGCGGACCTATTCGCGCGCTTATCTGCATCATCTGACCAAGGCCAATGAGATCCTCGGCCAGGTACTGCTGTCGACCATCAACATCGCCTATTACCAGGACCTGATGGCCGGCATGCGCGCGGCGATCGAAGCCGGCCAGTTCGCCGGTTTTCACGCCGCGACAATGGCGGGTTGGGCGGCGGGGGATATTCCGGCGCATTGACGGGGTGGTTGTCTCGCCGGACCGTCTTGGCTATGCCGAGCCACCGATCACGAACCGAGGCTGCCCCGCATGACGATACCGCCCGATTTCCTGTCCAAACGCCGCAAGCCGGCCTTCAAGTTGCCGCCGGGCGCGACCGACGCGCATTGCCATGTGTTCGGACCGGGCAACGTCTTCCCCTATTCGCCGTCCCGCAAATACACGCCGGAGGACGCGCCGAAGGAAATGCTGCGGGCGCTGCATGATTATCTCGGCATCGAGCGCGCAGTCATCGTGCAGGCCAGCTGCCACGGCCTCGACAACGCGGCGATGCTCGACTGCATTGCCTCCGATCCGAAACGCTATCGCGGCGTCGCCATCGTCAACGACACTTTTACCGACGCCGATTTCCAGAATCTGCATGACGGCGGCGTGCGCGGCGTACGCTTCAATTTCGTCAAGCATCTCGGCGGCGCGCCGGACATGGCAGTGTTCGATCGCGTCATTGATCGCGTCAAGGATCGCGGCTGGCACGTCGTGCTGCACCTCGACGCCAAGGACATTGACGAGCTGTCCGCAGTCATTCGCAAGCTGCCGATGACCTTCGTCATCGATCATATGGGCCGCGTGCCGAGCGCCGATGGTGTCGAGCAGGCGCCACTGAATACGTTGCTTGAACTGGCCAAGCTGGAAAAGTGCTGGATCAAGGTCACCGGGTCGGAGCGCATCGACTTTCCGCCCTATGACAAGGCTGTACCAATCGCGCGCAAGATACTTGAGACCATTCCCGACCGCGTACTGTGGGGAACCGACTTCCCGCATCCGAATTCGACCCATGAAGCGGACGAGGGCGAACTGGTCGACCTGGTTCCGCACATAGCTGTCAGCGACGATTTGCAGCGCAAGTTGCTGGTCGATAACCCAGCCAAGCTGTACGATTTCTGAAACATCCAAAGCGATTGAATAGACGGAAAGAAGCATGAGCCAGAAAAAGCTTAAAATCGCCGTGGTCGGCGCCGGCATGGGCGGCCTCGCGGTCGCCGCGACGCTTCGTAAGGTCGGAATCGACGTCGAGGTGTTCGAGCAGGCCAGCCGTTTCGGCCGGATCGGCGCCGGCATCCAGATGATGCCGAATTCGATGAAGGTGCTGCGCCGCATTGGCGTTGAGGAACGGTTGCGGCAAGTCGCCTTCGCGCCGTTCTCGCATCTCAACCGCGACGGCTATACCGGCGAGTTGATGCGCGAACTGCCGATGCCGGAAGCTCTCTACGGCGCGCCCTATCTGTGCATGCATCGCGCCGATTTGCACGATGCGCTCGCCTCCGCCGTACCATCCGACATCATTTATCTCAACAAGAAGCTGACCGGGCTCGACCATGCCGGCGGCGTTGTGACTCTGAGTTTCGCGGACGGCACGAAGGCGACGGCGGACGCAGTCGTTGGCGCCGACGGCGTGCATTCGCTGGTGCGCGATATTGTCGTTGGCCCGGACTCGCCGGTACACAAAGGCCGCATCGCCTATCGCGCGGTGTTCCGGTCCGATCTAATGGGCGGATTCGATATCGGCCCGTCGCGCACCAAATGGTGGGGCAGCGACCGCCACATCGTCATCTATTACACGACAAAATCGAAGAGGGAACTCTATTTCGTCACCAGCGTGCCGGAAGAGGCCGGCTGGATGACCAAGGAGTCGTGGTCGGCCAAGGGCAATGTCGAGGAGCTGCGCGCGGCATACGGCGATTTCCATCAGGATGTGCGCAACGTGCTCAATGCCTGCCCGGATTGCCACAAATGGGCGATCCTCGAGCGCGAGCCGCTGCCGAACTGGAGCAGCGGCCGTGTCGTGCTGCTCGGCGATTCAGCGCATCCGATGACGCCTTATATGGCGCAGGGCGCGGCGACCTCGATCGAGGACGCCGCCATTCTGGCGCGCTGTCTGGAGGCCGTGCAGGGCGACGACATCGAAGGCGCGTTCAAACGCTACGAGGCGCACCGCAAGCCGCGCACGTCCGTTGTGCAGGCGATTTCGAGCGCCAATACCTGGATGAAGGGCGGCGAGTCCGACACCTCATGGCTCTATGGCTACGACGCCTGGAACGCCGATCTGGACCGGCCGGCGGCCAATCCGAACGGCAGCAAGGCGGCGTAACAACGCGGGCTATTGCGATGGATTGGGGCCGCGCCGTCGATCTCTATTGCGAGCGCACCGATGCGTCGTTCTGGGCCGAGCCATTCAATGCCGTCACCAACGCCGCGTTCCTGATCGCGGCGTTGGTTGCGTTCGTACAATGGCGGCGCTGCGGCGTCGGCGATTGGTCAGTGCTTGCGCTGATTGGCGTCACGGCGGCGATCGGTGTCGGCTCGTTCATCTTTCATACTGTTGCGACCAGCGGCGCGGCCAAGTTCGACACTATTCCGATTGCTTTGTTCATCTACGGCTATTTGCTGCTGGCCCTGCGGCGGTATCTCGGATTTTCGCTGCTGGTGTCGCTTGGAGCCCTGGTGGCATTTTCGGAGCTTAACTATGCCGAGGCGGCCATTGTGCCGCGTGGCGCGCTAAATGGTTCTCACGCCTATCTGCCGGCGTTGACTGCGCTCGTCGCGGTGGCCTGGCCGGTTCGGCGGGAACAGGCCGGCCGTTTGCTGTTCGCCGCAACTTTCACACTCGTCGTGTCGCTTGTTTTCCGCAGCATCGATATGGCGGTGTGCGACGCGCTGCCGCTCGGCACGCATTTCCTGTGGCACAGTCTCAACGGGCTGGCGCTCTATCTGCTGCTGCGCGCGGCGATGGTTGGACGGGCGGGGATTTAAGGCCCGCCATAGAGCCAGGAAATGCCCTCATAGGCCTGTTCCGACGTGCGTCCGCCTACCGCCATGTCGCGCAGTTCGGCAGTGACACCGCGGGCGTGATAGAAATCGCCATAGACGCGCGCCATGATCTGCACGCGCGCGGTGCGCAGATAACGCGCCTGTTCGTAGGCCTTGAACGCGGCCGGCAGATTGCCGGGCTGTTCGGCGACTTTCTCCGCAAGAACTACGGCGTCCTCGGTCGCCATGCAGGCGCCTTGCGCCAAATATTGCAGCATCGGATGCGCGGCGTCGCCGAGCAAAGTGACGTTGC
>CAITJJ010000307.1 GCA_903892675.1 uncultured Hyphomicrobiales bacterium | reverse complement strand
GCTTTGATGGAATCAAAGCCGGGGCTCTAGTTTTTTGTTTTGTCGCGTTTTCTTCACGCGAACCGGTACCCACTTCGCTCGAAAACGCTCTATGCAGCTTTCAGCGCAAAAGGACACGATGCGGACATTGCGACAGCTTTTATCCGCGCTCGCGGCGGTGTCGCTTCTGGCCGGTTGCGGTCTGGACGGCGACTTCGGCGAGGTCAACCCGGCCCGGGTCAGCGGCAACATTCACGACTGGGTCGGCCGCGACAATGTCGCTCGCAAACCCATTTCTCCTTCCGATTTCGCGTTGACGGACGAAGAGCACGCGCTGCGCGACCTCGCATTCCCGCTGATCCAGCCGCCCTATGACCGGCAGAATTGGGACCAGGTTTTGCGTGAAAATGGCGCAATCCGGACGGCGCCGATGGAAGCCAACGATCGCTCGGCCTACATCAATCATCTGATGGCGAACGACGCTCGTTCGCAGTCGACACGCTATGCCCGCCTGGTCGACGACGTTCGCAACGACATTGCTCGCCTGCCGCAATTTTACGAAGTGGCCACCAAGGTATTGGACCTCGACGAAAAGCGCCGCAAGAGCATGGCCTATGTGTCAGGGCTGGGCGCGCTCGAAAAGACGAACGTACTCAACCGGATTCGTGAAAATGCGCGGGTGATTGCGCGCGTCGATGCAAGCATGACGCACCGTGCGGCATCCTATCGCTTCGCGCTCGAACATCTGGTCATCGCGGTGCCGTCGCCGCAGGCCATCGAAGCGGAGCGGGCGGTCAATGCGTTGCACGCGGAAATCAGCCGATACCGTGGCCAGCCGACGCCGGCCTGGCAGCGCGAGCCGAGCCTGGCCTTTCAACGCTGATCGTTTCTCTCATCCGTTTTGAATTCTGTCTCGCCCGCCAGTTCCAGCCTCTGAACGAGCGCCGCATTCATTTTAAAGATTCGCGCAATCATTATTCCTGCACGGCCTGCACGTATGTCCGCTGTTGCTAACGAATGCGGGCTATTTAATTGACTCCATTAGATCATTAAGCTTCGACTTGGCGTTCCACCCTGGCGCGCAAAATTGCGTTCGACTTTGTCTTACTTCGATAGTTGCCCCATCACCGAGTTTTTCGACCTCTGCGGCTGCAAGATCAGCCTTGCCGCGATAGTAATACTTCGCACGTTCGAGGTTGAGGTATTCGGTACCGGTTAACTCGATTTTGCACTGTCCGGCAGCGGCCTCAATCATATACGCTGTTACAATCATGACTTTTGCGGCATCTTTCGGACTCTTCGGGTCAAACGGAGCGCGTAAGGCTATTGCAGGAACGTAAATGCGCTCAGGCAGAGGATTGAGCGTTATGCCGGTTCCCTCGGTATTTTTTTCGGCGGCCTTTGCCATCGTTGTCGCCGTGATATCGAAATACTTGTCGCTATCGACACATGTAGTTTTGTCTTTAGAATAATCTGCAGAGAAGTCAGCCAGCAATTGATCCACCGTGGCACTCGACATATTGCTCCATATTTTTAATATGCCAATATTAGTATAGATGGCGTTGCGGGCTATTTTGTCCAACTCAATCTTGCATGCATTGCTTGTCGCCAGAATGCTCACGTAAGCACCAATGGCACCAGCGGCTTTTTTCCAAATGGGAGTAACGTCAGCCTGCGAAGGTTTATCTGGTGCGATTTGCGCGGTTGCCAATGACGAAGAAAATAAAAGTAAACCGCCTAAAAGTAGTGAGCTCGGTTTTGCGAACATGGAAAACGCCTTGCATCTGACAGAATGCAAAGAATGTAAATGATCAAATTTCATGCCGCAATACGAAATTTATCGATCATCGAACCCGCGCGGAAGCGCGTTATCTCCGCGATCTAACAATTGTGCCAAAGCACAGTGGACATGTCGCCTATTGGCACTCAACGGGCACACCGACTGCGCTTGCGTTTGTCCGCTCTTGGGGCAACAGCAGACAAAGATCGATTTTGGCCCACGACAGCTTGTCGGCTAGGGGGGGCATACGCGGACATTCCAATTGCACTAAATCAGGCCTTGTCCGGCCTTGTCAGAAAAGCGGCAGTGGTTAGCGCGGCTGCCTTCGGCATCGAGGGCACGTCTACCGGCCAAATTTCGCAATCGTTCTGGAATGCGTACTTATATGGAGGTGAACAGCAGGATTTAGCGGCCGCCGCCAGGCGGCGGGGGCGCAAAGCAGCGTGCGCCGGCAATCGTATTTTGCGCCGTCGGCATCAGGCCGGGTTCCGGGGCAAGCGCCCGGATTGCGATAATCCCGGTGGAAGTCGGAGACTCGACAATCAACCGGTCAGCCGCGGTAATGTCTTCGTCTTCCGGCATCTGATTGTGCTGTTCGGCCGTCATCAGATCCAGTTCGATCACGCGGCGTCCCGCGGCACGGTCGTTGATCGCATAGTAAGCCACGTCGTAGCGGGTATAAAAAGAGATCGACGTATAAGCGAGGCTGACCGGAACGGTGAGTTTGAGCGGGCCTTTTGACAAATCGTAACGGCAGACGGCGCTGGCAAATGCCGGATCCATGAACGGCATGGTGGCATTTTCCGGCTTCGGCAGCGGAATTGCCGTGACTGTATTGACAGGCGCGATGGGCGTCAGCCGCGCATAGGCATCCTGCGTCGCGGTGCGCGGCAGGATAATGATCGTTGCGAGATGCACCACGCCACCGAGCAGCGCGCCGCCGCAAAGCAACAATAGCCACCGGATCACGGGCAGCTCCTGTTGGTGATAGCCGGCATCGGCAGTTCGCGACCGGCCTTGGTCGACACACCGACCGCTGTGTCATAGAAACGCAACACCAATGCATAGCGTTCGATGCCGCCGGCGGGCAACCAGTTGCCCGGGTTGGCGCGCGGTGCGACCACGATTTCGAAGCTGCCGTCGGCGTGGCGCACGATTTCTTGGCTGGAAAAGCCGAAGCGTTCGATTGAATTGGCGACCAGGCCACCCTCGGTATTATAAAGTGTCAGTGTCCAGAAGCGCGCCGCTGGCGTGACACCGGACAAGACGACGTCACAGCGCCCGTCGAGCAGCTTGCCGCTATC
The DNA here is from genome assembly GCA_903892675.1 of uncultured Hyphomicrobiales bacterium. Classification (GTDB taxonomy): domain Bacteria; phylum Pseudomonadota; class Alphaproteobacteria; order Rhizobiales; family Xanthobacteraceae; genus Pseudolabrys. The sequence continues at coordinate 19,157 of CAITJJ010000307.1, read as the reverse complement.
GTCGGTTTGCGCGGTAAATGAGACGCCATCGCCGAGCGCCACCGGCAACTGGCCGGTACGGGCAATCGTGGCGCGGGCATAGGGGTCCGCGTCGGCGGTGCCGGTTTTCGGCCGGGCGGTCCAACTGCCAATGGTTAGCGCGCCGAATGCGGCGCCGCGCGTCAGCGCAAAATAGGTTGCACCGAGGCCAATGACCGCGGCGACTGCAAAGGCAAAAAGCGTTCCGATAAGCAGTCGCACGTTCGATCCGCTGACAATGAGAAAGTGTTGATTCGTTTCCGAGAGACTACGCCGCCCGGGAGACGGCTGCTAATCAGTTTCGGCCGCTTAAAGCCTGGCTCTCCAGCGCGGAGGCGAGAGCGTCGCCTTTGGCCGCAGAGTCAGCCGGGATTGGCGCCAGAGCCTGGTTTCGGCGATTGGTCGAGACCGTCGGTGGCAATGGCGTCATGGCGCGGTTGGCATCGTCCATCATGCGTTCGACGCGGACCAGAATTTCGGCCCCGCGTTTCGACAGGATGGTCGGCCGCGGCGGCGGCTGTTCGGTAGCCTTGCCGCTGGCGACTTTGGCTTCCGGGCGCGCAGTCGGCACGGGGACGCCTGGCAATTGTTTGATTTCGATGCCCTGATGGGCATAGGACATGATGGCGTGCCAGGTCATTGCCGGCAACGCGCCGCCGGTCATGCGGTTGGTCGGGCTGTAATCGTCATTGCCGAACCAGACACCGCACACGAAGTTGCCGGTGTAGCCCATGAACCAGGCATCGCGGTAATTATTGGTGGTGCCGGTTTTGCCGGCCGAGACAATGCCGTCGAGGCGGGCGCGGCGCGCGGTGCCGGCTTCGACGACGCTGTTCATCATCTTGATCATGTCGGCGGCCACACTTGCCGGCAAGGCACGGTGTGGCTTCGCGCCGTCGCGGTCGAAGCGCCAGATCAGATTGCCGTCGCCAGTGCGGACTTCAAGAATGGCATGCGGCTTCACCGCGATACCGAGATTGGGGAAGGCGGCATAGGCGCCGACATGTTCGAGCATGGTGACCGCATCGGCGCCGATCGGCAGCGACGGCGTATCGGGCAGGGGCGTGGTGATGCCCATGTCGCGCGCGGTCTGGATGATGCGTGAACGGCCGAGTTTGGCATTGCCATCGCCGATTGCGATCGACAGCCGCACGGCGATAGTGTTGACCGAATGGGTCAAGGCCTGGATCAGCGTCATCGAGCCGCTATAGCCGTTGCCATAATTGTGCGGGCACCAGTTGCCGAGACAGATCGGCGCATCGACGACGATGGATGTCGGCTTGTAGCCGTGCTCAAGCGCGGTGGCATAGACATAAGGCTTGAAAGACGAGCCAGGCTGTCGCATCGCGTCGGTGGCGCGGTTAAACTGGCTGGCGCCATAGTCGCGCCCGCCGACCATGGCGCGTACCGAGCCGTCGTTTTCCATCAGCACCGAATTGGCCTGGCTGGCGTGATATTCCTGGCCGTATTGGCGCAACGAGTTTTCAACCGCCGCATCGGCGACTTTTTGCAGATTGGTGTCGAGCGCGGTGCGAACGACGAACACCCGCTCGGTCATCGACTTCGGAAAGGTATCGACCAGTTGCTTCATCTGGTCGAAGGCCCAATCGAGATAATAATTCGCGGCGCGATCGTCACGTCGATCTACTGGTGTAGCAGGATGACGACGGGCGCCGAAGACCTGGCCTTCAGTCATAAATCCGGCCTCGACCAGATTATCCAAGACCACGTTGGCCCGTGCGCGCGCGGCCGGCAGATTGACGTGCGGCGCGAACTTGGTCGGCGCCTTGAACAGGCCGGCGAGCATCGCGCCTTCGGCGAGGTTCACGTCGCGCGCCGACTTGTTGAAATAATACTGCGCCGCCGCATCGACGCCGAAGGCGCCGCCGCCCATGTAAGCGCGGTCGAGGTACAATTTCAAAATCTCGTTCTTGGTCAGGCGCGACTCCAGCCACATGGCCAGGAACGCCTCCTTGATCTTGCGGTCGAGCGTGCGCTCGTTCGACAGAAACAGGTTCTTGGCGAGTTGCTGCGACAGAGACGAGCCGCCCTGCACGACGCCGCCGGCCTTCGCATTGGTGACGACCGCGCGCAAGGTGCCGCCGATGTCGATGCCGAAATGCTCGTAGAAGCGCCGGTCCTCGGTCGCCAGCACAGCCTTGATCAGGTTGTCCGGAAACTGGTCGAGGGGAATCGAATCGTTGTGCCTTATGCCGCGCGAGCCGACCTCGTTGCCGTAGCGGTCCAGAAATGTGACGGCCAGCTCGGACTTCTTGAGCCAGTCGTCGTCGGCGGTCATCTGGAAGGCCGGCGTCGCCAAGGCCAGCAGCAGCACGCCGCCGGCGGCGCCCAAGGTCGCGCCCTCCGAGGTCAGCTCGACCATGACGCGCCGCACGCCCGCGGTGTGGAAGCGGTCCATGAAGGTGGAAAAGCGCTCATAGCTCTCGCGCAGGCCGACGCCGGAGCGGAACACGCTGAAATCGACCCAGGCGTCGATGGCCAGCATCGCGCGCTTGATTTTGGGCTTCCAATCCTCGGGAAACAGGTCGCGCAAGGCGGTTTTGCCCTTATTCCGGTGGCATGCGGGGACGTGGGACGGGGTTTAGCGCCCCGCGCGACGGGTAATATAGCGTATCCGGGCCGGATTTCCCACAATTCGGCTGCGGTTCCGGCCGGTTAACGGTGGGGAAGGTGAACGGCAAGTGGGGCGGAAATGGGGGCGGGGGAGTGACGGCGAATGCTTGTCAAATGGCGGCCTTTGCGATAAGAACATAACAAGAACATTATTTCGTGCGCCCCGGCGGCAAAGACTTGTGTTGCCATCCCAATTCTGGGATATTGTCATGCGTCCACTTTTGCAAAATGGCGAAAGGCCGCTCGACTGGGCCGGCTCATCGAAGCGTGATTTCCTGACTTTTCCCGAGCCGGTCAAAGACGAACTCGGCAATGCCTTGGGCCTCGCCCAATTCGGCGGCACGCATCCGAAAGCCAAACCGTGGAAAGGCGAGGGGCCGGGCGTTTTCGAGGTGGTCGAGGACCACGAGGGCGGCACCTATCGCGCGGTCTATACCGTGCGGTTTCGTGATGTAGTCTACGTCCTGCATGCGTTTCAGAAGAAGTCGCCGAGCGGGATCAAGACGGCGCGTACCGATATCGACCTGATCGCGCGGCGACTGCGGCTTGCGCAACTGGATCATGAGGCCCGCTATGGCGAAGCAAAGCGTTAGAAGCCCGAAGCGAGAAGCGATCGTTCGCGGCAGCGGCAACGTCTTCGCCGATTTGAATTTCCCCGATGCCGAGGAGCGGCAGACCAAGCTGCGGCTGGCGCACGCGCTCAATACGGTCATCGATGCCTCGAGGCTGACGCAGGAGGCGGCGGCAACGCGGCTCGGCCTCAACCAGCCCAAGGTCTCGGCGCTGCGCAACTACAGACTGGAGGGTTTCTCGGTCGAGCGGCTGATGGCGCTGCTCACTGCACTCGACCGCGACATCGAGATCGTCATCCGCAAGAAGCCGAAGTCGCGCGGGGCGCGGATTAGCGTGGTGGCAGCTTAACGAACGCTGCAGACGAGCTTCGGCAGGGCCGCAAGGAATTACGCATATTGGTGAAAACAAATCGAATTCAACCAGCTAACACGTCCACTACTTGGACTTTGTTATAGAGGTTGAATAAATTGCGGGACCCGACTCGAAATTGGCTTCGCCGTTTGGAAGTTGGTGACATTGTAGAAGCATTTTCAAGTTTTACGGCCGGATCATAGTAGACGTATCCGCTGGAGATAGCGCCAAGCAATTTGCCGATATCGGTCCCTACTGCAAGGCGGACTAGTGAACCATACGAATATTGCAAGTTTGGATGCTCTCGCGCTAGAGCTGGTACGTAGGCGGCCTGCGCATGCTTTCGATTCCATAATGTTATCAAGGAAGCAAAACTCCATTCTGCTGCCACCACGCCATCACTGGTCTCAAGTGACAGCGACCCTTCCGGGTTAGTTATTTGGAGTTTTTTAACGTCAAAACCATTCAGTCTTAAAGTTAGTTTTGTCCCCGCGTGTGTCTCGTTGGCTCTATGGACGCCGCCAAAATTTATTCGGTCGGCTCGACCAAGTTTGTCAGCGTAGCCAAACTTTCGAACAAACGCTTCAACACCTTCATTCTTATAAAACCCGCCTGTCGGCTCAGGGGTCATAAGTGTAATTGCTTTTCCAGTTGGCGCAGTATTGAAGGCTCTTACGGTCTCTGCCTTAATTTCCCAACCTTTGTAGTCAGGTTCGGCTCTGCCGTTTCTCGCGACACCAAACTCCGCCTCTAAAGTATACCCTACACAGTGTGAACTCAGGCACGGCTTGATAAGGCCGACGCAATCGATGCCACCAACCTGGCCTTGGCCGCGCTCAACCAGTTTCGCCGTGATTTCACCACGCCCGCCGCGATGCCTCGCTTGCGTCCGCGCCTGCCGCACGAATGGCCGCGCGAGGAGCCCAAACGAAAGGGCCGCAAAAAAGCGATCCTGCCGGCGTCGCTTTTCGATGCCGGCGAACGGGCGCATCTGCGCACCGTCGAGGCCGCCTTGCGCGTCTGGCAGGCTTTTGTTCCAGCGATTTCTGCAAAGCCCGCCGCCGCGGCATCGCCGTCTCCTGCTCCGTCGCTGTCGTTGTCGCCGCCGGTGCCTAACCCGCGTTTTGACCCGGACGATTTCCGCGCCTGGCTGCCGCTCCACCGGTAAAATCGTCTCCCGGCAACAGGAACCATGACGCGGCCCGGCCCGCCCGCTACAAGGCGAGCAAAGGATGGCGGGCAAAGGATATTCGCGCATGACCGACGACAAATCTCCCGCGCTGCCGTTCTGGCGCACCAAGAAAATGAGCGAGATGTCGCCGCGCGAGTGGGAGAGCCTGTGCGACGGCTGCGGCCGCTGCTGCCTCAACAAGCTTACCGACGTCGACACCGGCGAGACGGTCTATACCGATGTCGGCTGCAAGCTGCTCAACGGCGAATCGTGCCGCTGCACCGATTACAAGAACCGGCAGGCCAAGGTGCGCGATTGCGTGCGGCTGACGCCGCGCAACGTCAAACGGCTGACCTGGCTGCCGCCGACCTGCGGCTACCGGCTGGTGGCGGAAGGCCGCGATCTGGCCTGGTGGCATCCGCTGGTGTCGGGCAATCCGAACACGGTGCACAGCGCCGGCATTTCGGTGCGCGGCAAGGTGGCGGCCAGCGAGAAAGATGTGCCGGACGAAAGGCTGGTCGATTTCATCGTCAGCTGGCCGGGCAAATGGCCGAAGGGTTCCAAGGGCAAAGGGCCCCTGGCAGTTAAGGGGCCCCTGGCAGATAAGGGGCCCCTGGCGGCTAAGGCGCCGCCGGCGGGCAAGGCGGCCAAGGGCCAAATCACCAAAGGTCATGGCCTCATCGCCGCCTTGAAACGGGCGATCACGAGCAAGCGATAGCGCCATGCGCCGCCGCCTCTTGCCTCGCCGCGCGCGGCGGGGCATGCCGGCGCCATGACAGTGTCGAAGCCCGCTCACAAAGCTCCGCATTCATCCGCCCACAAAACCGCCGCGGCGCCGGAACCGCGTTCGCTGACGCATGCCGAGATCAAGGCGATCGTCATCGGCATCATGCTGACCATGTTTCTCGGCGCGCTCGACCAGACCATCGTCGCCACCGCGCTGCCGACCATCGGCCGCCATTTCGGCAATATCGACGACCTGTCCTGGGTGGTTACCGCCTATCTGCTGACCGCGACCGCGTCGACGCCGCTCTATGGCAAACTCTCCGACATTTACGGCCGCCGCGTCGTCATGCTGACGGCGATCGCGATTTTCATTCTCGGATCGATCGCCTGCGCGCTGGCGCCGAGCATGCCGGCGCTGGTGCTGGCGCGCGCGCTGCAGGGCCTCGGCGGCGGCGGCCTGATGGCGCTGGCGCAAACCATCATCGCCGACATCGTTTCACCGCGCGAGCGCGGCCGCTATCAGGGCTATATCGGCGCGGTGTTCGCGGTATCCTCGGTCGGCGGGCCGGTGCTCGGCGGCTTTCTCACCGAGCATCTCGACTGGTCGCTGATCTTCTGGATCAATCTGCCGCTCGGCCTGATCGCGCTCGGCATGACCTCGAGCGTGCTCAAGCTGGTGCCGTATCATCCGCGCAGGCATCGGCTCGACGTCGTCGGCGCGCTGCTGCTGATGACGGCGGCGGTGCTGCTGCTGCTGGCGCTGTCGTGGGGCGGGCGGCGTTACGACTGGATATCGGCCGAGATCGGCGCGCTGTTTCTGGTGTCGGCGATTGTGTGGGCGCTGTTTGCGTGGCGGCTGGCGAGCGCGACCGAACCGTTCCTGCCGCTCAGCGTGCTCGGCAATCCGGTGGTGCGTTGCGCGGCTTTGGCCGGGGCCTGTAATATGGGGGTGCTGGTCGGCATGACAATTTTTGTGCCGCTGTATTTCGAGATGGTGCTTCATCTGTCGGCCAGCCAGTCCGGCATGGCGCTGATCCCGCTGATGGGCGCGACGGTGGTGCTGTCGACCATCACCGGCCGGGCGATGATGCACATGGCGCGCTACAAATGGATGTCGCTGGCGGGCCTTGCCGTCGCCATCGTTGCGCTTATTCCGTTATCGATCTGGCCCGGCACGATGCCGATCGTGCCGGTGCTGTTGTTGATGACGTTGGTCGGCGCCGGTATCGGGACGGTGTTTCCGATCTCGACCGTCTGCCTGCAGAACGCCGTCGCACGCTCGCAGATGGGCATCGCCACCGGCGCCGCCAATTTCTTCCGCGCGCTGTTTTCCTCGCTGGTGGTGGCGGTGCTCGGCGCCATCGTCCTTGGCGGATTGGGCGGCGTCGCCGGCATGTCGGTGGAGATGCTGGCGCGGCAGGCGTCGGCTAACGACTTGGGCTTCGCGTTCCGCTTCGTGTTTCTCGCCTGCGGCCTGGTGCTGACCTTCGGCCTGTGTTTCCTGATCGCAATGGAAGAAAAGCCGCTGAAAGGTCCAACCCCGCCCTCGGGCGGCGCGACCGCGCCGTCGGCGCCGGCAACGCCGATCCCGGCCGCTTGATACGCGGTCGTCCGGCTAGAGTTCGTCGGCGATGCGGCGCAAGGCGGGTTGATCGGCGATCGTCAGCGAACGGTCGTTGATCTCGACCAGGCCGGCGCGGCGGAATTCGGCCAGCACATTGCCGACGTGAACGACGGTGAGCCCCACAGCGTCGGCGATGTGATGCTGGCGCAGCGGGAAGTCCATGGTGTTGCCCTGCATCATGCCGCGTTTGCGCAGCCGCTCGGCAAGCGCGAGGATCAGACTGGCGATGCGCGCGGCGGCGCCGCGCCGTCCAAGGTCGGTGGCGAGACGGTCGGCGCGCGCTTTCTCGTCAGCCGATATGCGCGACACGATGGCGAGCAGATCCGGCTTGCGGCTAAGCGCCTGTTGCAATTCGCCGCGCGGGAAGGCGCGGTAGCGCAGCTCGGTGACGGCATCCACCGCACAATGGCTGACGGGTTCAAAAATCAGCGCCGCCGACACCAGATCGCCCGGCAACAGAAATGACAGGATTTGCCGGCGGCCGTCCGACAATGTCGCCGATGCCGCCGCCCAGCCCTGGCAAATGACCGGCACGCGCCCGATCGTGTCGCCCGCGCGCCAGAGCGAGCGTCGCGCCGGCGCGTAATGGTCGTCGACCGTGGTGTTCGCCAGTGCATCCGCGAACATCGCATCGGTAAAGATATGGCAGAGATTGTCCTGGAACGCAGGGCAAGCGCCGCATGTGGGCGGATTGCCGGCCGTCGGACTTCCATTGCCACGCATCGTCATGGTCATGGCCTAATGCACGAGCGCGGCGTCGAGCGCCTGCGCCAGGTGCGCGCTGGAGAACGGTTTTTCGAGAAAGGCGATGTTCTGAACCTTTAGCCACTTGCGGTGCTTTTCCGTTGGATTATAGCCCGACATGCATAGCACCCCCATTTTCGGCCGCGCCCGCATGGCTTCCTTGACCAGCGCCACGCCATCAAGCCCGCCGGGCAGAACGATGTCGGTCAGCGTGATGTCGATATTGGCCGGCGAGGCAATCAGGTCGATGGCTTCCATGCCGTTGCCGACGGCGTGCACCTTGTAGCCGAGATGGCGCAGCTGCGCGGCGGTGACCACGCGCACGTCGGGATCGTCTTCAACCAGCAAGACGGTCTTTTCACGCCCGCTCGCCGGCGCGCCGGTCACGAGGTCGGTTTCGTCGGCCTGGCTCTCGGACACGATCCGCGGCAGCCGAATGGTGATGGTGGTGCCATTGCCGGGCGCGCTTTCGATGTCGATCGTGCCGCCGGATTGTTCGACAAAGCCCTGCACCATGCTCAGGCCGAGCCCGCTGCCGAGGCCGTCGGGTTTGGTGGTGAAGAAAGGCTCGAAAGCCCGGGCGCGGACCTCGTCGGTCATGCCGACGCCGGAGTCGCTGATGGTGATGCAGACTTCCTCACCGGTCGGCCAGCGCGGCGAATTCTGCGCCGCGTTCGGGACCGGCTGACACTTGGTGGCGATCGTCAACTGGCCGCCCTCCGGCATGGCGTCGCGCGCGTTGAGCGCCAGATTGAGCAGAGCATTGGCCATCTGGTTGCGATCGACGGAGATGACCGCGGCCTTGGCGTCGAGCTGAGTGACCATGTCGATGCCCTGGCCGAGCGTGCGTTGCAGGAGCCGCAACGTATCGAGCACCAGCTGGTCGATGGTCGCGGCCTCGGCGCGCAGCGGCGACTGGCGCGAGAAGGCGAGCAGCCGCCGCACCAGTTCGCGTCCGCGCCGCGTCGCGCGCAACGCCGCGTCGATCAATTCCGGATCGGCGGTCAGCCCGCGCGCGGCCGCGCCATCGACGAATTCGAGGCTGCCGCCGATGACCGCGAGCAGATTGTTGAAGTCGTGGGCGATGCCTGCCGTCAACTGGCCGACCGCTTCCATCTTCTGCATCTGGCTCAAGTTCATTTGCGCTTCCTCGCGCCGGCGCATCTCCGCCGCCAGTTCGACGGTGCGCTCGGAAACGCGCGCTTCGAGTTCCTGATTGGCCCGCGCCAGGGCTTCCTCGGCGCGCTTGCGAATGGTGACGTCCTGGACCGTGCCGAATATGCCGGTAGTGACGCCATTGCCGTCGCGCACCGGAGTCGACCAGTATTCGATGTCGATTGACTCACCGTCGCCGCGGAAGGCGCGCATGGTCATGTGCGGAATCTCGTTGCCCGCCATGGCGTCGTCGCGTGCTTTTTTCAGGAACTGCCGATCGTCGGGATGGATCAGTTCCAAGGCGCCGCGTAAGTTCGGTGTAAATTTGTCGGGCGACAAGCCAAAAATGCGGAAGACGCCGTCCGACCAGACCAGATTGCCGGTGCCACGGTCGATCTTGTAATGCCCGAGCAGCGCCATGCGCTCGGCGCGCTCGAGGTTGGTGTGGCTTTCGTTGATGATCGCTTCGGTGCGCTTGAGCGTCGTTATATCCTGCAGCGTGCTGAACTTGCCGATCACAGCGCCATTCTTGTCGCGGATCGGCGCCGACCAGAATTCGACGTCGATAATCTGGCCGTCGTCGCGGAGCATGCGCACCGTCTTGCGGGGAACATCGATGCCGGCCATGACATCGCGGCGATATTGTTCGTGCGCGGCGCGGTCATCGGGATGGATGAATTCGCTCGCGCTTTCCAGGCTCGGCACGTAGCGTTCGGGCGACTTGCCCAAAATGCGATAGACGCCGGCCGACCAGGTGAAGGTACCGTCGAGGTCGGTTCTGGTGTGGCCCAGAACCGCCATGGCTTCGGCGCGCGCCAGATTTTCTCGGCTTTCATTGACCGCCGTTTCGGCGCGCGAGCGTTCCGTGACATCCTGGACGGTGCCGAAATATCCGGTGATGGCGCCATCGGCGGTGTAAATCGGCGTCGACCAGATGTCGACAATAGCTATCTCCCCGTTGTCCTTGACGATGCGCAGCGTTCGCGGCGGCGGGTTTTTGCCGGCAAGGGCGTCCTCACGGTAATTGTTTAATTGCGGGCGATCTTCTGGATGGAACAGGTTGAGGACGCCGTTCTGGCTGGGCGTAAACGTATCGGGCGACTTGCCGAAAATTCGATAGGTGCCTTCCGACCAGGTCAAATTGCCGGTTGTCCGATCGTATTTGTAGTGGCCGAGCAGAATCATCGACTCGGCGCGGGCCAGATTGTCGTGGCTTTCCTTGATGGCCAATTCGGCGCGCCGGCGTTCGGTGATGTCCTGGACCGTGCCGAACATGCCGGTGATGGCGCCTTTGGCGTCGCGCAGCGGGGCCGACCAGATTTCAAACTGGATCAGCTTGCCGTCGCCTCTGGTGGCGCGAACGGTGATCGGCGGCTGGTCGATGCCCGCCATGATCCTGGCGCGATGGTCGATGAGACGCTGCCGGTCGTCGGGATGAATTGGCTCCAGCGTCGACTTCAGTGTCGGATCGTAAGTCGCGGGCGACATGCCCATGATCCGATAGACGCCTTCGGACCATGTATAAAGTCCGGTCGCGATCTCGTATTTGATGTGGCCCAAATTGGCCATCCGCTCAGCGCGCTCGAGATTGCTGAAATTCTCCTTGAGCGTGGCGCCGACCTGGGTGCGGACCGTGACATCCTGAAGTGTGCCGTACATGCCGGCCACTGTGCCGTCGTCGGCATAAACCGCTTTGGACCAGCCCTCGACATAGATGATCTGGCCGTCGTCCCTGACGGCACGCAAGGTGATGCGCGGCACGTCGAGACCGGCCATGGCGTCCTTGCGATATTGCTCGAGGATGGGCCGGTCCTCGGGGTGCATCAGTTCGACAATGGACGTTTCAGTCGGGGTAAAACCGGCCGGGGATTTGCCGAAGATGCGATACATGCCCTCGGACCATTTGAACGTCCTGGCGGCGATGTCGTATTTGTAACTGCCGAGCAGGGCCAAGGCCTCCGCCCGCGCAAGATCATTGAGGCTTTCCTCGATCAAGGCCTGCGCCTGCTTGCGCTCGGTGATGTCGGTGATATTGCCGAGCATGCGAACGGCGCGGCCTTCCGAGTCGCGCACGGCCTTGCCGCGACTCTGCACCCAGCGGTAATCGCCATCTTTGTGCCGCAGCCGGATTTCGATGACGTAAGCCGCATCCCGCGGTTCTTTCAGATAGGTCCGGCGCTTGTCGATGACCATCGTCTTGTCGTCAGGGTGAAGGAGATCGAGGAATGCTTCATCTGTCTTTCCGACTTCATCTTCCGCGTAACCCAGAATGCCGTGCCAGCGGGGCGAGAAGTAGACCTCGTTGGTCAGAATGTTCCTGTCCCAGATGCCGTCATTGACGGCGGTCTCGACCAGCTGGTAGCGCTCCTGACTCTGCTTCAGGGCGTCCTTCGCCTGTGTCATAACGGACGTCGTCTCAATCAGCTTCTTCTCGCGCTTTGCGCCAAAACCGATGGCGATCAGGATAACGACAGTCAGCGTCGCGGATATGAACCAATAGACGCGCGCGTTTTCGTCTGCGCGCCGGAACACTTCGGATTCCGGAATTGTGACAAGCGCGATCTGCGGATAGGAACTGAGCACCCGGTAGGAAACCATTCGGTGGACATTGTTGAAAACGCCAGGAACGCTCCAATAATGCCCCGTACTCACCTTGAACGCGCGTCCTAAAGTTTCCGGGATCAGCCGGACCTCGCGTCCGATGTTTTCCCAATCGACATTGCCGTTGACCGAGCGCGTACGCAGATAGCTGTCGAGGCCGACAAGGGCGATACTGCCGTCCGGGCCGAGATCGATCTTGCCGATATTGCTTATGAGCCTGCTGGGATCGAGCAGGGCGGTGATAACGCCGGCGAATGTTCCGTCCGGCGCCGTGAGGCGGCGGCTTACCGGAATTGTCCACTTGCCGTTGAATTTCAGAATCATGGGCTTGCCAATGAGCATCTCGTCGGCGGCGGAGTTGACATGAGCGCGAAAGCCGTCTTGTCCGCTGCGATCGGCGCCAATGATTTCCTTCGAGAAACTGGAATCGACGACGCGGCCATTGGCGTCGCAGATCATGAAGTCAGATGTCAGTTCGTTCTTGAGGGAGGGATCGTGCGCCCAGGCGGAAAGATCGAAGGTCTCGGGACTCTGCCGATATAATTTTCCGAGAAACAAAAGGTTGTTATCGAGGCTCTTGAAGATATGTGAAAAGGTTCCATCCACGACGCGGACGAGATTGTCGCTGCGCGCTCCAGCATCGTATTCGGCGGTCTTCCTGTCGACGACGATCAAATAGGTGAGGGCGCAATAGATGAACACCAGCATCGCGACGCCGAGATAGGTGACCGGCTGGGCGAAGGCGCGGGCGTCGTTCCGCAGTTGCGACATGCGCGACCGCATCACCGCGCGGCGCCAGAATCCAGGCGCGCGACGCGGCGGCGGTGGGACGGTTTCCCGGGCCGTCGTTGTATGGGGCAATGGAACAAGCCTCCGCTGGGTGCGAACGAACCCGCGAGTCGCAAAGTATCCCAGTACATCATACCATTGTTATTTAGATGCCGACCGTCGGCACAGTTATTCACACGGATTGTATTGAACGGTGCCGGCGGCGATTGCGGGGCGGCGCGGTTTTGACTCGGAAGCCCGCAATTTTACGCCTTAATAAAAGTCCCGCTCCGCAGTTCTGCGACCGCTTGTTGCAGTTCCGGCTGTGTATTCATGACTATCGGTCCGTACCATGCTACCGGCTCCTCGATAGGTTTTCCCGAAACCAATAAGAAGCGGATACCTTTCTCGCCGGCCTGCACGGTGACCTCGTCGCCGCGGTCGAACAGCACCAGCGAACGATCGCCGGCCGGTTCGCGGAAAACGATTTCCTCGCCGCCGACTTCCTTCTCGGTCAGCACGCCGAACGGCTTCGAGGCGTAGGCAAACTGGCCGTCGCCTTCGAAGATATAGGCGAAGGCGTGGCGCTCGACTTCGATCTTGAAGGTCTTGCGTTTGCCCGGCGGCACGAAGATGTCGACGTAACGCGGATCGGCGGCGACGCCTTCGACCGGACCTTTTTGGCCCCAGAACTCGCCGCTGACAATGCGCGCGCGGGTGCCGTCATCGTCGATGACTTCCGGCACGTCGGCGCCCTTGATGTCCTGATAGCGCGGCGCGGTCATCTTGAGCGCTTTCGGCAGATTGGCCCAGAGCTGGAAGCCGTGCATGCGGCCCTGCGCATCGCCTTGCGGCATTTCCTGATGCATGATGCCGCGGCCGGCGGTCATCCACTGCACGTCGCCTTTGCCGAGCGTGCCGTGGCTGCCGAGGCTGTCACGATGCTCAACTGAACCCTCTAGAATATACGTGACCGTCTCGATGCCGCGATGCGGATGCCAGGGGAAACCGGCGAGATAATCGTCCGGCCTGTCGTTGCGGAAATCGTCGAACAGCAGGAACGGATCGGTCTCCTTGGTGTCGCCAAAGCCGAAGGCGCGGCGCAGCTTGACGCCGGCGCCTTCCATGGTCGGCTTGGATTGAACGATGCGTTTGACGGGACGGATGGACATGACACTTACCCTTTCTGTTGTCCTTGTTACGCGGCGCCAAGCTTGAGCTTAGGCAGGTTGATTTCAGCCATGAGAGCCTCTATCTATTGTTCGTTAGTTACGAATGATTACCAAGGCTAGATAGATGACCACGAAAAAGTCACAAGAAGGCACAGAGGCAATACCCGGTAATCTGCATGTGCCCGAGGACTGCCGGGCCGTCAGCGAAGTGCTTTCAAGGGTCGGCGATAAGTGGACGGTGCTGGTGGTGTCGACGCTCGGCGACGGGCCGAAACGCTTCAACGAATTGCGCCGCGCGCTCGGCTCCATTTCGCAGCGCATGCTGACCTTGACGGTGCGGGCGCTGGAGCGCGACGGTCTGGTTACGCGCACGGTGTTTCCGACCAATCCGCCGCGGGTGGATTATGAGTTGACCGATCTCGGCCGTTCGCTGCTCGAGCCGGTGAGCGCGCTCGGCACCTGGGCGCGGCACAACCGGCCGGCCATCCAGCAATCGCGGCAGCGGTTCGACGCCGCCGCCGGGGAATAAAATTACATAGGGCCTAGGTAGTTATGCCGCTATCTGTGTCGGATATCGGACAGAGTTTCAACTTGTCCGGGTTTCGCAACTCCGACATATTAGTAGCTGAAGGTGTTTCGCTACCTATTCGGCATTGACAAGGATGCCCGTGGTGCCGCGTTACTTTTTCCATTTCTCCGATGGGAAGCGCCGGTTTTCCGATGCGCAGGGCGTTGAGCTCAACGGCATGGCATCGGCGCGGGCGCACGCGATCCGGCAGGTGCGCGATCTCAAAGCCGCGATGTGCGATCCCGGCATCCAGGATTTGTCGGGCTGGTCGATGACCGTGGTCGATGCCGACGATCACATTATATTCGAGACCGGCTTCGACCTGAAGGTTCAGCGCGCCGGCGGCTGACCGCTAACCCAACGCTACTGCCGCGATCATCGCCAGACAGGTCGCCAGCCCGATCGCCGGCACAAAGACCGGTACGCGCACATGCGGCGCCGGCGAAAGGACGCGGCGATGGCGCAACCGCAGCAGCGACAGATTGACCAGCGCGAACACCACCAAAGTCGCCAGCGAGGTGCCTTCCGCCAGCCGCACCAGCGGCACGGCGAGCGCGAGCGCGATCGTCGCCGTCGCGATCAAAGCGGTGGCAAGGATCGGCGTCGCGGTTCTGGCATGCACATGGCCGGCGGCGCGCGGCAGGTCGCCCTGACGCGCCATGCCGTAAACGACGCGCGCCGCCATCGTCATCTGCGCGAGAATGGTATTGAGCGTGGCGACGATGGCGATTACGCTGATGGTGGCCGGATCGATGCCGGCAATGGTGCGAAATACCAGACTGAGCGGCGCCGGCGAGGCGGCCAATTCGGCGCTGGGCACCGCGGCAACCGCGATCGCCGCGACCGCGACATAAAGCACGGTCGAGATAACAAGCGTCCAAGCCATGGCGCGCGGAATGTCGCGCCGCGGCGCTTTTGCTTCTTCAACGACATTGGCGAGATCCTCGAAGCCGATGAAGGCAAAGAACGCCAACAGGCTGGCGAAGGCAACGCCCGATAAAATCTGCGCGTCGAACGGCGGCGGCGTCAGCAAGACGCCGGTAAAGGGCAGGCCGGTGTAAAGCGCGGCGGCGACAATGAGGATAAGCCCGCCGGCTTCGATCAATGTGAACAGGCTGGCGAGCAACACCGATTCAAGAATGCCCCAGGCGGCGACGGCGCCGAGCGCCGCCACAACGACAGCCACGACGATGCCCTGCGGCAGGCCAACGAACTCGCCGATATAACCGGCGGCGCCGAGCGCCACCGTGGCCGACGATACAATGCCGATGACGATGGTCAGCAAGCCGGTCAGCCGCGAGGCGAGACGGGAATTAAACGCGGCGCGCACATAGGCTGCTTCGCCGGCGCTGACCGGAAAGCGGGTGGCGAGTTCGGCATAGGAGCCGACGGTGAAGGCCATGGCGAAGGCGGCGAGCACGAAGGACCACGGCGCGTACTGTCCGGCATGGCCGGCGACCGCGCCGATCAGCACATAGATGCCGGCGCCGATGGTGATGCCGACGCCGTACAACACCAGCAGCGGCAGCGACAGGCTGCGGCGCAAGGCGGCGGGTGCGGCGGGCTCTTTACTCATGGATGGCAGCATATCGCCAAGGCGCGGCGGAACCTTGCGCGAGGTCAAGGAGCGGCGACCAGGGCCATGCCTCTCGCGCCGGCGCGTGCGATAGGCTAAAGTGCCGCCATGAAAATGCGCTTTGCCGCGATCGTATGTCTGGCGGTGCTCGGCCTGTCGCTCGGTGGCTGCAGCAAATGCGGCTTCTTCTGGGACACCGGGTCGCGCGCCTGCCGCGCCGACGCGCCGAAATAGGCGCGGCCAAAAAATATTTCAGGCTGGCGGCCGGCCGTCGCCGAACTTTTTTTAAAAATTTTTGGGCCGGGCCGCTGATTTTCCGCGGACCAACGGAATAAGGCATTGAACAAAAACGATTTTCCCTCGCCTTGTCAGCGGTCAAGATTTTTAGAAAAAAGTCCTAGGACTATATTGACAGCGTGACGCTGCTCCGCTATGGTTTGGGCATGCTCCACAGTTGCGTTCGGCGGGTCCCGCCGTTTCGGAACGCTTGCAGCTCTCTGGCGTTGCCCTCGCGACCGCAATTTTCGAGGAGCGACACATGGCCAAAGTCGAACACGGACAAATCATCGAGAGCACGACCGAAGCGCGCGCCGGCGAGACCGGCGGCCACATGCGCTGGGTGCTGTTTGCCAGCACCTTTCTGGTGGCGGCGATCTTCGCCGGGCTGATCGCGTACTATTTCAGCCATTGACGACGCGCGGCGGCTGAGACCAGCGCCGCGCCGAACGGGAAAAGTCTTAGCGCGCCGGATATTCCGGCGCGTTTTTTCATGGGGGAGAGGATGCCAGCGCACAAAATCGAATTCGCGCCCGAGCTGATCGCCGAGGCCAAACGGCTCTACGAGACCACGACAACCCAGGTCGGCGACATTGCAGCGATGCTCGGCGTGTGCCGTTCGACGCTGACGCATCGCGCCAACGAATGGGGCTGGCGCAAGCGCGCGCATGCCGGCACGACCGTCGATCTCGTGCGCATGGTGCGCGGCGCGGTCGCCGCCGAACTGACCGGCCCGCAATCCGCGAACGACAATGAAGATGCCGCGCCGGTATCGCCGCAGCAGCGCGCCGCTTTGGCGCAGCGCATACAGATCGTCGTCGAGCGGCAAATGGCCGTGGTCGAACAGATCGTCGGCATCCTTGGGCCGTCCGATAAAGCGGAAGCCGAACGCACCGTGCGCATGCTCGCCGGCGTTTCCCGCACGCTGCGCGAGATCGCGGCGCTTAATCAGCCCGACAACGAGACGCCGCCCAATGGATCCGACGACGACATCCCCTGCGACATCGACGAACTCCGTCACGCACTTGCGCGACGAATTAGACAACTTGTTGAAGAGCGAATTGCTGACGCCGGAAGCGAAGAACGAAATTACAGCCTTGGTGCTGGCGGAGCAGGGGCCGGGCAAGCTCAAGACCCTTAACGCCGATTTTCTGACTTTCGCGCACAAGCACCAGAGGCCGCCCGATGCCGCCAACAACGGCAAGGACTGGACCACCTGGCTGATCCTCGGCGGGCGCGGCGCCGGCAAGACCCGCGCCGGCGCCGAATGGGTGCGCAGCATCGCGCTTGCCGATCCGCAAGCGCGCATCGCGCTGGTCGGCGAGACCGAGCACGACGTGCGCTCGGTGATGATCGAAGGCGTCTCCGGACTTTTGTCGATTCACAAGCAGCACGAGCGGCCGCGCTGGATATCGACGCGGCGGCGGCTGGAATGGCCGATCGGCGCGGTTGCCGAAGTGTTCACGGCGGAGAATTTCGAGGGCCTGCGCGGCCCGCAATTTTCCGCCGCCTGGTGCGATGAGCTTGCCAAGTGGCGTCGCGTCCTCGGCCTCGGTTCGACCGACGCGCTCTCCGGCGACGTCGCCCAGTGGGCGATGATCGTGCTGACCGCCTATTTCGGCGGGCGCAGTCTGGAGAAGGTGGCGAGGATCATCGCGCGGAAATAGGCTGCAGCCCAGCTTGGCACTCCGCATTTGAACGGCCACACTCCCTCGATTCTCGTGGGAGTCTTTCCAGATGGATATCTTCGACGCGGTTGCCTCGCGCTATTCGTGCCGGGCCTTTCTGCCGACACCGGTGCCGGAAAAAATCGTGCGCAACATCGTCGAGCGCGCCGCGCGCTCGCCGTCGGCCGGCAATCTCCAGCCGTGGCAGGTTTACGCGATTGCCGGCAAGCGTCTCGACGCGCTCAAGTCGCTGCTAGCTCCGCGCATGGCAACCGAACTGCCGAAAGGCGAGGGCGTCGAATACCAGATCTATCCCAATCCGATGCCGGAGCCGTATCGCGAGCGCGCCTTTACGGTCGGCGAATTGCTCTATCAATCGATCGGCGTTCCGCGCGAGGACAAGCCCGCGCGTTACCGGCAATATGCTCGCAACTATGAGTTTTTCGGCGCGCCGGCGGCCTTGTTTTTTGCCCGCGAGAAGGCGCATGGCGCGGCGCAATGGGCCGACATCGGCGGCTATCTGCAAACCGTTGCGCTTCTGGCGCGCGGCCATGGCCTGCACACCTGCCCGCAACAGGCCTGGGTGTCTTTCCACAAGACCGTGCGGTCCTTCCTCGATCTGCCCGACCACCTTATGATTTATTCCGGCATGGCTCTCGGCTACGAGGACCCGGCCGCGCCCATCAATGGCTGGCGCTCCCCTCGCGCGGCTTTGGACGATTTCGCGTCCTTCGATGGGTTTGAGAGCTGATTCCGGGGCGGGTTCCCCGTTCAGCCCGCGTTCACCGGCGCGCGTCTAGACATCCCGCCATGCCGGTTTTCCGCACCATTTCGCTTATTTTCGTCCTGGCGGCGCTCATGCTGTCCGGCCCTGCCGCCGCGCAGGGCTTCATGGCCGTCGACAAGGCGGCCGGAGCTGGCCGCAATGGCTGCCTGAACCGGGCCGAGCAGCGCACCGCGGTGGCCGGCAACAAGGCCGTGCCGTTGGCCATCGCCATCAAATCCCTGCGCGAGCGCGGCCGCCGGGCCGAAGTCGTCCGGGCCGAGCTTTGCAATCGCAATGAAAAGCTCGTCTATGTGCTGACACTGCTGGCGCGCAGTGGCAAGGTGACCCGCGCGACCGTTGACGCGGCCAGTGGCGAGCCTATCAACGGGCAGTAGCGCCGCCCGCGCCATTTTTTGGAGTTCATCCCCTTGCGCCTCCTCGTTGTCGAGGACGACCCCGACCTCAACCGCCAACTCACCACCGCGCTGACCGATGCCGGTTACGTGGTCGACCGCGCTTTCGACGGCGAGGAGGGCCATCACCTCGGCGATACCGAGCCCTACGACGCCATCATTCTCGATATCGGCCTGCCGAAAATGGACGGCATTTCGGTGCTGGAATCCTGGCGGCGCAGCGGCCGCATGATGCCGGTGCTGATGCTGACCGCACGCGACCGCTGGAGCGACAAGGTGCAGGGCTTCGACGCCGGCGCCGACGATTATGTCGCCAAGCCCTTTCATCTCGAGGAAGTGCTGGCCCGCTTGCGC
>CAITJJ010000306.1 GCA_903892675.1 uncultured Hyphomicrobiales bacterium | reverse complement strand
GGGCTCGAAAACAACGGGGCATATGTGCCCGCTGGCGTTGACGTGTGGATCGCGTCGCACGTAAGCTTATCGGTCTAAACAGTTGCCGCCGCAGGATTTTTTGTAAATCGCGGACCGTGTCAGCAGCATGAGTGAGCAGAGCGCCATCGACAACGCCGTCAAACGCCTGGCCATGGCCCTCGACGCGCTCGACGCCGCCGTGGAGCGCCGGCGCGAGGTCGACCGCAACGAGGACACGTTGGCCGCGCAGGTGCAGACTCTCGGCCTCGATCGCGCGCGGCTGGCCTCGGTTCTGGACGGCGAGACGGCGCGTGCGCGCAAGCTGGAAGCGACCAACCGCGAGATCGCCGAGCGGCTCGACACGGCGATTGCCTCGATTCAGTCGGTGCTGGAAGGTAGCGAATGATCCCGAAAAGTGGGGACCGGTTATCGGACCGCGAAGGATAGACATGGGAAGCGTCAATGCGACGATTGCCGGCCGCCAGTTCCGCCTCGCCTGCGAGGACGGACAGGAGGAGCATTTGCAGGCGCTCGCCGCCAATATCGACGCGCGTATTACCGAGTTGCGCAATCGCTTCGGTGAGATCGGCGATACGCGGCTGACCGTGATGGCCGCTCTGATGGTGGCGGACGAGAATACCGAAATCCAGCGCAAGCTGCGCCGGCTTGAGGAAGAGGTGACCGCACTACAGGACGCCCGCATGGTGTCGTCCGACCGGGCGCGCGCGGCCTCCGATGCGGTGGTCATTGCTTTCAATTCCGCCGCCGAGCGGCTGGAAACCATCACCCGCAAGCTCAATCAGAGCCTGAGCAGCAGCGGCATCGGGATTGGGTGAATGTCGGCCATGGCGCTTGGCCCCCCGAAGCACTACATTGCGAAGGCGGGGCTGCGAGGTGCGTCGGAGACACATTCCCCGGGGCCTTACGATTCCCTCGGGAGCTGTCCCTGGCCAGGCTCGTGGGCTTGGTCATATGGCGCCCACCTACAACAGTAGGTTCCCGGGATCATGCTCTGACGGCCATTGCGGCTCCGCACTGATTCATTGTCTATCACCGTGACCGTAGCCCGGGTGGAGTGAAGCGAAACCCGGGCTGACAACGGACCGGATGGTTCCCGGGTTACGCTTCGCTCCACCCGGGCTACAAGGATCGCGGAGCGACGTTGAACACCATCTCCGAACAAAAATCAGATCTTCGCGCTTCGGCCCTCGCTTTGCGCGACGCGATGCCGGCCGCCGAGCGCCATGCGGCGGCGGAGACAATCGCCGCGCGCGGGCTGCCGGTTGCGGTAACGCCGGGCCTGATCGTCTCCGGCTTCATGCCGATGAAGACCGAGATCAATCCGCTGCCTTTGCTGCGCAAGCTCGCCGGGCAGGGCGCGCAACTGGCGCTGCCCTGCATTGCCGGGCGTGGCAAAGCTTTGATCATGCGGGCCTGGACAATCGGTGACGCCTTCAAGGAGGGCCAGTGGGGCATCCGCGAGCCCTTGCCGGAAGCGCCGGAGGTTGCGCCCGACATCGTCATCGTGCCGCTCGCCTGCTTCGACCGCGCCGGCCACCGCATCGGCTATGGCGCCGGCTATTACGACATGACGCTCGCCGCGCTGCGCGCCCAGAAAAAAGTCGTCGCCATCGGCGTCGCCTTCGCCACTCAGGAAATTCCGCAAGTTCCGGCGACGGAACGCGACGAGCGCCTCGACTTCGTGCTAACGGAAAAAGAAATTATCGCTTTCCGGTAGGTATCCTCCTTTATGCGCATTCTCTTCATCGGCGACATTGTCGGGCGTTCCGGTCGCACCATCGTGCACGAGCGTCTGCCCGGTCTGATCGCCGACTGGAAGCTCGACCTCGTCGTCATCAATGGTGAGAACGCCGCCGGCGGCTTCGGCATTACCGAGGTCATCTACAACGAATTCATTGATGCAGGAGCCGATGCCGTCACGCTCGGCAATCACTCCTGGGATCAGCGCGAGGCGCTTGTGTTCATCGAGCGCGCGCCGCGTCTGATCCGGCCGGTGAATTATCCGAAAGGCACGCCGGGGCGTGGCGCGGCTCTGGTCGATTGCAAGAACGGCCAGCGTGCATTGGTCATCAACGCGATGGGCCGCGTCTATATGGACGCGATGGACGATCCCTTCGCCGGCGTCGAGCGCGAGATCGCCGCCTGTCCGCTCGGCGACGCCGCCGACGCCATTGTCGTCGACATGCATTGCGAAGCGACCAGCGAGAAGCAGGCGATGGGCTATTTCTGCGATGGCCGTGCCTCGCTCGTCGTCGGCACGCATACGCATGTGCCGACCTCGGACCATCGTATTCTTTCCGGCGGCACGGCGTTCATGACCGACGCCGGAATGACCGGCGATTTCGATTCTGTCATCGGCATGGTCAAGGACGAGCCGCTGTCGCGCTTTCTGCGCAAGCTGCCGGGCGCGAAATTCGAGGCGGCCGGGGGCCCGGCGACCTTGTGCGGCGTCGCGGTCGACACCGACGACAAGACCGGGTTGGCAAAAAAGGTCGGCGCCGTGCGCATCGGCGGATTGCTGGAAGAGGCAAGGCCCAGGTTCTGGGAATGACGCGCCAGCTGCTCGCCCGCCGTGCGCCGTTAACCCGCTGTTAACCATAATTGACGCTCTATGAACGCGGCGCGCCGGGGGCGCGCCTCGTCAATTCTCGCCGATTTGTGCTCGCGTCCGGCTTCACGCAACGGCACGGTGATCATGGCTCTGCACGTCAACGCGAACCTCGCGCTCGTCGCCGTCCCGGACGATGCGCGCCGCCCTGATGCAGCCTCGACATTCGATTCGCGCGCGCAACTGGCGGCGCAATTCATTCCGTCCGGTTCGCGCGTGCTCGATCTCGGCGCCGGCGGCGGCGAAACGCTGCGCGACCTGCTACCGCTCGGCTGCGCCTATCAGGCCGCGGACCGCCTCTCGCACGGCAAGGGATCGCTGATCGGCGATCTTGTCGGCGGCGACTTCCCGACACACGCGGCGACGCAATCCGACATCGTCGTCATGCTCGGTGTTCTTGAAAATATCGCCGATCTGGAAAACCTGTTCACCCATTTGCGCTTCTGCAAGCAGGACGTGATCCTCAGTTACAGCCCGACCGATCTGCTGAGCGGGGCGGACCGCGCGGCGTTCGGCTTTGCCAACAACCTGAGCTACTTCGATCTGGCGCAATTGTTCGACCGCTTTGGCTTTCGCATTCAAGGCACGGCGCCGGTCGACGGGCGGCAAATGCTGATGCGGCTGACGCCTGCCGACCGTCTCGCGCCGGTGGCGTCGTGCAGCGTGGCGGTGATTTCGGAAAGCGACGCCGGCAATTTCGGCGACCGGCTTGGCCTGCACATGATCAACGCGCTGCTGCCGGGGCAGGCCAATGTGCATCATCTGACCTTCAACGCCCTGGCGCAGGCGCGCGACAATTACGACCTCGTCGTGCTCGGCGTCGGCAACAGCATGTTCCAGCCGCTGATCGGCGACGGCGTGCTCGACATTTTGTCGCGGGCGAAATCGGCGATCGGCATTTTCGGCACCGCCTACCGCGAATTGATCCCGCGCCCGGCGATCGACCGCGTCATCGACCGGCTCGATACCTGGTACGCGCCCTATGCCGACGACGTGCTGATGTACGGACGCGGCCGCAGCAATGTCGAGCATCTCGGCGACTGGCTGATCGATCAGTTTCCGCTCGCCGAGGCGACGCTCGACGAGCCGCTGCAGATCGGCGTCGAGATCGGCACCGACATTCCGCTCGACCGCACCATCCAGGCGATCCAGCGCCACAAACAGGTCTATTCGGCAAGGCTGCACCCCCTGCTGTGCGCGCTGACCTCGGCGCATCTGGCGGCCTATAGCGAGGAAGCCTCGCGGCACATGCCGGGCATCGTCTCCGGCAAATTCCGCAGCATGCTGGTCGACATTTTCGGCCGCAGCTATCCGGAGCGGGAATTCTTCATGGTCGATCGCGATGCGGTCACGCGCTACAAGGCGCGGGTGCATCGCAACGTCGCCCGGGTCGGCGAGCGGATCGAGGCCATGTTGCGCAATGTCGCCGTCGCCGGCTGACAGAGTATTTATTTTCCCCGCTGCCCAGCCTATAACCGCGCCGGTTTTCATTTCCAGCGCAGAGTGTGCCAAGGGACGAGCAATGGCCGGTCATTCCCAATTCAAGAACATCATGCACCGCAAGGGGAAGCAGGACAAAGTCCGCTCCAAGGTGTTCGGCAAGCTGGCGCGTGAAATCACGGTGGCGGCCAAGCTCGGCCAGCCGGATCCTGCCTTCAACCCGCGCCTGCGCGCGGCGATACTGGAAGCCCGCGCCGAGAATATGCCCAAGGACAACATCGAGCGCGCCATCAAGAAAGCGTCGGGCTCGGAGGCCGAAAGCTATGACGACATGCGCTACGAGGGCTATGGCCCAGGCGGCGTCGCCGTCATCGTCGAGGCGCTGACCGACAACCACAACCGCACCGCCAGCGAAGTGCGTTCCGCTTTCACCAAGGCCGGCGGCAATCTCGGCACCACCGGGTCGGTCGCCTTCATGTTCGATCATGTCGGCGTCGTCGAATACGACGCCAAGGTGGCGGACGCCGACGCCATGCTGGAAGCGGCGATCGAGGC
>CAITJJ010000305.1 GCA_903892675.1 uncultured Hyphomicrobiales bacterium | reverse complement strand
TATTGACGCCGAGCGCGCCGACCATCTCGCGGTTGGACGCACCGGCGCGGATCAGCATGCCGACGCGGGTGCGCATGACAAGTACGTAAAGAAACGCCGCGACCGCAAGCGTCACGACAATGATGGCGAAGCGGTAGGCCGAATATTGGATGCCGGGCAGGATCTCGATCGAGCGGTCGAGCCAGGGCGGCACCGGCAGGCTCAGGCCGCCCGGGCCCCAGATCAGGCGCACGAGTTCGTCGAAAAACAGGATCAGGCCAAAGGTGCCGAGGACATGATCGAGATGGTCGCGGCCGTAAAGGCGTCGCATCGCGATCACCTCGAGCGCCATGCCGACCAGAAGCGTGGCGAGGATCGCCAGCACCGCGCCGAAGACGAAGCTGCCGGTCCAGGCGGCGAAGGTCGCCGCGAAATAGGCGCCCAGCATATAGAGCGAGCCGTGCGCCAGGTTGACGAGGTCCATGATGCCGAAGACGAGCGTCAGTCCCGCCGCCAGCAGGAACAGCAGGAGACCGAACTGCAGGCCGTTCAGGCATTGCTCGATAAAAAGCGTCATCTTCCCCCCGAATGCGGCACTGCGCCGGCAGTGCGCAAACAAATGGCGGCAGCCGAAGCTGCCGCCATTCGCATTCTGACAGAATTTACTTCATCGAGCACTGCTTGGCGTGCGGGTTCGGTAAGTTCTTTTCGGCGGTGGCGATGGTCTTCTGGGTATAGCTTTCGCCGCTCTTGACCACTTCCTGCATGTAGAAGCTCTGCGTCGGATAGTGGTTTGAGCCGAACTTGAAGTCGCCGCGGACCGACTTGAAGTCCGCCTTTTCAAGCGCCTTCTGGACCGCCGCCTTGTCGCTCAGATTGCCCTTCACGCTGGCGACGGCCGAACCGATCAGCATGGCCGCGTCGTAGCTCTGCGCGGCGTAGAACGAAGGTTCGGTGCCGAACTTCTTCTTGAAGTCGCCGACGAACTTCTTGTTGGCGTCGTTCGGCAGATCGGCGCCCCACTGCAGCGCGCTGATGACGCCGAGCGCGGCATCCTTCTGGCGCGGCAGACTGAGCGAGTCGATCGAAAACGTGGTGTAGAGCGGGATCGAACCCTTGAGGCCGGCCTGCGCATACTGGTTGAGGAACTGCACGCCCGCGGCGCCCGGATAGAACATGTAGACGGCTTCCGCCTTGGACGCCTTCGCCTTCGCCAGTTCCGCCGAGAAATCAAGCTGCGACGGCCAGGTCGTGTAATCCTCGCCGAGTACCTTGCCCTTGAAGGCGGTCTTGAAGCCGCCGAGGTTTTCCTTGCCGGCCGCGTAGTTCGGTCCGATCAGATAGACCGACTTCACGCCCTTCTGGTTCATGTAGTCGGCGACGGCGATCGGGTTCTGGTCGTTGGTCCACGCGGTCGAGAAAATGAACGGCGAGCAGTTCTCGCCCGCGAGCCGGGTCTCGCCGGCATTGGCGATGACGAGGAAGGTCTTGGCATCGACGATCGGCTTGTACGATGCGTAAACGACGTTCGACCAGATGAAGCCGGACACGAAATCGACCTTGTCGCTTTCGACCAGCTTTTCGGCCTTCTGCTTGCCAACTTCCGGCTTGAGCGTGTCGTCTTCATAAACCACCTCGACCGGAAGGCCACCCATCTTGCGGCCCAAATGGTCGAGCGCAAGTTCGAAGGCGTTGCGCATGTCATCGCCGATCGACGCGACGGGTCCGCTGAAGGTCGAGACGAAGCCGATCTTGATCGACTTCTGCTGGGCCATTGCAGGATAATTGCCCGCGCCGGCGGCGAGCAGCAACGCGGTGCTCGCGACGAGTATAGCTTTTCGCATGGTCATCCTCCCCGAGGGGCCGCTTCGGGCCCTATTGCTTTGAACCATTAATGTACCGGGTTTGCCGGCCGCAGGTCCACCGGCGCGTGCGATCTCTTTGGGACCGCGGGGCGCGGCCGAAGGCCGCCATACCGGATCGGGGAAAACGGAGATAAGGGCCATGCGGCAACGGCCATTGACCGCCCACCAGCGCACCCGGCACTCTCGCGGCGCCGCCTCAGTCCGGCCAAACGAATTATAATTCTTTAAGGAAACGCCACCGTGGCCAAAACGCCGACCAAGACGCTCGACAAGACCTATGACGGCATCATCATCGGCGCCGGCCATCACGGCCTGATCCTCGGCAGCTATCTGGCCAAGGCCGGGCTCGACATCCTGCTGGTCGAGCGGCGCCTGACCTATGGCGGCGGCCTGTGCACACGCGAAATGACGCTGCCGGGCTTTTACCACAACCTGCACTCGATCAATCACTTCCACATCAGCGAAGCGCCCTGGTTCAAGGATCTGGAACTGGGTGCGACGGTCAACTACATCACGCCGCGTTACGAATTCGGCCAGGCACACAATGACGGCACGGCCCTGGTGCTCGGCCGCGATCTCGAAGAAACGCTCGCCAATATCGCGCGCTTTTCCAGGAAGGACGCGCAGACCTTCCGCGAATGGAACCTGAAGGCCGAGAAGATCACCCGCGAGATTTTCCTGCCCGAGCGTTTTGCCGAGCCGTTGCCGCAGGACGAGCGCGAGGCGCTGCTGCGGCAAACCGAACTCGGCCGCGAATTCCTCGCCGTCGCCAGCCGCCAGCCGCTCGATATGGTCGGCGAACTGTTCGAGAACGAACATGTGCGGCTGCTGTTCCTGTTCAAGGTGTCGCTGTTCGGCACCTGGCTCACCGATACTTTGTCGAAGACCTCGCCGATGGGTTCGCTGATCCGCGCCTTCGATCTGGAAAGCGGCTATCAGCTGTGCGAGGGCGGCTCGTTCAATCTGGCGCGCGGGCTGATGGAAAGCTTCATCGCCAATGGCGGCCACTTCCAACCGCAGGTTAATATCGAGAAAATCGTTATCGAGAACGGCAAGGCGACCGCCATCGAACTCGTCGGCGGCCGCACGGTGCGGGCGCGCCAGTTCGTCGCCTCGACGCTCGATGTGCATCAGACGTTCGAGAAACTGGTCGGCCGCGCGCAATTGCCGGCGCCGTTTCTTAAAAAGCTCGACGGCTTCCAGTACACCGCCTGGAGCCTGTTCGGCCTGCATCACGCGCTCAATGAAAGCCCGCAATTCGCCGCGGCGAAATTCTATCCGAACATCAACCGCGCGATGAAGTGGTCGCTGGGCGCGGAGACGATGGAGGACCTGTTCGCGGCGCATCAGGACGTGCAAGCCGGCCGCGTGCCGAAAATCGTCCAGTTCGGCTCCGGCCCACTGAGCCTGCTCGATCCGACGCAGGCCCCGCCGGGCAAGCACACGACTTATTCCTGGCACGTCATGCCGCTCAATCCGGATATCGGCAGCCAGAGCTATGACAGCTGGAAAGAGGATTTCGCCGACCGGATCGAGGACGTCTGGCAGCGCTACTGCCCGAACATGTCGAAAGACAACATCCTCGGCCGCTACATCTAT
>CAITJJ010000304.1 GCA_903892675.1 uncultured Hyphomicrobiales bacterium | reverse complement strand
GCCTTTGCGGCGATTGCGTTCTGCCCGCGCAAGTTGTTAGAAGTACGCCTGCCTTGGTGCCGGGCCCGTAGCTCAACGGTTAGAGCCGACCGCTCATAACGGTCTGGTTGCAGGTTCGAGTCCTGCCGGGCCCACCACGCACTCTTCGGATTTAGCGCGCTCTACGAGCAGGGGCGGGTGCATCACGTCGGTCCGTTCCCGCGGCTGGAAGATCAGATGTGTGCGTTCACCGTCGACTTTGATCGCAGGGAGATGGGCTATTCGCCGGACCGGGTCGATGCCTTGGTGTGGGCGCTGACCGAATTGATGATCGACAGCGGCGAGCGGCGTCTTTTGATCGCATGAGGTCGGCTGTTTTTAGGTCAAATCCCGTTTGATGAACACGGATTCGCATATTGGGACGTTATGGAATATCGCGACTTGGGTGCTCGAATGCCTGGGCAGAGAAATAAATTCTGTATGTGGGGGCCTAAAGGCCAAGAAGCATGCCCGCCACAAGGCGTGATCATAATGGCTCCCGATCCATGAAATAACATTGCAGTGCGCGTGGTTTATAAGATGCCACATTAAATCTGATAGATCCTGTCGGGCAACAGATTGTCGGCGACTTCAGTGCGCGGAAAATGCGTCGCCAATTTCTGGCCACACGCATCTATCGCCGTAATAAAGCCATCAGCGATGCGACCATCGCGCATGTGGGCAATCAGCGCATCAACTGACGACAAGCAACGGCCGCCAAAGTTAACCTGGTCGCACGCCCGCCCAACGAGCAATCTGCTAGTCGGCGTCGATCGTGGCCCACCCCGACGAGGGTTTCTTAATTTCCTTCAGAGCTTTGATGCCGGTATTTCAGTATATTCCGTGTGAGCGCGACGGCAGCAGGCGCCGGTTAAAACGCTTACTGAATAGTGATGCGCCGGCTTTTAATAACGCTAGACCACAAAGCCGTTTCTTTGCGAATGCGCTCGCCAAACTGCTGCGGCGGCTCGATTTCCACGCTCAGTCCTTGCGCAAGCAATTTTTCGCGCAAGTCGGTGTCTTCCAGGATGTCGCGGGTGACGGCGAAAATGGCGTCGCGTACGTCATTCGGGATCGCGCGCGGCGCCAGCATCCCGTACCAGGACGTGACGTCGATGCCGGCGACACCGCTTTCTTCCAGCGTCGGCACCTGCGGCACCAGCGGGCTGCGTTGCGCGGTCGTCATCGCCAGCGGCACGACGAGGTTGCCTTTGATGGCCGGCAGAGCGGCTGGGAGGTTTGTTGCCAGGACATCGATATGGTCGCCTAGTACGTCGCCAAGCGCCTGCGACGAACCGCGGTAGGGTACGTGCAGAATTTCGACGCCCGCTTTCTCCTTGAAAAGCTCCATGGCCAAATGAAGCTGGCTGCCGACGCCGGGCGAACCGTAGCTCAGCTTGGTCGTCCTGGCTTTTTCGATGAGTTGCTTGATCGAGGTGACGCCGAGCTTCGGCGAAACGACCAAGACATTCGGCGCGCTCGCCAGCAGCGTGATAGGTGCGAAATCGCGTTCGACGTCGAACGTTAAATTCGGCATTAATGTCGGATTGATCGTGAGATTGCCGGCAGGGATGAGCAATAAAGTGGTGCCGTCGGGTGCGGCCTTGCGGACGATCTCGATGCCGATATTGCCCGCGCCGCCAGTCTTGTTCTCGACGATTGCCGTCTGGCCCGAGCGTGCCGAATATTCCTGCGCGAGCAGGCGTCCGAGGACATCGACCGGACCGCCGGCACTGAACGGCACAATCAGCGTGAGGGGGCGCCGAGGAAACGCGGCCGGTAGTGGTTGGTCGCCGGCCGCCCAGACGGGAGCGGCCGCGACGGAAGCGAGCAAGGCGAGCGTGGTGCGGCGCGTCAGGTTTTTGGTTGCGGTTTTCATGGAAACTGCTCGCTCAAAGTTTGCCGGCGGCCTTCAGGTCGGCCAATTGCTTGCGCGCATGCTGTGCCAGGTAGCGCCGCAGGCGGATCACGCCGGCGTCATGCTGGTACAGCATTTCGAATTTCTCGAGGCCGGGCTTCAGGCCATTGAGCATTTCGCGGTCCTGCTCAAGGACGTGCCAGTGGCGCTTCTCCAGGTTGGCCTTGTAGAGGAAGCGCCAGGTATCGCGCCTCCAGCCCGAGACTTTGCGCGTGCGCCAGAAAAAGACGCACATCCGGTCCTCATCGATCGGTGTGCCGAAGCCGGTAATGCCGAAATTGCCGCCCGGGCCGCCCGAGGGCGGGTAGGGAATTTCCAGCCGAACATAGAGCGCGCCATCGTCAACCAGTTCGCTCCAATCGAAATTGACGTCGCGCTGGCCGACTTTTTCAAAGAAGAATCCATGCGGCGTATCGCGCGTGGCGAATTGAGCCTGCGTGTCGCCTTGATACATCGTGTGCGAATTCGCGTGCAGGAACGTGCCGTGCATCGGGTCCATGAGGTTATCGAAGGCATAGCGCCAAGGCATTTCCCAGTCCGCGTAACACAAGAAGCTCGAATACTCGGGTGCGGTGATTTCCGGCGGCGGCACGAATGCCGGCGCTTCCTCATGTAGCGCGTCACCGAACCAAACGAAGATCGCGCCGGCAATTTCCTGTGAGGGATAGGTCTTCACAGCTTTCTTGCCTTCGAGCGGGCAGCCGGGCTGCCCCGGTACGCTGAGTACCTTGCCGTCGGGACCGACTTCTACGCCATGGTAGTTGCAGCGCAGGCGGTCGCCCTCATTGATACCGCGCGACAGCGGCACGGCGCGGTGCGGGCAGCGGTCGACCTGAACATGAATGACGCCTTTCGAGTCGCGCCACAGCACCAGCGGCTCGCCAAGCCGGGTGATGCCAAGCGGTTTGCCGCCGGCCTCGATGAAACGGGAAGGCAGGATAGGCCACCAGCGGTTACGCAGGCCGGTCCGCAAATACGTCTGGACTTGCTGGTCCGTCGGCGCGTCGGTGTTGCCGGTTGCGACAACGCGGAGAGCTTCCACATTTGCAGAAGACATGATCAGACTCCCAGTTCGCGCATCAGGGTGGTGAAATTATCTTCCGTCCAGTCTTCTCCATTGGGCGGTCGCACGCGCGTCTTGTTAAGGCCGACGACCACTTCGTCGATCTCCTTTGCTCCCTTTGTAAACACGCTCTCGATTGCGTTGGCGAGTTCCTGTTGCAAGGCCGTCACCTCGTGCGTCCTTGTCTGGACCGGACTGAGATAAGGATAGGCGTATTGGCTCATGGGATCATCTCCATTTGCTTCGTTCTATTCGCGGCCATGCGGTGTGTCGGTTTCGGCATCGGCTGACCTCATATGTCCAAAACGAGTCGCGAACCGCGGGCGCGCGATACGCAGATCATCATGGTTTGGTTAGCGGCGCGCTCCGACGTCGACAAGATACTGTCGCGATGATCGACCTCGCCAGAGATGACCCGCGTCTCGCAAGTCCCGCAAATACCTTGTTCGCATGAGCGTGGCACCTCGATGCCAGCTTCGCTCAGCACCGTCATAATGGATTTGTCCGGCGGCACGGCGAGTGTCAGGCCGGACCGCTGGCAGACGACCTCGAAACTGTCGCTGGTTTCGTCGGCCGGCCGACTGCGCGGCGTGAACCATTCAAAGTGAATGCTGCCTTCTGGCCACGCGGCGGTTGATTCTTCCACGGCAGTCATCAGGCTCTCGGGCCCGCAGCAATAGACGACGGTGTCCGGCTGCACGGTACCGAGGCGCTGCGCGGCATCGAGGCGCGTACCGGCCTCCGACGAATGCAACGATATCTCGCCGCGGAGCTTTTTGATTTCTGCCAGGAACGGCGCGTCTTCGTTGCGTCGGTTGCAATAGAGCAGCGTCCACGGCCGGCCCTTGGTGCTCGCCTCGCGCATCATCGGGATCAACGGCGTGATGCCGATGCCGCCGGCGACGAAAATGTAGCGCGCGGCGTCGACTAACGGAAAGTTATTGCGCGGCGCGCTGACGGTCAGCAATTCGCCGGGCCGGAGATGGCGGTGGATGAAGCTCGACGACAGGCCCCCGGCGACGGCTCGAATGCCGAGGCGGTAATGCGAGGTGTCGTTTGGATCGCCGCAAAGGGAATATTGCCGCAGCGTGCCGTCGGGCAGCTTGAGATCGATGTGCGCGCCGGGCGCAAATGGCGGCAGGGCGCTGCCGTCGGGCGCTGCCAATTCGAGCGACAGCACGCCGGGCGCTTCCCAGATGAGGGCGCGCAGGCGCACCTCGAACGTCTGCTCGCGCGTGGATGCCGAGGAGGGCTTGGTCAATTCTGCTACGTCGGCCATCGCGTTTGCCTCATAGGGCCCCCTTTGCCCAGGGATGGGGCGCCTGACTCAAGTCGCAATAAAGCGATTTTTGCGCCATCCAGGCGCGGATGCCGTCGCGTCCCTTTTCGCGGCCCAGGCCGCTGTCCTTTGTGCCGCCGAACGGTGTGGCAATCGAAAACTGCTTATAGGTGTTGATCCACACCGTGCCGGTATCGAGCGCGCGGGCCACGCGCCAAGCCTTCGGGAAGTCGCTCGTATAGATGCCGCTCGCTAGGCCATAGCTGTTGTCGTTGCTCTGGCAGATCAAGTCGTCTTCGTTGTCGAACGGCAGCACGGCAAGGACCGGGCCGAAGACTTCGTCGCGGCAAAGCCGGCTAGCGTTATCGAGCCCTTCGATGATGGTCGGACGATAATAGGTTCCGTCGGCATAGGCGGCGCCGGCCGGGCGCTCGCCGCCGGTCAGGATCTTCCCGCCGTCGGCGCGGGCGCGCTCGACATGGGCCTCGACTTCGGCCCGATGCTTCGGCCTGATGAGCGGCGCAACCTGGGTCGCCGCTTCAAACGGGTGGCCAACGCGCAGCCGTTCGGTCGCAGCGACCAGCTTGGCGACGAAAGTGTCGTAAATGCTGCGTTCGACAAACAGCCGCGATCCGGCGATGCAGGATTGGCCGGTCGAGGAGAACACGCCGAACATCACGCCGGCGCAGGCGACATCGAGGTCGGCATCGGCGAACACGATGGTCGGCGACTTGCCGCCGAGTTCGAGCGACACCGGCATCAGCTTGTCGGCCGCCTTGCGGGCGATGTCGCGGCCGGTTTCGGTGCCGCCAGTGAACGACACTTTGCGTATAGCCGGATGAGTCACCAGCCGGTCGCCAACGATGGCGCCCGCGCCGGGCAGCGTCGAGAACAACCCGGCAGGCAGGCCTGCTTCCTCAACGACGCGCGCCAGCTCAAGGCAGACCAGCGGGCTCCAGGACGACGGTTTCAGCAGCACGGCATTGCCGGCGGCCAAAGCCGGCGCGACTTTCTGCGCATCGGAGGCAATCGGCGAATTCCACGGCGTGATCCCGGCGGTGACGCCCAGCGGCTCGTAAACCGACATGGTCAGATAATTGCCGCGCGACGGCGTCAACGTGTCTTCCATGGTTTCGAGCGCTGCCGCCATATAGCGGAAGGTGCCCGACGCGCTCATCGCCAGCGCGCGTGTTTCGGTCAAGGTCTTGCCGGTGTCTCGTGTCTGTACATGCGAGATGCGATCGGCATGGCGCGCTATGCCGTCGGAGATGCGGTAAAGAATAGTGGCGCGCTCGTGCGGCAGAAGCTTGCGCCATTTCGGATCGTGGGCGGCATCCTGGCCGCGTTCGATGGCAAGATCGACGTCCTCCTGCGACGCTCCCGGCAGCACCGCATTGAGCGAGCCATCGGCCGGAAAGTGCGAGGCAATGTCGGCGCCGCGGCCGCGACGCCATTCGCCGCCGATGTAAATTTTGTCCTGCGTGGTGATGGTCTGATCCATGCGCTGCTCCTAGATGACCATCGGCCCGGCGCGATTGATGAGATCGCGCGCGACACTATAGCCGGCCATCAGCGAGGTCTTCGGATTCGAGGGCGAGGGGCGGCCTTCGAGCCGCACGGTAAAGTCGCCGCAGCCCGAGCGGACGGCGACTTCATGCACATTGCGGCTGATGCCGGGATCGGCGATCAGGCGCACCTGGGTGGCGTCGAGACCGAGGCCGGCCAGCGCCAGCGTTGCCGCAACGTTGGCGTTGAACGGGTATTCGCTGGCCGCCTGGCGCGCGCTGCCTTCAAAGAAGATCGCCGGCGCGGTGAGCGTATCGAGCGCCAGCAGCTTTTCCGCCGGCGAGCCCTTCCAGGCCTTGGGCGGCTTGCGGCCGGAATAGACGACCGATTCAAGCCCCGAGAGCCTGGCCGCGGCCAGCGCATCGACGCCGCCGACCGCGCCGGGCGGCAGCGCCAGCCGCGCGCCACCGCGCTTTGCGGCGTCGACTAACTGCGAGCGCAGGCCGTCGTCGGCAAGCGCGCCGATCGAGATGACGACGAAGTCGCAGCCGGCTTGAAGGATCGCCGCGCCGTGATCGCGCACCGCGCCGTGTGAGGCGCATTCCGCGACAACGTCCGGCCGGTCGGCGAGCAGACCGGCGATGTCGCTGTGAACGCTACGCGCATCCGCAAGTTTGTCGCCGAGGCTGTCGAGCAGCGACCTGGCCTTATCGATCGAACGTTCCGACGCCAGCAGCGAGACCTGCGCCAACGGCGCGGCCAGTTTGTCGGCGAGCGTGGTGAGCACGAGCTCGGCGATGCCGCCGCAACCGATGATGCCAAGGCGGCGCAGGCTCATGTCGGCTTCCCCGCGGCGCCCGCCGGCGGCCCGGCGAAGCTCTGGCTGAAGGGGCCGATCGCGACCATGTCGATTTCGATCAGGCGCGGGCCGGGTGCGGCCAACGCGCGATCAAAAGCAGCGTCGAAATCGGTAATATCGGAAACGCGCTCGTGCGCCAGGCCGACCGACGCGCAGACCAGAGAGAAGTCCGGCGTCAGAATATTGGAATAGACATGCCGGCCGCCGTATTGCGCGTCCTGGATATTGCGGATGACGCCATAGCCCTTGTCGTTCATCAGCACGAAGACCACGCCGGCTTGTGCTTCGACCGCGGTCGCAAGTTCGCCGATCATCAGCTGCGAGCCGCCATCGCCAAGCAAAGTGACGGTTTTGGCTTTGACGCCGGCCAGTGCTGCGCCAATGCCCATCGCTATACCTTGGCCGATGCCGCCGCCGAGGGCGTGGACGCCGAGATGCGGCGCGGCGATGCGAACGAAGCGATTGCCGAAGGTGCTGTTGGAGATGGTCACATCGCGCACCCAGGGATGCCCGTTCTTGTGGACGCGCTCGCTCAAGGTCTGCGCCAGCGCGCGATAGGGACCGAGACCCGCAAGCAGAGTTGCTTCGGCGCGTTCGCGCGCCGGGCCGATGTCGGCAAGGTACGATGTATCGGTGTCGAGCTTGGCGGGCAGACGTTCCAGCAGGCCCTCGAGCGCGAGTTGCGCGTCACCCGCAATGAATTGCGAGACGGGATAGTTGCGGCCGCCCTGGGTCGGATTGGCGTCGATCTGAACGATCGGAGGCAAGGGCATGCGGTTGTTCTGGGTCTCGTTGCCGCGCAGGCGAGAACCGACGACAATGAGCAGGTCGGTGCGTGCATAGATTTCTATCGCCTCGCGCGTCATATTGAAGGCGCCGAGACTGCGCAGGTGACCTTCCGGCACGATGGCGCGGCCGTTGGTGCTGGTGACGACGCCGAAGCCGCGATTGACCAAGGCGGTCGCGGCATCAGCGGCGCCGCGGGCGCCGCCGCCGAGCCATAGCATCGGACGCTTGGCGAGCCGCACGAGACTGGCCAACGCGTCCAGTTCGGCGCCGTCCGGGTTCTTGCGCGGGATCGGCGGCATGCCGTTCAGCGTCCGCATCCGGATATTGACGCGCTGGATATCGACCGGAATTTCCAATGTCACGGGGCCGGCGGGCGCGGCGAGGGCATCCTGCGCGGCGGCAATCAGCGTATCGACCGCGGCAGCGGGTTCCCACACGCGCAGATAGGACTTGCTGATCGCCTTGAGCATGTCGGGCTGGCGTGGAACGTCGTGAATAGCGCCGCGGTCGCGGTCGACGAATTCGCGGTCGACCTGCGTCGTGATGTGCAGCACCGGCGATCCGGCGGTGAGCGCTTCGACCTGCGAACCGGCGGCATTGCCGGCGGCGGTGCCGGTCGAGGTAATGGCGACGCCGAGCGAACGCGACACGCGCGCATAGGCGTCAGCCATATTCATCGCGCCGGCTTCGCCGCGCGCCGGAATAAACTTGATGCGGCCGTGACGGGCGATGGCGTCGAGAATCGGCATGTTGTGAATCGAGATCACGCCGAACACCGTCGTAACGCCGAGGTCCGCGAGGGCGCGCGCAATGGCGTCGCCGACCGGTTCGGTCAGTGCGATTTGGCCCTGGGCGAGGGGACGTTCTGCAGTGACGACGGAGAGGGACATTGTCTGATCGTCCGATTTCTAGATGAAGCGCGATACGCCGCCGGAAACTTCGAGGCTGGCGCCGGTGATGTAGCTCGCCGCGGGTGAGCCGAGGAAAACGATGGCGCGCGCCGGTTCGTCTGGCACGCCGAGCCGTTGCAGGGGAATGTGCTTGTCGCGCGCCAGCGCGCCGAACCATTGCTCGCGCGTTTGCGTCTTGTCGGTGCGCGCCTCGAAGCGGCGTTGCCATTGGC
>CAITJJ010000303.1 GCA_903892675.1 uncultured Hyphomicrobiales bacterium | reverse complement strand
CGGCTGGTTGGTGCCGTGGATGCGGTACATCGTGTCCTTGTTGCCGGCGTACAGGTACAGCGCGCGCGCGCCCATCGGGTTCTGCGGGCCGCCGCCGACGAAGTTCGGCACGTCCATGCGCTTCTTGATGTCGGCGGTCGGTGTCCAGGTCGGCCATTCGGTCTTGCGGCCGACCTTGGCGATACCGGCAAAGGCCAGGGCTTCTTCGCCGACGGTGACGCCGTAGCGGATCGCCTTGCCGCCGTCCTGCACCAGGTACAGGTAACGGGCATCGGAATCGATCACGATCGTGCCGGCCAATTCCTTGCGGTGGTAATCGACGATATGGCGGCGATAGGGCTCGGCAATCGTCGCCTTTTCGTAAGGCGCCGCCGCCAGAAGCTTCTTGTCGCGCGGCGTCATGCTGGCTTCCGAGGCCGGCTCGATGGTCGACTGCATGCAGCCGCCGAGCAACATTCCCACGCCAAACAGAGCCACAATCAATGCTTTAGCCCGCATTTCTTCCTCTTTCCCGGTCGCTTTCGCAAGCGCCCGAATCCATGAATCACACCCGCAATTAACCGAAGAAAGCGCGCAATAGCCACGCTTTCCGTGCCCTACGCATGTCGCTTCCTGTGGACCTGTTGCAGGAATGACGCACACAACTATCGTCGGACTCGGGTCCCCCGGGCGGTTCCGGAAACCCCTTAAATTACAGCTTGCCTGCAACCCGTTAAGACTTGGTTTACCATAACGGGCCGAAAAACGGGGGCAGCTTAAAGCTCGGCTGAGGCGCGCGGGAAAACGTCACCATAGGATACGATTGCCCGCGCAATTTCGCCCCAGTTGATGACCAAATAAAGGGTCTAGGGAATCCAGGGACGGACGGGAGTGAACTGAAATGAACGTCAATAAGGCGCAAGAGAAGACTCAAGCCAAGTCTTTTGCGAAGTCTCATGCGCAACAGCAGCAGCAACAGGGCGCAG
The DNA here is from genome assembly GCA_903892675.1 of uncultured Hyphomicrobiales bacterium. Lineage (GTDB taxonomy): Bacteria > Pseudomonadota > Alphaproteobacteria > Rhizobiales > Xanthobacteraceae > Pseudolabrys. Next base: position 576 of record CAITJJ010000303.1, on the reverse strand, counting down.
CCAGCCAGCCGGGCAGTCTCAATGACCGCTACGGCAAGATCGGCATCTCCGCCGTCGCCGGCGCCTGCCAGCACAAGGGCGAAAAGCGCCCCGCGACCGAGAGCCGGTTCGTTCCCGGCGACAGCGACTAGTCAGCGACTGGACGCCGAAGCGGCCCGTGATGCGCGCCGCTTCGCCGGTTGAGCCTAACCTTCAAACTCGACACCCGTTGATGCGCGGCCGCCGGCAGTGTGGCCCGCGCGCAATTTTGCCTTGCGCGAAGCGGCGCGATCGGGCCATGAGTGAAGCACCCTTCGTGTAACGCGGTGCGGTCTTCATGCTCTCGGTCCAATCCTGATGCTCTCGGTCTATGTCCAGAACGGCGCCGCGCTCGAGCGGATCGCGATAGAGCCCGGCGCCGAGCCGCCGGAGGCCGCGGTCTGGATCGATCTCGTCACGCCGACCGTGCAGGAAGACCGCATGGTCGAGGCGCTGCTCGGCATCGCCGTGCCGACGCGCGAGGAAATGCAGGAGATCGAGGTCTCCAGCCGGCTCTATGTCGAGAGCGGCGCGCGCTACATGACCGCCACCCTGATG
>CAITJJ010000302.1 GCA_903892675.1 uncultured Hyphomicrobiales bacterium | reverse complement strand
CGGACCGGCCGGGCGCGCGGCCGGAGCGGGACGTGCGACAGCCGGCGGCGGCGCCGGTCGTGCCGCGGCTGGCGGCGGTGGTGCTGGGCGTGCCGCTGGAGGCGGCGCCGCAGGCGCGGGCTTTGCCGGAGCAGCCTTCTTCTTGGCGGCTTCGATTTCAGCCGGCGTTTGTGCGCCGGCATAATGTGGTGCAGCCACCGCGAGCAGCAGGGCAATCACGCTAAGACGTACGAAATGTTTTTTCATGATAGCTGTAGACTCCGTCGCGTGAATAAAGTTCCATTATTCATTCAACGGATGTGTGGCGGCATTCCGGCAGCCGATAGATCGCCGATCAGGCGTTTGTGATCGCCGATGAACGTCTGTTTATCTTGCGGCAGTGCAACGCGGTATGCCGCGCAGATTTCAGGCCACGGGAACGCTCAGCGTTGCGGCGCCGCGCCCTGCAATCGCGCAATCAATTCGAGCGTCGGATAGCCGTCCGCCGGCAGACCGAATTTCAACTGCGCCTTTCGCACCGCGGCGCGGGTGCCGGAGCCGACCTTGCCGTCGATTTCGCCGACACTGGTATCGCCGGCTTTGGTCATAAGTTTTTGCAACTCCATGACCTGCGGCGCCGTCAGCGGAATGACGGCGGTGGCCCCGGCATGGTTCACCACCGGCGCGCCGGCGATGCGGGTGGCGTAATAGGCGACCGTGGTCGAATAGACGTAGGCCGCATTCCAGCCGAGGAAGGCCTTGAAATTCGGATAGGCTAGAAACGCAGGACCGAGCCGTCCCATCGGCAGGATCAGCGAGCCCGGAAGATCGGCGGCGGCGAGGCGGCCATGCGCGGCGGTCACGCCCCATTTTACCCATTGCGATACCGGATGCTGAATGGCGTTGTCGGCTTCCTGCCACGGCATGTCGGCCGGAACGTTGACTTCCTGCAGCCAGGGCTGGCCGCGTTGCCAGCCGAGGCTGACAAGAAAGTTGGCCGCTGAGGCAAGCGTGTCGGGAATGCTGTGAATGAGATCGCGGCGGCCGTCGCCGTCGAAGTCGACAGCGTTCTTGAGATAGTCCGACGCGGTGAACTGCATGCCGCCGAATTCGCCGGCCCAGTCGCCGACCAGATCCTCGACCCGCTGATCGCCGCGCTGGATGATGCGCAACGTGTCGAGCAATTGGGCGCGGAAGAATTCCGAGCGGCGGCAGTCATAGGCCAGCGTCGCATTGGCGCTGAGGATCTTGTATTTACCGAAGTCGGCGCCGAAATCGCTTTCCAGTCCCCAGAACGCGACCAGTACCGCCGCCGGTACGCCGTACTGCTTGTCAATGCGCGCGAAAATGTCGGCGTGCTGTTTGATCTTGGCCAGGCCGTTCGGGATGCGGCCGCCGCCGGTCATGCGATCGGAGAATTGCAGGAAAGTCTGCGAGAACACCGACTGGCCGTGGTCGCGCTTGATGATTCCCGGGTCGAAGGTCATTGACGGCGCGGCGGCGTCGATAACGCGCGGCGAGATGCCCTGCGCCAGCGCGTCCTTCTTGAACGCTTCGAGCCACTTGTCGTAGCTGCCGGTATTCTGGCAGTGCGAGGCGAAAGCGGGGGAAGCGAGAGCGAGGGCGCCAGCGAGCGCGGCAATCTTCAACATCATAACGCGCATCGGTCGGTCCGCTTTCAATGACATTGTTGGAAGTCCTAGCCGCCTTGCAGGCGGGCGATCAGTTCCGCGGTAGGCCAGGAATCGGCCGGCAGTTTGTATTTGAGCTGCGCCTTGCGCACGGCCCTGCGGGTGCCGGCGCCGAGGCGGCCGTCGACCTGACCGACATCGTGGCCTTGTTTCTGCAACAGGCGCTGCAATTCCATCATCTGTTCGGTGGTCAGCAACTGGACTTTTGTCGCGCCGTCTTCGCTGACCGGCGGCGCGCCGCCGAGCCGCGTGGCGAAATAGGCGACCGTGGTCGAATAGACATAGGCCGAATTCCAGTCGATGAAGACCTTGAAGTTCGCATAGGCGAGAAAGGCCGGGCCCATGCGTCCCATCGGCAGGATCAGCGCCGCCGGCATATTGCTGTCGCTCGGCAGCGCGCCGTGCGCCGGCTTGACGCCCCAGGCCTGCCATTGCGAGAGCGGATGCTGGATGTCGAGATCGGCTTCCTGCCACGGCATATTGCCCGGCACCGTGACTTCCTGCAGCCATGGCTCGCCGCGGCGCCAGCCGATGCTCTTGAGATAATTAGCGGCGGAGGCGAGCGTGTCGGGCGTGCTCTTGATCAGGTCACGGCGGCCGTCGCCGTCGAAGTCGACGCCGTATTTGATGTAGTTGGTCGGCGTGAATTGCATGCCGCCGAATTCGCCGGCCCAGTTGCCGTTCATTTCGTCGAGCCGCTGGTCGCCGTTCTGGATGATGCGCAGCGCGTCCATCAGTTCGGGGCGGAAGTGGTCGCCGCGCCGGCAGTCATAGGCGAGCGTTGTCAGCGAGGGCAGAATCTTGAACTTGCCGAACAGCGCGCCGTAATCGCTTTCCAGGCCCCAGACCGCGGCAATGACCTCGGCCGGCACGCCATAGGTCTTCTCAATACGGGCAAACAGCGCCTGATGCTCTTTCATCTTGGCGATGCCGTTGGGGATGCGCGCGCCGGCGAGCAAACGCTTGGCGAAGTCGAGGAAGGTGCGCTGGAACACGCCCTGGCCGGAATCGCGTTTGATCACCGACTCGTCAAAGGTTAATTCGGAGGACGCCGCGGCCAGCACTTTGGGCGAAATGCCCTGTGCCAGGGCGTCCTTCTTGAATTGGGCGACCCAGGCGTCGAAATTGCCGGTGTTCTGGCAGCGCGGGGCGGCCAAAGCCGAGCCGCTCATCAAGCCGGCCCAGAGCAGCCCGGCCGCCACGAAAAGTGCTGTTTTGCCCATCTTTTTCGCCGCCCGTTGAGAAAATCCCAAGCGTCAAATCTTCCCAATAGGCGGCAAAGGTCAAGGCCGATCGCCGATCTGCGTTAAGATCGATTGGCTAAGGCGGTTTCTTGTGTAAACGGCGGTTTACCTTTAATGCCGTGCGCCTTGGTTCCCCTTCCGCAGACAACCGCTCGATACGGAATCCGCATGCAAGCATTGGTTATTGGCGCCGGCGTCGTCGGTCTGGCCGTGGCGCGCGCCATCGCAACGCGAGGTCACGATGTCATCGTGGCGGAAGCCGAAAACGCCGTCGGCACCGGCATTTCCTCGCGCAACAGCGAAGTCATTCATGGCGGCATGTATTATCCGACCGGGTCGCTGCGCGCGCGGCACTGCGTCAACGGACGCCGGTTACTGTACGCCTTCTGCGCCTCGCACGGCGTGCCGCACAAGAAGTGCGGCAAGTTCATCGTCGCCACCGACGCCGACGAGACGGCCAAGATCGAGGCGATCGCGGCGCAGGGCAAGATCAACGGCGTCGAAGGCATGACGATGATGACGGCGCAGGCGGCAATGGCGCTCGAGCCGCAGCTGTCCTGCACGGCGGCGCTGCATTCGCCGGAGACCGGCATTATCGACGTCCATTCCTACATGCTGGCGCTGCGCGGCGACATCGAGGACAGAGGCGGCGCCATTGCCTTCAACACGCCGGTGACCGGCGCGCGGCGCAAGGACGGCCAGTGGGTCGTGACCTTCGGCGGCAGCGATGGCGGCGACTTCGAATTCGACGCGGTGGTCAATTGCGCGGGCTTGAGCGCGCAGAAAGTGGCGCGGACGATGGCAGATTATCCGCAGGGTCGCGTGCCGAAACAGGTGCTGGCCAAGGGCAATTATTTCACCTTCACCGGCAAGCCGGCTTTTAGCCGGCTGATCTATCCGGCGCCGGTGCATGGGGGTCTCGGCGTGCATGTGACGCTGGATCTGGCCGGCCGAATGCGCTTCGGGCCCGACGTCGAATGGATCGACCGCGAATATTACCCGGTCGATCCGGCACGCGCCGACGTGTTCTACGAACGCATCCGCACCTACTTTCCGACGATGCCGGATGGCGCGCTGGCGCCGGATTATTCCGGCATCAGGCCGAAGCTCACGGGCCCCGGCGAGCCGGCGGCGGATTTTCATATCGATGGTCCGGCGCAGCACAACGTGCCCGGACTGGTGCAGATGTTCGGCATCGAATCGCCGGGCCTGACCAGTTCGCTGTCTCTGGCGGAGGACGTGGCCGACCAGCTTGCGGCGTAATTAGCGCGCGAGTTGAACGCGGCCGCGATTGGGATCGCGCGGATTGTCGGCGACCGGCGTGATCGAAGAGGTGATGTCGGACGCCGCCGCTGAGCCCGGTGTCGGCGGCATGATTTTGGTTTCGGCCAGTTTGTCGCGCGTGGCCTTGGACAGGCGCGAATAATTCTCGACCGGCGTGAAATTGGCGACGTTGTTGCTCGCGCCGGTGAACGCGACCAGCCCGGTCTTGGTGGCGACGATGTCGCCCTGGCGCAAGGTCGGATCGCTGCCGGCGTCGAGCCGGGCGAGGCCGAAAGCATTTTTGCCGTTGCAGGTGCAACCGGCGACCATCGCCTTGCGATAGACGAAGGCGTTCGGCAGATCGGCGTAGCGGCCACCGTCATTGGCGGTGGCGGTGTCGATATTGCTGCCGCCATAAAGCTTTGTCTCGGCGGCGGGGCAGAATGAACGGCAGCTCTCGGCCGCGGTCACGCCGGCATGGGCCTGCACCGGAAAGAAATGTCCGTCGCAGGTGCGCACGCAGAAGGCTTTCGCCGGGCCGCTATTGTCGGCGCGCAATTGCTCGCGCTCGGGGGCCGGCGCGCTGAGGTGATTGGCGATGCTCGACAACGGATCGAGGAACGGCAGCGGCGCCGGTGGCGGACGCGGCGATTCGATGGCGCGGCGCACGTCGCCGAACAACCGGTCGAGAAAGCCGGCCGAAGCCGTTTGCGGCAGGAAAACAGCGCCCAGCGCGAGACCGATTGCCAACGCGACGCCAAACCTGAATTCCGGATATCGGCTTCGATAGACCATTCGCTTGCCTGACTGCCCGGCCGGCCTGGATGTGGTCGGCCACTTATCAACGCCCGGGCAGGCGGAAGGTTGCCGCCGCCTTCCGGCGATTCGTCCGGCGAGCTAATCGCAGCGAGGTAAACGGCTGGTTAGCAAATGCGGCAGGCAAGGGGCAGACAAGAAAACGGCGCGCAATCGGGTGGATCGCGCGCCGTCGCTTCCAATCAGGTCGGAGGCGCTCAGAAATAGCGCCACCACACATAGACGTGCGCGATCGCCACCGACACCAGCATCATCGGGAACGCATAGAGTGTATAGGTGATGAAACGGAACGGCACGCCATTGCGTTCGGCGATACCGGCGACCGTCAGATTGGCCGAGGCGCCGATCAAGGTTCCATTGCCGCCGAGACAGGCGCCGAGCGACAGGCACCACCACAGCGGCTGAATGTGATCCGCGCCGCCGAAGGACGGCGCCATGTTCTTGATCAGCGGGATCATGGTGGCGACGAACGGGATGTTGTCGACGATGGCCGAGAGGATCGCCGACGCCCACAGGATCGCAAAGCCGGCATGGGCCAGGTTACCGCCGGTGGCCGCCACCAGCTTGCTGGCGAGCAAATTGAGCAAGCCACCGACATCGACGCCATGCACCACGACGAACAAGCCGACGAAGAAGAAGATGGTGATCCACTCGACGTCGCCGAAGGTCTGGTGAATATTGTGCGCGGCTTTTTCGCTATGGTGTTCCCAGTTGTCGAGCAGCATCAGGACGGCGGCGCCGAGCATGGCGATGGTGGCGGGCTCCAGGTGCAGCGGCCGCGCCAGCACGAAACCGATCATTACCAGGGTCAACACCACGAGAGCCTGCTTGAGCAAAGTCCAGTCCTCAATGGCATCTATCGCCTTCATCGCCATCACTGCGGCCTGCGCCTCGACGGTCGAACGTAATGCCTTGCCCCACAACAAATGGATCATGATCGCCTGAACCACCATGACGATGACGATGACCGGCGTCAGGTGAAAGACGAAATCGTTGAAGGTCAGCCCGACTTGCGAGCCAATCAGAATGTTCGGAGGGTCTCCGATCAAGGTCGCGGTGCCGCCGATGTTGGAGGCAAAGATTTCCGCAAACAAATAAGGGTAGGCCGGCACTTTCAGCGTTGTGCTGATCGCCATCGTGACCGGGACGACCAGCAGCACGGTCGTGACGTTGTCGAGAAACGCCGACAGCACGGCGGTGGTGATCTGCAGGATGAACAGGATGCCGGCGGGGTGCGCTTTGGCCGCCTGCGCCGACCAGATGGCGAGATACTGGAACATGCCGGAGCGGCGGGACACCGACACCAGGATCATCATGCCGGTCAAAAGGCCGATGGTGTTCCAGTCGATGCCCTTGATCGCCTCTTCCTGATCCATCACGCCGACGACGATCATCAGGCCGGCGCCGATCAGCGCGATGATGGCGCGGTTGACCTGTTCCGACATGATGATGGCGTAGGTGACAGCCAGGATGCAGGTCGAGACCCACATCGGGTTGAGACCGAAAAAGACGTGCGACGCCGCTTGTGCGGTCATAGGCGAATCCCCCGAAATCGCGGGGCCCCAGACTTGATCGCCGACGGCTCTCTGCACCCCAGGCGGTGAAACTCCGGCAATGAGGAAAGCGAGTCAAGGCCGGGGCCTATAAAGCCGGCGGCGCGCGCTGTAGAGTCGCATCCAATGCGCCTGCCGGCGCGAACAAAGGGGGAAGCAAACGATGACGAAAATCCGGCATCTCAATCCGACGACCCTGGCCAAGCCGCCGGGCTACACCTACGTGGTGGAAGCCACCGGGCCCGGCCGCACCGTCTATCTCGCGGGCCAGCTCGGCCTCGACATCGACAACAATCTCGTAGGCAAGCCGGGCGACTTTCGCGCCCAGTGCACGCAGGCTTTCGAAAATCTCGGCCTTGCACTGGCATCGGTCGGCGCGACTTTCAATGACGTGGTGAAGATCAACAATTACCTGACGGACATTTCGCACATCGGCATCTTCCGCGAGGTGCGCGATACGTTTCTCAACACCAAGGCGCCGCCAGCCTCGACCACCATTGCCATTCCGGCGCTGGCGCGGCCCGGCGCGCTGTTCGAAATCGAGGCCGTCGCGGTCTTGGCGGGTGAGGCTTGAAAATTTCAGAACGGTTTGAGGATCGGTGAGATTGGCAGCAGCGTCAGCAACAGGAACAGTGGCACCAAGACGCAGGCGGCCCACATCACGTAGGCGAAAAAGCTCGGCATTCGCACGCCCTGTTCAGTGGCGATGGCGTAGATCATCAGGTTCGGCGCGTTGCCGATGTAGCTGAGCGCGCCCATATAGACCGCGCCCATCGAGATCGCCGCCAAAGTGCCTGACAAAGGGCCCATCAATTCTTTGGCTTCGCCGGAGGCGAGTTCAAAGAACACGAGGTAAGTCGGCGCGTTGTCGAGGAAGCCGGACAAGGCGCCAGTCAGCCAGAAATAGGCGGCCTCGTGCGGCGTGCCGTCTTTGGCGGTGACGGCCTTGAGCAGGAAAGCGAAGGTGCCGTCTGACCCGGCCTGCAACATTGCCAGCACCGGGATGATGGCGATGAAAATGCCGGCGAACAGGATGGCGACTTCGCGGATCGGCTCGAAGGTGAAGCCGTTGGCGGCGCGGTGTTCCTCGGGCGTCAGCCACATTGAAGCGAGCGCGATGACGACGAGCGCAAGGTCGCGCGCGAGATTCTGCAATTCGACGTGAGTGCCGTAGACATCGAAGGCGATACCCGGTTGCCAGGCGGCCGACAGCAGGATCGCCGCGACGATCAGCAAGATCAGGAAAATGTTGCGGCGGCCGCGAACGGCAAGGGCGACCGCGGGTTGCTTTGCTAGGGGCGGCACGTCGGCGCGGAATTTATAAGTGTCGAGTGCAAAGAAAATGGCCAGAACCAGCACGGCCACGATACCGGTTTGCATCCAGAGATGTTGAGCGGTCCAGGTGAAATCGACGCCGCGCAGGAAGCCGACGAACAGCGGCGGATCGCCGAGCGGCGACAGCGCGCCGCCGATATTGGCGACGAGAAAAATAAAGAACACGACGACATGGGCGTTGCCCGCGCGGTCGGCATTGGCGCGGATCAGCGGCCGGATCAGGATCATCGACGCGCCGGTGGTGCCGACGACGCTGGCGATGGCTGTGCCGAAAGCGAGGATGGCGACGTTGGTCGCTGGCGTGCCGCGCAGGGTGCCGGTGACGAGAATGCCGCCGGCGACGACATAGAGCGAGAACAATACAATAATGAAGCTCATATATTCCGCGAGCGCGGCATGCACGAAGGCGGCGAGCGCGGCCGGCGCGCCGAAGAAGGCAGCGATGGCGACAAGCGTCACGGCCGCCCAGCCGAACGCGATCTTGCCGTAATGGCCGTGCCAGATTTTTGGAACCAGCAACGGGCACAGCGCGATCGACAGCAGGATACCGGCAAAAGGCAGCGCCCACGGCCAGTTCATCTGCGCGCCGTCGAGCGTCGCCGCCTGCGCGGCGGAAGGGCTCAGCAGCAAGGTGGCTGCGGCGAGGATGGGCCTGAGAATACTCATCGGCGTTGGCTAGCAGCCATGCGACAACGCGGCAACTGCGACAAATGGCGCTGGAAGTGGTTCGAATCCCGGTTTAAGGGTGAGCGCCAAGTCAATGTGAGGCCGCCATGCGTATTACCGCCATCCGCGACATCGTCGTGCCGATCTCGTCGAAAATTGCCAACGCCTATATCGACTTCTCGACGATGACCGCGAGCGTGGTGGCGATCTTCACCGACGTGGTGAAGGACGGCAGGCCCGTCGTCGGCTTCGGCTTCAATTCGAACGGCCGCTATGCGCCGCAGGGTCTGCTGCATGAACGCTTCATTCCGCGCCTGCGCGACGCTCAGCCTGAGAGCATTCAGGATGCGCGCGGCCTGATCGATCCCGGCAAGGCCTGGGCGGCGATGATGAAGAACGAGAAGCCCGGTGGCCATGGCGAGCGCTCGGTCGCGGTCGGCGTGCTCGACATGGCTTTGTGGGATGCCGTGTCAAAAGCCGAAGGCGTGCCGCTGTGGCGCATGCTGGCCGACCGCTACAATGGCGGCGTCGCCGACAAGACGGCGTGGGTCTATGCCGCCGGCGGCTATTACTATCCCGACAAGGACATTGACGGTCTCGAGACCGAGATGAAGCATTATCTCGATCTCGGCTATTCGACCGTCAAGATGAAAATCGGCGGCGTGCCGCTGAAGGACGACATCAAGCGCATCGAGGCGGCACTGAAAGTGGTCGGCGGCAAAGGCGAGAATTTGTGCGTCGACGTCAACGGCCGCTACGATCTCGACGAGGCCTTGGCCTG
>CAITJJ010000301.1 GCA_903892675.1 uncultured Hyphomicrobiales bacterium | reverse complement strand
CCGACGAGCGCGTCGCCGTCGAGGTCGCCAGCGCCTTCAACGCGCCGGAGGCAATGTGCGGCAGCACCGCCGCCGCCGGCGAGAACATCAGTTGCACGCGGCCGGCCAGGAGATCGGTGGTTGCCTGCGGCGAGCCCTGATACGGCACATGCACCATCTTGATGCCGGTGCGCAGCGAGAATAATTCAGTCAGCAGATGCGGCGTGGCGCCGACGCCGGTCGAGCCGTAGGACAATTCGCCGGGTTTCGATTTGGCCAGCGCGATCAGCTCGGCGACGCTTTTGACATTGAGCGAGGGATGCACCGCCAGAATCATCGGCTGGCCGGCAACCATGATGACCGGCAAAAAGTCGCGCTCCATGTCGAAGCTCTGCTTGGCGTTGAGCAGGCCGGTGCTGATATTGACGCCGCCGCCGGCCATAAGGGTGTAGCCATCCTTGGCCGCGCGGGCGACCGCCTCGGCGGCGATGGCCGAGGCAGCACCAGGCCGGTTCTCAACGACGAATTGCTGGCCGAACTGTCGGCTCCATTCATTCGCCATCAGCCGCGCCACCAGATCCGTCGAGGAGCCCGGCACGAAGCCAACGACAATGTGCACGGCGCGGTTGGGATAATCGCCTGGAGCGGGCGCCTGAGCTTGCGCCTTCGCGCCGAAAACAAACGCCGTCAGCACGGCCGCCACTTTAAGCCAGCGCATCATCCGTCAAACCTCCCTGCCCGGCCGCGTCCGATGCGCGAAGTTGATTCCGGTTGCCGGACGCTAGCAGACTGGCTGGAAATAACCCGGTATCGGGCGGGAATATTCACCGCGCTGCGTCGTTTTACCTGATGGACCGGAAGACCCGGTCGGGCGATAACAAGCGGCGGCAAAGTGCGCAAAGCACACATCAAGCCGCCAACAGGGAGGATGCCATGATCAGGATCGCACTGGCGACGGCGGCGGCTTTGTTGATGTCCGGCGCGGCGCTCGCCCAGCAGCCAGCCGGTCCGCCGGTCGGACCCGACTGGTCGAAGATCGAGGTGAAGACCACCGATCTCGGCAACCGCACCTATATGCTCGAAGGCCAGGGCGGCAATGTCACAGTCGCCGCCGGCGACGACGGCGTCATCATGGTCGACGGACAGTTCGCGCCGATGCACGACAAGCTCAAGGCCGCGATCGCCGCGGTGTCGCCGCAGCCGATCAAGTTCCTCGTCAACACCCATCATCATGGCGACCATGTCGGCGGCAACGCGGCCTTTACCGCCGACGGCGCGGTTGTCGTCGCGCATGCCAATCTGCGCGACATCATGGCCAAGGGCGGTACCAACAATATTTCGATGCAGCCTGTGGCGCCGGCAACCGGCGCCGCGCTGCCGGCCAAAACCTACACCGACACGATGACGGTCGACGTCAAGGGCCGCGCCGCGCAGCTCAAGCACACCGCCAATTCGCATACCGGCGGCGACACCTACATCTATTTCGCCGACGCCAATGTGCTGTCGACCGGCGACGTCGTCTCGCTCGGCCGCTATCCCAACATCGACTATCTCAATGGCGGCAGCGTCAAAGGCATGATCGCGGCGGTCGACACCTATATCGCGCTCAGCAACGACACCACCAAGGTCGTGCCCGGCCACGGTCCGGTTTCCAGCAAGGCGCAACTCGTCGAATACCGCGCCATGCTGATGACCGCGCGCGACCGCATGGAAAAACTGATCGCCGAGGGCAAGAGCCTTGACGACGTTTATGCCGCCAAGCCCTATGCCGACTTCGACGCCAAGCTCGCCGTCAACGAACAGATGTCGAAGAACTTCATGCGCGTGGTCTATTCGAGCCTGAAGGGTTGAGCCAAAGGCGTGCGGGCACATCCTTGTGCCCGCGCGCCACGGTTGATTTAGGTCAACGCGCAGCCGCGTGAACGGCGTGACATTGCCTTTGCCAATCAATCGCAAAAGGATCCGTGTCATGCTCCCGTCCAAAAATGATTTCGATATCACCAACCCCGCCGTTGCCGTCCGGATGATGGCCGGACTGTTCTATGTGCCGCATATCCTGTTCAAGGTGACCGGCTTCGCCGGCTCGCTCGCCGCCTTTGCCAAAATGGGCTTCGAGCCGCCGCTGTTCTGGGTGTCGCTGGCGATCCTGACCGAAACCCTGTGCGCCATCGGGCTCACCTTCAATCTCTACACCCGCTATGTCGGCTTCATGTCGGCTGGCACCATGGCGCTTGCCGTCTATGGCACCGTGACCGCCAAGGGAATGATCTGGATGTGGAATTTCGGCGGCATCGAGTATCTGGTGTTCTGGGGTGTTGCTTCGGCCGCGCTGGCGATCCAGGCTTGGCGCGAAACTTTGGCCCATGAGAAGGGCTTTGCCCGGCTGATCGTGCCGGTCGCGCACGCCTGATTGCACTGACAGCGCCGGGACATGACGAAAGCCTCCGGCGACGCGCCGGGGGCTTTTTTCTGTTGCGCAGGCGGCGTCATCATCCGATCTGCGGCCTTGGCCTTCTACTTCACCGGGTTGACCAGAGGCTGGCCTTTCTCGACGACATAGACGGCGATGAGCTTCATCGGCTTGTCGCCGAGCGCGCCTTCGTTGTGAATGACCTTTGACGGCAGTTCGAAAGTCTGACCCGCAGTATACGTCTTCTCCGGCTGGCCATCGATGGCGATCCAGAACTCGCCTTCGGTGACCTGCACTTGCACGCTGCCTGGATGGAAATGCCGGCCGGCCTTGAAGCCCGGCGCGATCTCGACCGCAGCCGAGATGACCTCGAAATTCGAGTTCGGCACCTCGGTCTTGCCGATCATGGTGCGCTTGACCGGCGACGGCGACACCGGCGGATTCTGCTGCGCGTAAGCGGCGCTGCCGAACATGAGCGTGGCGAGCGCGGCGGCGGCTATAGTTTTCCTGATCATATTTTTGGTCATGGCTTTTGTCTCCTCCCAGAGAAGCAGCCAGCATAGGCAAGCGCGGGGCATTTGGCGAACATTCGCGCGGACCGTCCCGATACAATTTTCAAACAGCGGACATATTTAAACGGCGGACATGCATCATCGCCCGTGTTGTTTGTGAGGCGCCGGGTACGCCTGTCTTTCCCTTGATCCCTCAAAGATGAGGGAATGGCGCGCCGAAGGGCGCAGCCTTTTAACAAGTGCGCGCGTTCATTGGCGAACGCGCGGCGCCTCTCGGCGCGCCAGTGCGGCTTTTCTGTCCCCGGGGTCGTGCTTCCGGGTGCGGACGGGAGCCTCATGGCTCCCCTCATCCGGCCGGCTTTCGCCAGCCTTCATCCGCACCGCGTCCAGCCATCAAAGGCAGAGCCCCGTAGTGGGCCCGGACGGCTACCCGAGGCCTCCCGAGTGCCGGTTTGCGAAACCAGCCCGCAGGCGCCGCATCCCACCCCGCCTTCACGACGCCTCATGACAGCGCCCCTCATGTGGGTGGAACGGGAATAGGATTATATAGGCTAAGAATAGAGTCAACAGCTATTTTACCGACGGTTGCGATTTTGGTAGGTTGCAGCCGAGGAGCCGAACATGCAGGACCTTTTGATTACAGACATCGACGACGATCTCATGCGGCTTATTGAAGCGAAAGCCAAGGCGATGGGCATTTCCGTCGAGGAGGTCGCGCGGCTGTCGATCATAGAACATTTGAAAGATGCGCCGGACTCGAAGGCAGATCGCCAAACCAGCGATCCGAAGTAAAGCTTCGTAGGGCGCAATAGCGAAGCGTATTGCGCCGGCGAAAGACAATGGCGGACTACGCTTCGCTAATCCGCCCTACGGGCTGTTGCGCCTCGTTAGACCCACCCCGATCGGGATGTGCTTTCATACTAGCGGCTCGCCATGCGGATTTAATTTCTTTAGGCCCCGCCGTCACCGACACGGTCAAAACATGATAACAATTGAAAAGCTCGTATTGGGCATTTCGCATATCGTATTCGGCCAATTAATTTCTAATAACTTAATATACAATCTTTTCACTTATCCTATAAATCAATCGGTAGGCACAGAGCGCTGTTCTATCAAACCGCCAAATTATCGTATTTGCGCGCCGGTACCTCGACGCGCTTGTTTTCAACATCGCCCGCGCGCGGGTCAGACGGCTAGCGCCTACGCCCCCACCCTCTCCGCCAGTGCCTTGTCCAGCTCCGGCAACATCACGATGCCTTCCTGATCGCTGCCGGACGAATGCACGACGATCCAGGTGCACGGCGCGCCGCTTTCGTTGCAGGGCGCATGCGCCAGATCGGCCGGCACGAAAGATTGCTCGCCGGCGCGCACCAGCACACGATGTTCAAGAGCATCGCCATAATAGACATAGCATTCGCCAGTCAGCATATAGGCGATGGTCTCGATGCCTTGGTGATGATGCGCCTTGGCGCGCGCGCCGGGCGGCATCGGCATGATGTTCATGCAGATGTTTCTGGCGCCGACCGTTTCGGCGGACGCGCCAGCGCCATAGGTGATGCCCTGCTTGCCGACATAGGTCTGGCCAGGTTTGACGAGTGTCACGCGCGATGTATCGAGAACGACCATCATACCCTCCCATATTTCTAATATTATGGAAGACGTGGATGGCCGGAACAAGTCCGGCCATGACGGCGAAATAAGACGCCCCCTCGCCCGGCTCGCGTTTACAACGCTCGCCACCCTATCCCACGAAGGGGAGAGGGAAAGAAAGAACTACACCGGCAAATTATCGTGCTTCCGACGCGGCACCTCGACGTGCTTGTTACGCAGCATCGCGAGCGCGCGGGCGATACGCTTGCGCGTCGCGTGCGGCATGATGACGTCGTCGATATAGCCGCGCTCGGCGGCGACGAAGGGCGACAGGAAGCGGTCCTCGTATTCCTTGGTGCGCGCGGCGATCTTGTCCTTGTCGCCGATGTCGGCGCGGAAAATG
>CAITJJ010000300.1 GCA_903892675.1 uncultured Hyphomicrobiales bacterium | reverse complement strand
GCCGGACGAAGGCCGCGTGAAGGAGTTCAAGCTCAAGGAAATGTGGCGCTCGCCGAACGGCACCATCCGCAACATCCTCGGCGGCACCATCTTCCGCGAACCGATCATCTGCAAGAACGTGCCGCGCCTGGTGCCGGGCTGGACCAAACCGATCATTATTGGCCGCCACGCCTATGGCGATCAGTACCGCGCCACCGATTTCAAGTTTCCCGGGGCTGGCACCATCTCGATCAAATTCACCGGCAGCGACGGCCAGGTGATCGAGCGCGAAGTGTTCAAGGCGCCGTCCTCCGGCGTCACCATGGCGATGTACAATCTCGACGACTCGATCCGCGACTTCGCCCGCGCCTCGATGAATTATTCGTTCGATCGCGGCTATCCGCTGTATCTCTCGACCAATAATACCATCCTGAAGCAATATGACGGCCGCTTCATGGAGCTGTTCCAGCAGGTCTTCGATGAGGAGTTCAAGGACAAGTTTATTGAGAAGAAGATCACTTACGAACACCGGCTGATCGACGACATGGTCGCGTCGTCGCTGAAGTGGTCGGGCGGCTATGTCTGGGCCTGCAAGAACTATGACGGCGACGTGCAGTCCGACACCGTGGCGCAAGGCTTCGGCTCGCTCGGCCTGATGACCTCGGTACTGCTGACGCCCGACGGCAAGGTGGTCGAAGCGGAAGCCGCGCACGGCACCGTCACCCGCCATTACCGCCAGCATCAAAGAGGCGAGCAGACCTCGACCAATTCGATCGCGTCGATCTTTGCCTGGACCCGCGGCCTTGCGCACCGCGCCAAGCTCGACGGCAACGATGCGCTGGCGAAATTCTCCGCCACGCTGGAGAAAGTCTGCATCGACACGGTCGAGTCCGGATTCATGACCAAGGATCTCGCGCTGCTCGTCGGCGCCGAACAAGGCTGGCTGTCGACCACCGGCTTCCTCGATAAGGTCGACGAAAACCTGAAAAAGGCGATGGCGTAAGCGCCAAAAAGCCGAACGAACACGAAAAGGGCCATTCCCCGGTCCTTTTATTTGTAACGCGGCATCACGCTTCGTCGCTCTTGCCGGACTTCGCCGCTACCCGGTGCCCCGTCCGTTTCTCGACCACGTCCTTGATGCGGGCGTCGATGCGCTTGTCGCGCTTCATCAGCGCGTGCAGGTCCTGCGCCGCCAGCGCCAAGAGGTTGGTGCGCGTCAGCGCCACCGCGGTCGCCGAGCGGCGTTCCTTTTTCAGTACCGCGACCTCGCCGAAGAATTGCCCGGTCTCGAGCCGCATCCGTTTTTTGTCGAGATGTACTTCGACGCTGCCGGCGGCGATGAAATACATCGAATGCGCATGGTCGCCCTCGCGCACGATCACCTCGCCCTCCTCGACCAGCTGGGCGCGCAACAGTTTCATGATGTCGGCGATCTCGGCGGCGTCGAGTTCGGCGAAAAGCGGCACGCGCGCGATCATGCCCCAGGTGACGATGAAATCGCGGCGGTGGATCTGCTCGGCGAAGGCGTTCGCAATGATGCCGATCGGCAGCGCCATCAGAATCAAGCCGACGAAAATCGTCGCGGTGGCGATCAGCTTGCCGAGCGCGGTCACCGGCACGACGTCGCCATAGCCGATCGTGCCGATAGTGACGATCGACCACCACAGCGCGTCGGGAATGGTGCCGAGCTTGTCAGGCTGCGCCGTGGCTTCCGCGAGATGCATCATCGCGGCCGCGACCAGCGCGGTGCCGAGCGTGATGACCAGACAGCCGAACAGCGCGCGGCGTTCGTCGTACAGCACGTCGAGCAGCGACCGCATCGCCGGCGAATAGCGCGCGATCTTGAAGAAGCGCACCATGCGGAACACCAGCATATAGCGCAGGTCGAGCGGCAGCAGCGCCGCGAACCAGAACGGCAGCACCGCCAGAAGATCGACGATGCCGGCCGGGCTCAGCGCGTATTTCAGCCGCGCCCGCGTCGCACTGAGATGACGGTGCGGGCCGTGCTCCACCGCGGCCCACAGCCGCAATACATAGTCGGCGGTGAAAACCACCAGTGAAACATATTCGATGGCTTCGAACACCACGCCGTAGCGCGCGTTCAGTGCCGGCACCGATTCGAGCGCGACGGCGATCAGGTTGACCACGATCAGGCTGAGCAGCAGCCGGTCGATGAGAACGCCGAGCCGCTCGCCGACCGGGCCTTGCTCGAGGGCGATATAGGCGCGCCGGCGCAGATCTTTGATGGATTGACGTGCCATGCGGCCCCGTTGCTCGATTCGTCCGGGAGCAGGATATACCAGCGTCGCAAGAGCGGCTTGCGCTCGATCAAGCAACCGGGACGCCGAGCGGCCTTTCCATGGTCTCGTAAGGCGACCGGCCCAGGTCCTGGCCCTGCCCGGTGACGGTAAAGCCGGCGCGCTCGAAATAGGCCCGGTTTGCCGGCAGGTTGATGCGCACGCGCAGGGTCAGTTTGCGCAAGCCCCGCGTTAGCGCCTCGCCGTCCGCCGCCTTGAGCAGCGCGCGGCCGACTCCGCACTTTTGCCAGTCCGGCCGCACCGCCATGCGAGTTAAGTAGAGGCCGCCTTCCTTGACGGCGCCATAGACGCTGCCAATGAGTTCACCGCCTGCCTCGACGATCAGCACCGGCCCGGCGGCAAAACGCGCGGCGACGTCGTCGATCGTTTCATTGAGCGCGCCAGACGGGGGCGAGAGCCCGCCAAAGGCTTCATGCACCAGCGCGAGGATGTCGCCGCGCCGGCTGTCGTCGGCGCAGCGCGTCACGGCAATACCGGACGGCGTGTCCGCGTTCACGCGCCGAGCGCCGCCTCGATCGCCTTGAGCGCGTCGCCGGCTTTGGCGCCGTCAGGGCCGCCGGCCTGCGCCATGTCGGGCTTGCCGCCGCCGCCTTTGCCGCCGAGCACCTCGGAGGCCTTGCGCACCAGGTCCACGGCGGAAAAGCGCGCGGTCAGATCGGCGGTGACGCCAACGACGATCGAGCCCTTGCCGTCCTCGCTGGTGGCGACCAGCGCAACAACGCCGGAGCCGAGCTGCTTCTTGCCTTCGTCTGCCAGGCTCTTCAATTCCTTGATGTCGATGCCGGTAACGACCCGCGCAATCAGCTTGATATTGCCGATATTGCGCACATCGCTCACCGCGCCATTGGCGGAGCCACCGCCGCCGCCCAATCCCACGCCCATGGCAATTTTCTTCCTGGCGTCGGCCAGTTCGCGCTCCATCTTTTTGCGCTCGTCGAGGAGCGCGGCAACGCGCGCCGGCATCTCGTCAAGCGGCGCTTTCAGTTCAGCGGCGACGGCCTTTACCGTCTGCAACTGCTTGTTGACGGCGCGGCGCGCCACCGTGCCGGTGAGCGCTTCGAGACGCCGCACGCCGGAGGCTACGCCTGAATCGGCAAGCCCTGTGATCAGCCCGATATCGCCGGTGCGCTTCACATGCGTGCCGCCGCACAATTCGACCGACCAGCCGAGCGCGTTGCCCGATCCTTCTCCCATGGCGACAACGCGTACTTCGTCGCCATACTTTTCCCCGAACAAAGCGCGTGCGCCGGAGGCGCGCGCATCGTCGAGCGCCATCAGCCGCGTCGTCACGGCCGAATTCTGCAACACGATATCGTTGGCGATGTCCTCGACGCGGGCGAGTTCTTCCGGCGTCACCGGCTTGGGATGCGAGAAGTCGAAACGCAGGCGGTCGGGCGAAACCATCGAGCCCTTCTGCGCGACGTGATCGCCGAGTACCTGGCGCAGCGCCTCATGCAGCAAATGCGTCGCCGAATGATTCTGCCGGATGGCGCCGCGGCGCGCGTGATCGACTTCCAGCAGCAGCGGATCGCCGACCTTGAGCGCGCCTTCGTTCACCGTGACCGCATGGACAAAAAGATCGCCGCCCTTTTTCTGCGTATTGGTGACGCTCAGCCGCACGCCCTCGCGGCGCATCTCGCCGGCGTCACCGACCTGGCCGCCGCTCTCGCCGTAGAACGGCGTCTGGTTGACGACGACGGCGCCGCTGTCGCCTTTCTTCAGCTCAGTGACTTCCTTGCCGTCACGCACCAGCGCGGTGACGATGCCCTCGGCGCTCTCGGTCTCGTAGCCAAGGAATTCGGTGGCCCCCAACTTCTCGCGCAGCGAAAACCAGATCGCCTCCTGCGCGGCGTCGCCCGAGCCCTTCCAGTTCTCGCGCGCCTTGGCGCGCTGGCGCTCCATCGCGTCGGTGAAGGAAGCGAGATCGACCGAAATGCCGCGCGAGCGCAGCGCATCCTGCGTCAGGTCGAGCGGGAAGCCGTAGGTGTCGTAGAGCGTAAACGCCGTGTCGCCGTCGAACATGTCGCCTTGCTTGAGCGTCCTGCTCTTGTCATCGAGGATGGCGAGGCCTCGCTCCAGCGTATTGCGGAACTTGCTTTCTTCCAGCTTCAGCGTTTCCGTGATCAGCGCCTCGGCGCGGATCAGTTCCGGATAGGCCTGGCCCATTTCGCGCGTCAGCGACGGCACCAGTTTCCACATCAGCGGCTCTTTCGCGCCCAACAGCTCGGCGTGGCGCATGGCGCGGCGCATGATCCGGCGCAGCACATAGCCGCGGCCTTCGTTCGACGGCAGCACGCCGTCGGCGATCAGGAACGAGGACGCGCGCAGGTGATCGGCGATGACGCGGTGCGACGCCTTCTGCGCGCCGCCGGCCGGCACCTTGGTGAAATCGGCGATCGCCTGGATCAATGTCCTGAACAGATCGATCGAATAATTGTCGTGCGTGCCCTGCATCACCGCGGCGATACGCTCGAGCCCCATGCCGGTGTCGATCGACGGCCGCGGCAGATCGAGGCGTTTGCCGCCGGCGAGCTGCTCGTATTGCATGAAGACGAGATTCCAGATCTCGATGAAGCGGTCGCCTTC
>CAITJJ010000299.1 GCA_903892675.1 uncultured Hyphomicrobiales bacterium | reverse complement strand
TGGTCAAGGACATGATCGAGTCGACCGTGACCGCGGCGCTGCCGAAAGGCTGGATGCCGGCCAAGTCCGCCGACTTCCTGGTCAATCCGACCGGCAACTTCGTCATCGGCGGTCCGGACGGCGATTGCGGCCTGACCGGCCGCAAGATCATCGTCGACACCTACGGCGGTTATGCGCCGCATGGCGGCGGCGCGTTTTCCGGCAAGGATCCGACAAAGGTCGACCGCTCGGCCGCTTACGCCACCCGCTATCTCGCCAAGAACGTTGTCGCGTCCGGCGCCGCCGAACGCTGCACCATTCAGGTCGCCTACGCGATCGGCGTCGCCGATCCGATGTCGGTTCTGGTCGATCTGCACGGCACCGGCCAGGTCGATGAGAAGAAGCTCGAAAAGCTGCTGCCGCAGCTCTTCCGTCTGACCCCGACCAACATCCGCCGCACGCTTAAACTGAACAAGCCGATCTACCGCCGCACCGCGGCCTACGGCCACTTTGGCCGCGCACCGGACAAGGATGGCGGCTTCTCCTGGGAGAAGACCGACTTGGCCGCGCAGATCAAGGCGGCGTTTAAATAAACTCTTGAAGCTATTTTCTTTGAAAATGGCCAGGCTCACGTCTGGCCATTTTCTTTTGCGTAGCCGTCATGACCGGGGCATAGCCGTTTGAAGAACGGCGTTAAAAACGCCTATGTCCCGGCCATCCACGTCTTGCTTGAGTGCGGAAAAGGAAAAACGTGGATGCCAGGCACAAGGCCGGGCATGACGGAGCACTTATGAACGAACATCACGACAGCAACGACTCCTCGCAGCGCGCATTCTTCGGCCGCAAGAAGGGCCACCCGCTGCGCGCGCGGCAGATCGAGCTGTTTGAAGACTTGCTGCCGAGGCTGGCTTTCGATTTCAGCAAGCCGGCGCCTGCCGATCTCAAGAGCCTGTTTCCAACCGAGCCTGACATTCTGCGTCTGGAAATCGGCTTCGGGGGCGGCGAGCATCTGATCGCGCAGGCTTTGGTGCATCCAGAAGCGGGCTTTATCGGCGCCGACGGCTTTCTCAATGCCATCGGCAAGGCTTTGGTCGCCATCGACGACAACGATCTTGAAAACGTGCGGCTGCATCACGGCGATGCCAGCGACCTGATCGACTGGCTGCCCGCCGGCGTCTTCGCGCGCATTGATCTCTTGTATCCCGACCCGTGGCCGAAGCGGCGGCAATGGAAGCGCCGCTTCATCCAGGACGACACCTTGGTGCGGCTGGCGCGCATCTTGAAGCCGGGCGGCGAACTGCGCTTCGCCACCGACATTGCCAGCTATGGTTCATACGCGCTGGCGCGCATCATGCGCTCGCCCGATTTTGTCTGGACCGCTGAAATCGCCGACGATTGGCGGAAAGCATGGGATGGCTGGTCGCGCACGCGCTACGAGGCGAAAGCCATCCGCGAAGGCCGCACGCCGAATTATTTTATTTTCAAGCGGCGCGCATGATCCCGAAAAGTGGGAACCAGTTTCCCGCCTTCGCGAAGCCCGCTTCGGCGGGCGAAGGAAGGTCGGACAAGATCATGCGCATTTCAAAGGTTTACTCGCCCGTGCCCTGGCGCACCTGCCAGAAGCGGACGACACGCTGCGCGGTCGCCGCCGTCAGCCGTTCGAAATTCTCGAACGCCGCGTCGATCACCTGGCCGGTCGGCTTCGGTCCGGGGCGCGCGCAAATCACCGCCTTCACTGTCGGCCAGCCGAAATTCGCCGAGCGCGCCAGAATCAGCACGGGATCGGCGCGCTCGCCGTTCATCAGGCGGTCGACGACCTCGACCGGCACGGCGCATAAAGTAGCCAGCGCGGCGATAGTCTCTTCGTATTTGCCGCCCTCGGCATAAGCCGCGATGTCGGCCTCGGTCAGTTTGCGTTCCTTGTGCAGCGCGCGCACTGCGGCCAATGCTGCGGTGTAATTACGCGGCGCGGCCTTGGCGCCGACTTCGTCGGTGACCTTGGCCAGAACTTTACGGATTTCGGCCTGCGTCTCCGGTTTGGCGGCCGCCAGCAAGCGCTTTTGCACGACCTCGCTTGCCTGCATGAGAAGCTGGCGGAACAGGCGCGGCGGAATATCGGTGCGCTGGCCGACCTTCTCGGCCAGCACGCCATCCTGCTCGGCGCGCTTGACCAGGTTCGTGAACGCGCCCTCCGACAGTTTCGCCGCGTGATTGGTCGCCAAAGTGTGTGCCACGTCGCGGTCGCCGCGCGTTACCAGAATATCGGACAGCGCCTCGTTGAGGCCCGGCCGCGCCGATAGCGCCAGCAGATGCGCCTGGCTTTTGGTTTCGGCCAAGGTCATCAAATCGGGATCGGCGATGCGACCGGCCTTGAGCACCGGCCCGGCGACGTCGATATCGTCGTTGCTGGCGAGCTTGAACACGACGCCGGCGGGCGCATTCGGCACCGGCGCCAGGCGCCGCGCCAGTTCGGCGAGCGCCTTGGCCTCGATCTCGGCAATCAGGCAGCCGATCACGTCGTCGAATAGCGCGACATGTTGATCGTTGAACTGCATCGCGCCATCGAGAAACAGCCCGGTGATCCGGCGCAATGTTTCGGCGCGTTTTTCTGCCGTGCCGTGCTGGACGACTTCTTCCAGCTCCGGGAGGAGTG
This sequence comes from uncultured Hyphomicrobiales bacterium, assembly GCA_903892675.1. Taxonomy (GTDB): domain Bacteria; phylum Pseudomonadota; class Alphaproteobacteria; order Rhizobiales; family Xanthobacteraceae; genus Pseudolabrys. Next base: position 1,945 of record CAITJJ010000299.1, on the reverse strand, counting down.
ACGCGGGAGCACCCATACTAAAACCCACAAACACCTGTGTAATGCGCCGGCCGGGCGCACAGGCCCTGAATTTATGGGCATATCCTGAAGGAAGGGTTAGCCCCGCCAATGCCTTCAACCCTTGCATGAAAGCGGAAAACGGCTATATTTCCTCCTGTCGCTAAAGACACCCTCATAACCAACGGGTTTTGAGAGTGGGTCCCCCCGGGCCCGCTCTTTTTTGTTACAGCATGACCGCAAGCGAGGCATTTCAGGCAGAACCGGCCATTCCGGCTGCCCCAAACGCGACCGAGCCACGACTGATTGTCGAGGCCGGCGTGGCGGCGCGCGTCTGCGCCATCGCCGAGCCGGTCATCGAACAACTCGGCTATCGCCTTGTTCGGATTAAGGTTTCTGCCACCGAAGGAGCGACCATCCAGATCATGGCCGAGCGCCCCGATGGCACCATGACGGTGGAGGACTGCGAGACCATTTCGCGAGCGCTGTCACCGGTATTCGACGTCAACGAGCCGATGGACGGCGCCTACCGGCTGGAAATCTCCTCGCCGGGCATCGACCGGCCGCTGGTGCGCAAATCCGATTTCGAGAATTTCGCCGGCCATCTGGTGAAAATCGAGATGGAAATTCCGGTTTCCGGCCGCAAAAGGTTCCGCGGCCTTCTGGCCGGTGTCGACGGCGAAGCCGCAAGGCTTCATCTGGATGACGCGGCCGAAGGCCAGGATACCGAGATCATGCTGCCGATCCCCGATATGGGCGAGGCCAAGCTGGTGCTTACCGACGAATTGGTGACGCAGGCTTTGCGTGCAGAAAAGGCCGCCAAGCGCGAGTTGCGCGAAGCGAAGAAAGAACAACGGCGTCGAAAATCCGAAACCAGGTCCGGCAAGAAGGCCGGACTCGCCGCCACGCGATAAACACGAGAGAAGGAGACTGAGCTATGGCTGTCAGCGCCAACAGGCTCGAACTGTTGCAAATCGCCGATGCGGTTGCCCGCGAGAAGTCGATCGACCGCGGCATCGTCATCGCCGCGATGGAAGACGCCATCGCCAAGGCGGCCCGCTCGCGCTACGGCGCCGAGACCGACGTGCACGCCGAGATCGAACCGAAAACCGGCGAGCTGCGGCTGTCGCGCCATATGCTGGTCGCCGAGGCGGTCGAGAACTCGTCGAACCAGATCACGCTTGAAGACGCGCGCAAGCGTCACCCTGCGGCGCAGGTCGGCGACACGATTGCCGATCCCCTGCCGCCGCTCGAATACGGCCGCATCGCCGCGCAGTCGGCCAAGCAGGTCATCGTGCAGAAGGTTCGCGAAGCCGAACGCGACCGGCAATATGCCGAATACAAGGATCGCATCGGCGAAATCGTCAACGGCGTCGTCAAGCGCGTCGAATACGGCAACGTGGTGGTCGATCTCGGCCGCGGCGAGGCCATCGTGCGGCGTGACGAAATGCTGCCGCGCGAAGTGTTCCGCAACGGCGATCGCATCCGCGCATATATCTACGACGTGCGCCGGGAGCCGCGCGGCCCGCAGATTTTCCTGTCGCGTACGCATCCGCAGTTCACCGCCAAGCTGTTCGCCCAGGAAGTGCCGGAAATCTATGACGGCATCGTCGAAGTGAAGGCGGTTGCCCGTGACCCCGGTTCGCGCGCCAAGATCGCCGTGATCTCGCGCGATTCCAGCGTCGATCCGGTCGGCGCCTGCGTCGGTATGCGCGGTTCGCGCGTGCAGGCAGTCGTGAACGAACTGCAGGGCGAGAAGATCGACATCATCCCGTGGTCGGCTGATATCGCGACTTTCGTCGTCAACGCGCTGGCGCCTGCCGAAGTCGCCAAGGTCGTGATCGACGAGGACCGCGAGCGCATCGAAGTCGTGGTGCCCGACACCAACAACCAGCTGTCGCTGGCGATCGGCCGTCGCGGGCAGAATGTGCGTCTGGCCAGCCAGCTG
>CAITJJ010000298.1 GCA_903892675.1 uncultured Hyphomicrobiales bacterium | reverse complement strand
TTAAACGCGCCGAGCCCGGACGGTATTGGCCTGTGGGACGTCAACACCAACAACCGCATTGCCGGCTATATATTCAACGAGTTCAAATTCAGCGACAACACCAAAGCGCAACTCGCGGGCCGCGTCGAACAGGTCAACCTGTCAGGCGTCGGCCGCTCGTTCGACAATCTTGGTACTCTGACATCGACTCCCGCGTCGCGCAGCTACACGCCGAAAAGCGTCAGCCTCGGCCTCATTCAGGATCTGCCGCTCGATCTGGTCGGCAGTGTCACCGCGCAATATGTCGAACGAGCGCCCAAGCCCGCTGAACTGTTCTCCGGCGGCGTGCACGACGCCACCGTAACCTTCGACAAGGGCAATACAAATCTTGGCATCGAGGCGGCACAGTCGCTCGAAGCAGGTTTGCGCCGGACCAAAGGGCCATTCCGCTTCGAGGCCACGGTCTACTACACCAAATTCAAGGGCTTCATCTATCGGCGCCTCACCGGCAACAATTGCGATGAGGCCGGTGATTGCGTCACGCCGGGCGGCGAGCTCAATGAAGCGATTTATTCCCAGGCCGACGCCACCTTTCGCGGCGGCGAATTTCAGAGTCAGTGGGATCTCGCGCCGCTCGGCAGTGGCTTGTTCGGCATCGAGAACCAATTTGATGTGGTGCGCGCGACCTTCGCCGATGGCAGCAATGTGCCGCGCATCCCGCCGGTGCGGCTCGGCGGCGGCGTCTACTGGCGCGACGCCAACTGGCTCGCGCGCGTGAAACTGCTGCACGCCTTCGCGCAGAACAACATCGCGAACGTCGCCGAGACGACGACCGCCGGCTACGACGATCTGCGCGCGGAAGTAAGCTACACCTGGAAGCCGGCGCAGCGCGGCGCAAACGATCTTACCGAAGCGTCAATCGGCATCGTCGGCACGAATTTGCTCAATCGAGACATCCGCAACAGCGCATCTTATTCCAAGGACGAGGTATTGATGCCGGGCACCAACGTCAGGGTATTCGCGACGGTGAGATACTAATGACAGGCCCCGAAGTCGATGGTCTTTTCCACACCGTTCTGTGCCTTGTGGTAGTCAATGTCCCAGTCGGGTCCAAAGTCGACAAACCCGTTCGGGGCTAGGCCCACCGTTGTCCGCTATGCCCCAATAGCGTCACTGGCGCTGCAATCCTATAAATGCGGGGCACCCGGTTCGCCGTTGATCGCAAGGCGTGCGGCGTTCCGCATGTAGATGACGGGCGCGAAGTCAGGTCAGGTGCCGTAGCTCTGGATCAACGATCCGGCGACCAGGCTCCAGCCGTCGACCAGCACGAAAAAGATCAGCTTGAACGGCAATGACACCACCACCGGTGGCAGCATCATCATGCCCATCGACATCAGCACCGAGGCCACCACCAGATCGATGATCAGAAACGGCAGGAACAGAAGAAAGCCGATCTCGAAGGCGCGCTTCAACTCGGAGATCATGAAAGCCGGCACCAGGACGCGCAGCGACAGGTTCTCC
>CAITJJ010000297.1 GCA_903892675.1 uncultured Hyphomicrobiales bacterium | reverse complement strand
GGCGTTCTTCAAGGTAGAGTTGACCATGCGCAAGGTCGACACGGTGCGCTCGTTCTTGGCCTTCTGCGCCTCGGTCAGCGCCTTGTTGATGTCGTCGCGGATCATTGCGTATCCTTTTCACTTGACCGGCTGGTGGCCGGCGTTTTCGCCATAGGCCTCTTCGCGATAGAGGCCGAGCGCATTCATGACCGGTAAATCGTTAAAACAAAACAGGCAGGCGTCCTCGGAAGCCGAATTGTTGCCGTGCTCATGGAAGGCCCAGGCCGGCACGCAGAAAATGTCGCGCTTCTTCCAGTCGAAGCGCTTGCCGGCGATGATCGAATAGCCCTCGCCCTTGGCGCATTGATAGATCGACGAGCCGGTGTGGCGGTGCGCGCGCGTTTTTTCGCCGGGGCGGAGCATCTGCATCGAGGCGCCGATGGTCTGCATCACCGGGCCGCCGGTCTGCGGATTGACGTAGTTCATCAGGACGCAGTCAAAGGGCGAACCGTCGGTCGCCTTAGCGAATTTCGACAGCGCCTCGTAGGTCGGCGCCCATTCGTACTTGAGCAGCGGCGAATAGGGCTTCTGCCAATCGTGCAACGACGGCTGCAGGCCGGGTGCGCCCCAGGACAAAGTCGCGTCGTCGATAGCGTAGCTCACCTTCTGCTTGAGGTCAGGATGCACGGCGTAGAAATTGGCTTCCAGCGCGTTGACCAAGGGAATGTCGAGGCCGTCCTGCCAGATGCATTCGGTGCCGGAGGCATCGACGCCGTGCTCGTGCCACGAGCCGTTTGGCGTCAGGACAAAGTCGTTTTCGCCGAGCGTCATCTTGTGGCCGTCAACGACGGTGTAGGCGCCCTTGCCTTCCATGATGAAACGCAGGGCCGAGGCCGAATGCATATGCGCCGATGCGACCTCGCCGGCGCGCATCACCTGCAAGCCGGAATAGAGCCAGCCGCAGGCGGCGGCGACGTCCTGCCGGCCGGGATTGTTGAGATAGATGACGCGGCGGCCGGCCTTCTCCGGCGCGACCAGATCGATCGAGCGCAGCACCGGCTCGCGCAAATCCTCGTAACGCCACAGCACCGGCACGGAACTGGATTTCGGCTCCCAGGGCTCGATCTTGTTGGCCACCGTCCATAGCGCCGCCGCCTCGAATTTCTCGAGGTCCTTGTAATAGGCCTTGAGGTCGGCGGTATCCTCGACATTGGCGCGACCGGCGACGTCTTCACGGTAATTTTCTAAGCGTTCCGCGGCCGGTCCGGTCATGGCGGGCTCCCTTATTTCCAAGGCCATTTTCATGCGGGGACGGCCTTAGGCCACCCCTTGCCTCTCTCTCTATAATACGCAAGTAAGAGCCCATGACACAGGCTAAAACCAGTGCTGCCAAATCAGACGCCGCCGGGCAATGGGCCGAGCCCAAAGCCACGGCACTTTTGGTGCTGGCCGACGGCACCGTGCTGGAGGGTTTCGGGCTGGGCGCGACCGGCTGCGCGGTCGGCGAAGTGTGCTTCAACACCGCGATGACGGGATACGAGGAAATCCTCACCGACCCGTCCTATGCCGGGCAGATCATCACCTTCACCTTTCCGCACATCGGCAATGTCGGCACTAACGAGGAAGACGTCGAGTCGCTGAACATGGCGGCCCGGCCGGGCGCCTGCGGCGTCATCCTGCGCACCGACATCACCGCGCCGTCGAACTACCGCGCCACCCGCGCGCTCGACGAATGGCTGAAGGCCCGCGGCATTGTCGGCCTCGCCGGCATCGACACCCGCGCGCTGACCGCGCTGATCCGCGAGAAGGGCATGCCCAATGCCGTGATCGCACATGCGGCCGACGGCAAGTTCGATCTGCCGGCGCTGAAGAAGCAGGCGGCCGAATGGCCCGGCCTGGTCGGCATGGATCTGGTGCCGATGGTCACATCGGCGCAGCGCTTCTCCTGGGACGAAACCGAGTGGGCCTGGGGCAAGGGCTATGGCCGGCAGACGAGCCCGGAATTTCATGTCGTCGCCGTCGATTACGGCATCAAGCGCAACATCCTGCGCCTGCTGGCGTCGGCCGGCTGCAAGGTGACGGTCGTGCCCGCGACGACCTCGGCCAACGAGATCATGGCGCTGAAACCCGACGGCGTTTTCCTGTCGAACGGTCCGGGCGATCCGGCCGAGACCGGCAAATACGCCGTGCCGGTGATCAAGTCGCTGGTCGACAGCGGCACGCCGACCTTCGGCATTTGTCTCGGCCACCAGATGCTCGGCATCGCGCTCGGCGGCACGACGATGAAAATGCATCAGGGCCATCACGGCGCCAATCATCCGGTCAAGGACATGACCACCGGCAAGGTCGAGATCACCTCGATGAACCACGGCTTCGCGCTCGACAAGAACTCGCTGCCGGCGGGCGTCGAGCAGACGCATGTGTCTTTGTTCGACGGTTCGAATTGCGGCATCGCGCTCAAGGGCAAGCCGGTGTTCTCGGTGCAGTATCACCCGGAGGCGTCACCCGGCCCGCGCGACAGTCATTATCTGTTCGCGCGCTTTGTCGATGCGATGCGCAAGGCGAAGACGGCGGCTTAATGGCGTCGAACCGGAGCGGCCGCGCTGCGTTAGGTTGTCATGCAAGAGCCTCTCACCTTCCACTTTAAGGACGACGGCGCGGTGCCGAACAATCCGCGCCTGCCGATGCTGGTTTATAAAGGCGCGCTCGACCTGACGAAAAGCCGCGACCCCGAGGCTGAGATCGAGAAACTGTTCGCCGCCAATGGCTGGGGCCATGGCGGCTGGCGCAACGGCATTTTCCCGTTCACGCATTACCATTCGATGATCCACGAGGTGCTCGGCATCGCGCGGGGCACGGCGGAAGTGCGCTTCGGCGGCGACAAAGGCAAAATCATCGAGGTCGAGCCGGGCGATGTCGCCGTGCTGCCGGCCGGCACCGGCCACCAAAGGCTGTCGGATAAAGGCGGCCTCGTCGTCATCGGCGGCTATCCGGCGACAGGGACCTATAATCTGTGCCGCGGCGATATGCCTTCCGACCGTATCGCGGCCTTGAAAACAATTCCCCATGTGCCACAACCCTCCGGCGACCCGGTGATGGGTGGCGCCGGGCCGCTTACGGCCCTCTGGAAGCCGGCATAAATGGACTGGATCAGCTTCTACGATTTCAAGCATTCGGTGATCTACGTGAATGGGCGTCATCGCGACGTCCATTACGAGACCATCGCCAGGGACATCCGCGCGCTGGTGCCTTCGCCCGGCGCGATCGTGATGGACTATGGCTGCGGCGAGGCGACCTCGGCTGCGCTGGTGGCCGACGCCTGCAGGCATCTGACGCTGGTGGAGGCGGCGCCGAATGTGCGCGCGGCCTTGCGCGAGCGCTTTGCCGCCAATCCGAAAATGTCGGTGATGACGCCGGACGAGGCGGCGGCGCAGCCAGCCGGCTCCGTCGACATGATCGTCCTGCATTCGGTGGCGCAATATCTCACGGCCGCCGAACTCGACGCCATGATGGCGACGTTCAAGCGCCTGCTGAAACCGGCGGGAACTTTCGTCCTCGGCGATATCGTGCCGCCGCAACTGGCGTCGGTCTGGGCGGCGCTGTCGCTGCTGCGCTTCGGCGCGGCCAACGGATTTTTCTGGGCGGCGGTCGGCGGCCTCATTCGCATTCTGCTGTCGGATTATTTCACGCTCAAGAAATCGCACGGCCTTTCACACTATGACGAGGCCGACATGATGGCGAAACTGCGCGCGGCCGGCTTTGCGCCCAAGCGCGCCGCGCACAATATCGGCCATAACCAGCACCGCATGACGTTTGTGTCGACGCCGGCATAAACGCGGCGAAAAGACATCCCGGCTGGTAAGGCATCCTTAACCGCGTCTGCCCGCACCCTGCGACAGCCGGCCGCATGTAACCTTCCGTCAAGGCTGCGGGTCTAAACCCGGCGGCGGCCCGGTGGCGGAGAGATTACGCAGAAAGCCCCGCAAGGTTTTCCAGCCTGGTTCAATTCCAGGCCGGGCCTCCAGCCTTCGCTCGCTTCGCGAGCTACGTCTCGGCAAGCCAGACAAGAATTCTGACGCGAAGCGGCGAAGGCTGCCGCGCCGAAGTCCGCCTTCGGACGAAGGCGGGCGAGGCAGGCCACCAATATTCTAGACTGATCCAACTCCCCCGTCCGCTCGTATAATGCCGTCACACCAAACGGGAGCTGACCCATGCTTTACGCGATTGCCTACGCCGCGATCCTCGTGCCTTTCTGCATACTCGATGCGGTGTGGCTCACCGTCATGGGCAAGGTACTGTACAAGCCTACCTTGGGCGACATCCTGTTGCCGACGGTCAATCTGCCGCCAGCCGTTGCGTTTTATCTGATCTATCCGATCGGCATTCTGGTGTTCGGCGTGTTGCCGGGGCTGAAGGCGGGCTCGGTGACGCCGGCGATTCTTTATGCCGCTTTGTTCGGCGCGTTGGCCTATGCCACCTACGACCTCACCAATTACGCGACTTTGCGCAACTGGACTTTGCAGATCACGCTGCTCGACATCGCCTGGGGCGCCTTCGCGTCGGGCGCCGCGGCGGCGGTGTCGTATTATGCGGCGCGGTGGTGGGGCGCCGTGTGATTAACCCACCGGCCGCAGCCGGTAGTGCCCGACGCCCCACTCCGCGCCATCGGCAAAGCCGAACAATCCCGCCGTCGCCAGAAAAAATAGCCGCCAGCGCCGCCGCCACAGCGCGGCATCAGCGCCATAGGTCTGCCGCAACACGGCATCGATAGCATCGCCGTTGCGGTCAAAATTCTCCAGCCAGTGATCGGCGGTGCGCCGGTAATGCGTGCCGCTCCAGCGCCAAATGGCGTCGACCGAAAACAGATCGCCGAATTCGCGGATCAGTTCCTGGCTCGGCATGATGCCGCCAGTGAAGAAATGCTGGGCGATCCAGTCCTCCTTGTCGTCCTTCTCGAAGCGGTACGGCGCATTCTTGTGTGTAAAAACATGAAAGAACAGCATCCCGTTCGGCTTGAGCCATGAGCGCACCCGCGTGAGCAGCGCGCGCCAGTTGGCCATGTGCTCGAACATTTCCACCGAGACGACGCGGTCGAAGCGCTGCTGCGGGTCGAACCCGTTCATGTCGGCGGTGATGACGTCGAGATTTTTCAGGCCGCGCCTTTGCGCCTCGCTCGCGATGAAAGCGCGCTGCGACTGCGAATTCGACACCGCGGTGACACGCGCGTCCGGATAGTGGCTCGCCATCCATAGCGAGAGCGAACCCCAGCCGCAGCCGAGTTCGAGAATATGCTGGCCGTCGGCGAGCAGGGCATTCTCGGCGGTGCGCGCGAGCGCGGACTCTTCCGCCTGCGCCAGGGTCGAGGTCGGGCTGTCGTAATAGCAACATGAATATTTGCGGTTCGGCCCGAGCACGAGATCGAAGAACGCCGCCGGCACTTCATAGTGCTGGGCGTTGGCGTCATCGACACTTTCGGCGATCGGATAGTTCGGCATTCCGGCAGCGAAGCGCTTGTTGATGTCGCGCGGCACGGCGCGGAGTTTATCGCACGTGCGGCCGACCAGATACGACACCGCGGCGCGCGAAACCATATCCGGCAGTGGCAGGCGTTCAAACACGGGAATAGCGGCTTGAATAACGCTCATGACGCGCTCCTCACGGGGCCGGGAAAGAAGGCATTGGTGCGGCGCTGATAGGCGCGGAATTTTTCGCCGCGCGTGCGCAGCATGTGTTCTTCCAGCGGCGGAATGCCGGAGACATAGACCAAGAGCCAGTACATGCAGGCCGGCGCCAGCAGCGCGGCAAAGCCCCATGGATAGGCTCCGGTGAAGTCGACAGCGAGGACCGGATAGGCCAGCCAGCCGAAGGTCTCAAAGAAATAGTTCGGATGGCGCGAGAAGCGCCAAAGGCCGATATCGTTGATGCCGCCTTTGTTGGCGGGATCGGCCTTGAAGTTCTGCAATTGCCAGTCGGCGACGCCCTCGCCGCCTATGGCGATCGCCATCACGAGAACGGCCAGCGCGTCGCGCAGCGTAAAACCCGGCTCGGATTGATGCGCGGCGAGGAACATGGCGAAAGCCAGCGGGATCGAGACCAGCGCCTGCTTCTGCAACAGGATGAACATCTGGCGCGCGGCATCGCTGCCCCAACTCTTGATCAGGTCGGCGTAACGCGGATCGTCGGCGATCTTGTTGGTTCGCGACGCGATATGCAGGCCAAGCCGCGCCGCCCACAGCGCGGCGAAAACCGCGACGACGATCTGGCGCGGCTGAAGCGTCGCGACGCCTAACGGCGACAGTGCGCTCAGTGCACCGACAAGGCCGAGGCCGAAGGTCCATATTGTATCGACCCAGCCGGAATTTCTCGTCCGCTGCCATGCCAGCCACGCCCCGCTCATGATGACTGACAAAGCGGCGGCGATCAGGACGAGGGCGGCGACGGCTTGCAGGCTGGTCATCGCCCGCTCCTCAGATGCGAATGAAAGGCTGGATCATGCGGCCGAAGAAGCCGGTCAGCCTGACATTGCCCTGCATCGCGACCAGGCAGACGCAGACCTCGCCATCGTCGATCATCGGGTTATGGGCGTCGTCCTGATCGGCGTCGTCGCAATCGCCGGGACCATAACGGCCGCCGTCGTGGATGAAGGCGCCTTTGAGCACGCAGGTCAGTTCGGTGCCAGTGTGGCTGTGCGCCGGAATCTTAAGACCGGGAACCGCCTTCAGCATGAACACGCGCGTGCCGCCAGCCTCCGGCGTCTTCACAGCGCGGTAGTGAAGACCGGGCGCGACCCAGCGCCACGGGCCGAGATCGTAGCCAAGCAGAGATTCCTGCTCCGCTTGCCAGACCGGACGCGGCGCGGGCTTTGCCGGCGCAACAGGCGACGGTTCATGGTCAATGGCCACCATGGCGCGCGCGGCGGCGCCATCGGACATCGCGACCGGCTCGATTGAATTGAGCATCTCGCCGCCGACGGCCTCAAAGGCGGCGACCGCGCCACGGCATTCGGCGCACATCGACAGATGCGTCGCGACGACAAGGCTACGGCCTTCGTCGAGTTGGCCTGCGGCGAACGCGGCCAGGGTTTCGTTTTTGGGGTGCTGTCTCATGTCAGGTCACCAAGCACGTCACGGAGTCGGTTCATCGCGAGGCGTATCCTCGATTTGACCGTCCCGAGCGGCAGTTCAAGTTCAGCGGCGATGTCGCCGTGCGCCTTGCCGTCGAAAAAGGACAGCCGCACCACACGCAGTTGCTCGTCGGTCAAATGGACGAGCGCGGCGCGCACGCGCTGTTCGCGCTCGGAGGCGAGCAGTTCGGCGTCCGGCGGCGCGGGCGGCTCGGCGTCCTCGTTCGCTTCGAGATCGAGCACCTTGCCGCGCATTTCGCGGCGCGCGCTGTCGATTCGCAGGTTGCGCGCGATGGCGAAAATCCAGGACGATGCGCCAGCTCGCTGGCGATCGAATTGCGACGCCTTGCGCCACACAGTCAGCAGCGCTTCCTGCGCCAGTTCCTCGGCGGCGGCGGCCGGCGTATTGCCGCGCATGAGGAAGGCCTTGATGCGCGGGGCGAAGTGGTCGAACAGCGCGGCAAAAGCAGCGCGGTCCTGGCGCGCCGCCACGGCCTCTATCAGCCGCGCCAGTTCGGCGGGACTTTTCACGGCGTCGATCTGCGTCGGGCTGTCGTGCAATCTGTCCGCCTTTGCCAGCAGCCCTGCCGGAAGGGCCGCCTTTATCAGTCCAATGTCCTGCGCCTGCGCTTGCATACCGGTTATACGCGCTGCCCGCCAATCTGGATCACCGGTGATCCAAGGCGCGAGACGGCCCGTAATAGCTGCATACAAGCGGAACCTGAGGGGGCCAGATGCGGGAACGGGTGTCGGAACGTCTCAAGATCGCGGTCGTCGGCACTGGAATATCGGGCATGGCCGCCGCGTGGCTCCTCGCTAAGCGGCATGACGTCACCGTCTATGAGCGGGCCGACCGCATTGGCGGCCACAGCAATACCGTCGAGGCGCACACGCCGCAGGGCATTGTCCCGGTCGATACCGGCTTCATCGTCTATAACGAGCAGACCTATCCGAACCTGACGGCGATGTTCGCGCATCTGGACGTGCCGACGATCGCCTCGGAAATGTCGTTCGCCGTCTCGCTCGACAATGGCGAGCTGGAGTACGCCGGCGGCGACCGGATCGCGCCCTTGTTCGCGCAGAAACGCAATCTCCTGCGCCCGCGCTTCTGGTCAATGCTGCGCGACCTCTACCGCTTTTACCGCGACGCGCCCGGCGACATTGCCCGGCTCGGGCCACAGGCAAGCCTCGGCGACTATCTCAAGCTCGGCGGCTATGGCGCGGCGTTCCGCGACGACCATCTGCTGCCGATGGCGGCGGCGATATGGTCGGCGCCGGCGCAAGCCATGCTGGATTATCCGGCAGCAAGCTTCATCCGCTTCAACGACAATCACGGCCTGCTCAAACTGACAAACCGGCCGGTCTGGCGCACGGTGCGCGGCGGCAGCCGGGCTTATGTCAAAAAGCTGACCGCGTCCTATGCCGGACAAATCCGGCTCAACGAAAATATCGTTTCGATCCGGCGAAATCCGGACGGCGTCGAGATAGCCACCGCGACCGGCGACACGCAGCGCTACGACCACGTCGTGATGGCGACGCATGCCGACCAGGCCTTGGCGCTAATGGATAATCCCAGCCGCGAGGAACGCGCGGTCTTGACCAAGTTCCGCTACAGCCGCAACCTCGCGGTTCTGCATTGCGACGAGGGGCTGATGCCGCGGCGACGGGCAGTGTGGTCGAGCTGGAATTATATCGGTGCGCGCAACAGCGCCGACGCCGGCGTGACGGTGTCCTACTGGATGAACCGGCTGCAAAACCTGCGGACCGAGACGCCACTATTCGTCACGCTCAATCCGCAACGCCCGCCACATGCCGGCACCATTTATCATTCGGAAGTCTACGAGCACCCGCTGCTCGATGCCGAGGCGATCGGCGCGCAAAGCAAACTTTGGTCATTGCAGGGCGTCAACCGCACCTGGTTTTGCGGCGCTTATTTCGGCGCCGGCTTTCACGAGGATGGATTGCAATCGGGCCTCGCGGTGGCCGAGCAACTCGGTGGCGTGCGGCGGCCGTGGACGGTTAAAAACGAGTCTGGCCGCATTCATCTGGATGCCGGACACCCATCGATGACCGAGACCGTGTCATGACCGTCTCGTGTCTCTATACCGGAACGGTGATGCACCGGCGCTTCAAGCCGAAACAGCACCGGCTGTCGTACCGGGTGTTCTGGGCGCTGATCGATCTGGATGAGTTGCCGCAACTGGACAAACAGCTGCGTCTGTTCTCGCACGGGCGTTTCAACCTGTTCGGCTTCTACAATCGCGATCATGGCGACGGCTCGGCAACGCCGCTGCGCGCGCAGGTCGAGATGCATCTCGGCAAGGCCGGCATCGATCTCGACGGCGGCGCCATCCGGCTTTTGTGCATGCCGCGACTGCTCGGTTTCACCTTCAATCCAATCAGCGTCTATTACTGCTACGGGCGCGACGGCGGCCTCGCCGCGCTGCTCTATGAAGTGCACAACACCTTCGGCCAGCGGCACAGCTATCTGATCCCGGTCGAAGGCGCGCCGGACGGCCCGCTTGAGCAGCATTGCCTGAAGGCATTCTATGTCTCGCCGTTCATGGACATGGACATCGCCTATACGTTCCGCGTCACGCCGCCGGGCGAGCGCATTGCGCTGGCGATCGACGGCGCGGATACGCATAATTCAGGTCAGGATGGCCGCGTCATCGTCGCGTCGCTTTCCGGCGAGCGCCGTGAACTAAACGATGCCGCCCTGCTCGCTGCCTTCGCCGCCTTCCCGCTGCTGACGCTGAAAGTCGTCGCCGGCATTCACTGGGAAGCGCTCAAGCTCTGGATCAAGGGCATGCGGCTGCGGCCGCGCCCGCCGGCGCCGCAGGCGATCACCATCGTATCGCGGCCCTTGTTGCGTTCATCGGAAGTTCACGGAGGCCACCATGTCTGACATTCCGGCGGCGGCGGCGCGAGCGGAAACGCCGCGACAGGCGACGGACCGCTCGCCGTTTCTGGCGCGGCAGCTGCAACGGCTGCTTTCGCAGGTCGCCTATGGCGACCTGACCATCGTGCTGCCGAACCACGAAGTGCTTTACAAGCAGGGCGACCATGCCGGCCCAAGCGCCAAGATCGTCATCCGGCGCTGGCGCACGGTGTGGCGGCTACTGATAGGCGGCGAGATCGCCTTCGCCGATGCCTATATCGACGGCGGCTGGTGGACGCCAAACCTTCTGGCTTTCCTCGACTTCGGCGCGCGCAACGAGCGGCGCATGCAACGCTCGATTTCCGGTTCGCTGGCGCAGCGGCTGCTGTGGCGCTGGCAGCATTACCGCAACCGCAACACCAGACGGCGAGCCAAGCGCAACATCGCCGCGCATTACGACCTCGGCAATGCTTTCTATGAAAAGTGGCTCGATACCGGCATGCAGTATTCGTCCGCGCTGTATGCGCATCCCGACCAGCCGCTGGAAGCCGCGCAACTCGCCAAGCTCGACCGCATTGTCGAATTGCTCGACATCAGGGGCGGCGAGCGCGTGCTGGAAATCGGCTGCGGCTGGGGCGCGCTGATGGAACGGCTGGCGCCGCGCTGCGCCGTCACCGGCGTCACCCTGTCGGAAGAGCAACTCGCTTACGCCAGAGCCCGCGTCGGCAACGCGGATATCCGCCTGCAGGACTACCGCGACGTGCCGGAATCCTACGACCGTATCGTCTCGATCGAGATGATCGAGGCGGTCGGCGAGAGCTACTGGCCGACTTACTTCGCCAAATTGCGCAGCGCGTTGACGCAAAGCGGCACGGTGCTGTTGCAGGCCATCACCATCGCCGAGGACCGTTTCGCCAAATACCGCAACCAGCCGGATTTCATCCAGCGCTATATCTTTCCCGGCGGCGTGCTGCCGACGGTCGAGATCATCCGCCGCGAGGCGGCGCGCGCCGGGCTGGACCTGGTGGCGCAGCAGCCGTTCGGGCTCAGCTATGCCCGCACTTTGGCCGACTGGCGCGAGCGCTTCCTGGCCGCCTGGCCGGCGATCGAGCCGCTCGGCTTCGATGCCTCGTTCCGGCGGATGTGGGAGTATTACCTCTGCTATTGCGAGGTCGGCTTCCGCAGCGGCGCCATCGACGTCGGTTTCTACAAGCTCAAGCCCTGCAAGGCCTGAATTCGGGCGGCGGCAGGATAGACACGCCGCCGCGAAGGATAGTATGACCGCCCCCGGAAACCGGGCAGGCAGGCAATCAATGTCGAAACAGGAAATGCGCGAAGAAGCGGAGCGGCTGATCCGCGAGGCGATGGCGAAAAAGACCGTTTCGATCAAGCAGGGCGACACCCGGATCGAAACCAAATGCGGCAAATGCGGCGCGATCAACAAGGTCAACGCCGCGCCGGGCGAGACCCGCGTCGAATACCGTTGCAAGGAATGCGACCACAAACAGCGGGCGATGTAGCGTTTCGCCGATGCGCGCTAATTAATCCCATCCCCCGCTGACGCGCTCGACCGGATTGGCGATGCGGCCGTCGGGCCGCTTAAGCGCCGCGATCCGCTTCATCTCGTCGTCGCTCAGCGTGAAATCGAAGATATTAAAATTGTCGGCGATGCGCTCCGGCTTGGACGAGAACGGGATCGGCACGACGTTCTGCTGAATGAGCCAGCGCAACGCCACCTGGGCGATGCCTTTGCCGTGCGCCGCCGCGATGTCGCCCAGCACAACGTCGCTGAACATGCGGCCGCGCGCCAGCGGGCAATAGGCGACAAAGGCCAGCCCATGGCGACGCACCGCCGCCAGCAATTTCGTCTGGTCGAGATAAGGGTGATACTCGGCCTGCAGCACCGACAACGGCTCATCGCAAAGCCGGATCGCCTGATCGAGCAAAGTGGTATTGAAATTGGCGACGCCGATATGGCGGGCAACGCCGTCGCGCTTTGTCTTGGCCAGCGCCGACATGACGACATCGAGCGGAATGTCCGGGTTGGGCCAATGGACCATCATCAGATCGACATAGTCGAGCCGCAGCGCCTTGAGGCTTTCCTCGACCGAGCGGGCGAAATCGGCCGGACGCAAATTTTCGTGGCTGACTTTGGTGGTGACGAAAATATCGCCGCGCGGCAGGCCGGAGGCGGCGATCGCTTCGCCGACCAGATGTTCGGTGCCGTATTTGCGGCCCGTGTCGATGTGGCGATAGCCGATCTTGAGCGCGGTCAGCACCGCATCGGCCGACATGCCTCCGGTCATCGGCCCGGTGCCGTAGCCGAGCGCAGGAATTGAGCCGCCCGGTATGGCGAAGGAAGGTGTCGTGGTCATGATGTCGGTCCCGGCGATTGAGGCGGCGTCTTAAGGCTTGGGCTTCTGCGCCTCAATGGCGTCGGCGACGCGCCGGGTCAAGTTCGCCTTGCAATAGACAATGACGTTGTGCGTCGCGTCCTTCACCGCCTTGAGCCTGAGCGTGCGGCTTTTGGCCATTCCGCTGGTCCAGCCCGAATACCAGGCGAGCAGAAAATCGGCGTCCTCCTGATAGACGCTGAGCAATTGCCCGCAACTCAAGGTCGCCATGTCGATGCCGCCCTTGTCGTCGGCGAGTGTGGCGATTTCGGCCTGCGGCTGTTGCACCGGCGCCGAGGCGCAGGCGGCGGCGAGTTCGGCGGCGACATCGGTGCCGAGAATAAAGAAGCCGGGCTTCATCACGCTGCCCAGGCGCAGGTTGATAATACGTCCGCTGCCGGGGAACGGCACATTGTCGGTCGCGGTCCAGGAGCCGTCGGGGTTGCGGATGAAGCTGTCGCAAGGAACGCCGCTTTGCGCCCGCGCGCCGGCCATCGGCACGGCGAGTGCCAGGACGACCGCCACGGCGAAAATCGCCCTTACCGCAAAACACTTCACCGCCGGCCTCCCCCGCCGCAGGACGCGGCTGAACCCGAAGGTAGCAATCTTTGTGCCGTCGAGCCGGTGACGCCCTCCCTTCGGCCGACCCGGGACCAGTGCCGGAGCAGGGCAAATTCCGCCGTATTTCCATCGATTTGGCCATCCACCGCTTATCGGCGCCTAACCCTTCCCACCCCGGCGATTCTGGTCTAAAGACCGCTCGCGCGCGGGGTTTGGCTCCGCCCGATGGTAAAAAGACGCGCGTAAGCGCGCCTTTTTTTTGTGTGCGCTGTCATTCGGGGGCGTGACAGCGAAATTTCTGCCTGGAGTCCGATGCCCAAACGCACAGACATTTCCACCGTCATGATCATCGGCGCCGGCCCGATCGTTATCGGCCAGGCCTGCGAATTCGATTATTCCGGCACGCAAGCCTGCAAGGCGCTGAAGGAAGAGGGCTACCGCGTCGTCCTGGTCAATTCCAATCCG
>CAITJJ010000296.1 GCA_903892675.1 uncultured Hyphomicrobiales bacterium | reverse complement strand
CGGCGTCGGCATCATTTTCGGCAACTACCTCTCGGCGGCGATCCGCAATCCGTCGGCGGCGCAGGGCCAGTTCGGCAACCTGATTTTCGGCTTCGCCATCACCGAAGCGCTCGGCATCTTCTCGCTGCTGATCGCGCTCCTGCTGCTGTTCGCCCTGTAAGTTGTAAATAAGACGAGTTGACGATGGCAGAACCACACAAATCGGGCACGACGCAGCCGGCCGGCGAACATAAGGGCGGCTTCCCGCCCTTTCAGTCGCAGACCTATGCGTCGCAGCTCATCTGGCTGGTGATTGCTTTCGTGCTGCTCTACGTCCTGATGTCCAAGTGGGCGCTGCCGCGCGTCGGCAGCATCCTCGAAAGCCGTCAGAAGCGGATCGATGGCGACATCGCCGAGGCCGGCGCGCTCAAGGCGCAGTCGGACGAGGCGGTGGCGGCCTACGAGAAGGCGCTGGCCGATGCCCGCGCCAATGCGCAGGCCATCGCCAACGAAACCCGCGACAAGCAGGCGGCGGTGGCGGAAAGCCGCCGCAAGACGCTGGAAGACGAGCTTAACGCCAAACTGGCGGAAGCCGAGAAGACCATCGCCGCCACCAAGGCCGCGGCGATGAGCAATGTCCGCGGCATTGCCGAGGATGCCACCCGCGCCATCGTCGAACGCCTGATCGGCACGGCGCCGAGCGACAAGGCGGTCGCCGACGCGGTCGCCGACGCGCTCAAGCGCACATGATCCCGAAAAGTGGCACCCGGTTTTCGGATCAGATCATGCGCAAATTAGCAAAGTAACGGAGTTCAGCGCATGTTTATGGAAGCTGAAACCTGGGTCGCATTGGCCTTCGTCGTGTTCGTCGCCGGCCTCGGCTATATCGGCGTGCACAAAATCATCGGCAAATCGCTCGACGATCGCGCCGCCCGCATCAAGGCGGACATCGACGAGGCCCGCAAGCTGCGCGACGAAGCCGCCCAGCTGCTGGCCGACTATCAGCGCAAGCGCCGGGAAGCCGAAGGCGAAGCCCAGCTGATCGTCGCCGGCGCCAAGGCCGAAGCCGAGCGAATGGCCGCCGAGGCCAAGGCCAAGATCGAGGAATTCGTCGCGCGCCGCACCAAGATGGCCGAGACCAAGATCGCCCAGGCAGAGGCCCAGGCGACCGCCGACGTCCGCAGCGCCGCTGCCGATGCCGCCATTGCCGCTGCCGAGAAAATTCTCAGCGCCGAGACCAAGGGCAAGCTGGCCGGCGAACTGATCGCCAAGGGCATCGACGACGTTCGCAAAAAGCTGAACTAGACCCGATACTTGAGCGCAAGGGGCCGTGTACCGCCGGGCTGGGCAGAGGCGCCCCTGTAAAGCCGCGGAACAGGCCAGGCGCGGATCGGCCGGCGGCCGGTTTTCCCAGCTAATCCTTGCATCCCGGCAAAAATAATATCCTCCCGGTTTACCTCCGGTATTTGCCAATCCGGGCGCGGCGATTATTCTCGCCGGCACTGATTCGTCGTGTTGGTCAGCGTATCCGTCGGCGTATCTGACATTTCCACATTGTTTTTGCGTGCCGGACAGACCGGCCAAGGCATCGGGGGACCCGTGGTCATCTTCGATTGCAACGGCGTGCTCGTCGACAGCGAGCCGCTGGCGACCGCGATCGTATCGCAGGAATTCATCCGGGCCGGCTTCGCGCTGACGCCGGACGTTGTCGCGCGCTATTTTACCGGGCGCCGGCAGTCCGACATGTTCGCCGAAGTCGAGATCGCCGCCGGCCGCAAATTGCCGAAGGATTTTGCCACCACGGTTGCCAGCGCCACCTTGCGCCGGTTTCGCACCGAACTGCGGGCGACCCCGCACGCGGCGCACGCTCTGTCCTGGCTGCGCGGACCGAAATGCGTGGCTTCCTCGGCGACGCTCGACCGCATGCGGGTCAGCCTCGAGGCCACCGATCTGATCCGCTACTTCGAGCCGTATCTGTTTTCAGCAACCGATGTGCCGAACGGCAAGCCGTCGCCCGATTTGTTCCTGCACGCCGCGGCCAAGATGCGGGTCAACCCGGCCGATTGCCTGGTGGTCGAGGATTCGGCCGTCGGCGTCGCGGCCGGTGTCGCGGCCGGCATGACGGTAATCGGCTTTGCCGGCGGCAGTCATGCCGGCGGCAAGCTCGGCCTGCATCTCAGCGCCGCCGGCGCCCGTGTCGTCATTTCCGACATGCGCGCGCTCAAGGGTACGGTCGTCGATATCCGGGGCTGGTAGCTAGCTCTGCCTCGGCTTCGCCGTCGGTTTGGCCGCCGGTTTACGCTTGGCGGCCGGTGGCTTCTTTTCCGGCTGCGTCAGCGTATCGAAGCCGACATAGACGAGATAGGTATCGATATCGCCGGCCGGCACCGGCATCGGGAACGAGATGTCGGATTCGACATGTGTGAAGGTGACGCGATCATTGTCGCTGGCAACGGTCACCGGAACACGTGCGAATTTGGACGCGACCGGCTTGGGGTTGACGCCCTTTTGCACCACCGCGACGCGCAACGGCACGTTGACCTCGCCCGGCCCGCCGGCCGGCCCGGTGATGATGCGGCCTTCGATGCCGACCTTCATGGTCATGACGCCGGCACTCACATTGCACTCGCGCGCGGTGCGGATGATGGTGCCTTGATAGCGCAGATTGAGCACGCCGGATTCGGGCCCCTTGGCGATGTCGCCGATCGTCAGCGTCGAAGCGCCGGCGCGCACCGTGACGGAGGGGCATTCGATATCAGCGGGCTCAGGAGTCGAGCCATCCGCGGCCTCGCTTTGTGTCGCCTTGTTCGAATCGAAAATGTTCAGTGACGATAATGACGAACTCAGGCTGCTTGAGCCGCAGCCTGCCAACAGCAACGCCAAAGCCGGCCCAAGAACAAGCGCGCGCCCTTGGCTGCCGCCTGGCGCCCGTCCATTGCATCCCCCACACATTTTTTTACTCGCGTTTCTTCAAAAATTCTTTTCGGAGTGAGGACGTCCCCGCTCCCGGCATCCCCTTATAGCAAAACAAGCATGGCGGGCCCAAGGCAGGTCCAGGGCGGCGAAATGACCTACTTCGGATCGTCGGCCAGCCGGGCATAGAGCAGGTGATCTTGCCAGACTCCGGCGATGCACAAATAGCCGCGGGCATAGCCTTCGTGCTTGAAGCCGGTTTTCTCTAACAGACCGACCGAAGCGGCATTGCCGGGAATACAGGCGGCCTCCAGGCGATGCAGCCGCAATGTGCCAAAACAATAAGGCACCACGGCCCGCACCGCCGCGGTCATATAGCCGCGATGGGCAAAGGGCGCACCGACCCAGTAGCCGATACTGCCGGTCTGCGCGACGCCGCGCCTGACATTGGCGAGCGTCAGCCCGCCGACCAGTGCATTGTCCTGGTCGCGAAAAATCAGGAATGCATAGGACAGATCGTTTCGCTGATCCTCGGCGTAGCGCTTCAGGCGCCGCCGAAAGGCGCCGCGCGTCAGATCGTCGGCCGGCCAGATCGGCTCCCAGGGCGTCAGAAAGTCGCGACTGGCTTCACGCAAGGCGGCCCATTCGGCGTGATCGCCCGGTTGCGGCGCCCGCATGACGACGCCATCGCCGACGATCGCCGGTGCTGACTCGCTCAGACTGACGGTGCGGAAGAACGCCATAGCCCCTAATCCGCCAGCGGCCTATTTCACCAGCATGATCTTATCCGAAAACCGATACCACTCCCGGGTCAAGCCCGAGGGCATGCTTTTCGGAATCATGCTTGTCAGGCCGCTGGGCGAACCAGACTTTCGGCAATCGCGGCAGTGCTTTCAAGCCCATTGCCGGGCCCGAGCGCGGCAATCGCCGGACGCCCTCGGGCGATCAAGGCCCGGCCGGCGGCGCGCGCGCTTTCGACCGTCACGGCTTCGACCTTGGCGACGATCTCGTCCAGCGGGATTGGCCGGCCGAAAGCGAGCATTTGCCTGGCAATTTGCCCGAGACGGGCTTCGGAACTCTCCAGCGCCATCAGCAGCCCCGCCTTCATTTGCGCCTTGGCGCGGGAAATTTCGGCCTCATTCAAGGTCTCAGTGGCATTTTCGATCTGATCGATGACGACGCGCATCAGTTCCGGCGCATCGGCTTCATCGGTGCCGGCATAAAGGCCGAACATGCCCGTGTCGGAATACGGCATGTGGAAGGCCTGGATCGTGTAGCAGAGGCCGCGGATCTCGCGCACTTCCTGGAAAAGGCGCGATGACATGCCGCCGCCGAGCACGCTGGTGAAAACCTGAAGGCTGTACAGCGACGGATCGCGCACCGGCACACCTTGCAGTGCCAGCGCGATATGCACCTGCTCGAGATCGCGGGTCTCGACCCGCGTGCCGCCGCCGAAACGCGCCGGCTCCGGTTGCGGCGCGTCGGGTCCGACGAAGCTTGAAAAACGATGCTCGGCCTCGGCGACGATCCGCGCGTGATCGACCGCGCCCGCCGCCGCCACCAGCATGTTCGGGGCGCGATAGTTGCGCGCGAGATAAGTGCGCAGGCTCTTGGCGCTGAACGAGCGCACGGTTTCGGGCGTGCCGAGGATGGAACGGCCGATCGGCTGATCGGGGAACGCGGTTTCCTGCAAGCGGTCGAACACCAGATCGTCGGGCGCGTCCTCGGTCGCGCCGATTTCCTGCGTGATGACGTTCTGCTCGCGGCGCAGTTCTTCCGGGTCGAAAGTCGGCTCGGAAAGAATGTCCGCCAGAACGTCGAGCGCCAGGTTCACATCGGCCTTCAGCACGCGGGCGAAATAGCCCGTGCTCTCGACGCTGGTGGCGGCATTGAGATCGCCGCCGACCGCCTCGATGGTCTCGGCGATCTGGCGCGCGGTACGCTTTTTGGTGCCCTTGAATGCCATGTGTTCGAGCAGGTGCGAAATGCCGTGTTCGTCGGCCTTCTCATCGCGGCTGCCGGCGCCGACCCAAACCCCGAGCGAGGCCGATTCGAGATGCGGCATGCGATCGGTCACCACCGACAGGCCGGAGGGAAGGCGCGTTACTTCAACGGTCATACCGCAGCTCCTTGACGCGCCGCGCGCGACGCATTCGACACAAATTTTTCGACCTGCCCCTGATCGGCCGGCAGCACGGTAATGCGCTCGGCCTTGTTCGGCAGGTCAGACAACCAATCTGGGAGCCCGGGGGTCACGCCGCAAGCCGCTTGCACCGCATCCGGGAATTTCGCCGGATGGGCGGTCGACAGCACGACCATCGGGATTTTCGGATCGCGGGTTTCCTTCTCGGCGACGGCAAGCGCGACCGCGGTATGCGGGTCCGCGCAATAGCCGGCTTCCTTCACCCAGGCGCGGATGGTGGCGGCGGTTTCCTGCTCATCGGCGCGGTCGGCGGTCAACAGCGCGCGCATCTCCTTGAGTGCCGCGCCCGGCACGGTGAAGCGGCCGGATTGCGTCAGCGAACCCATCAAGGCCGCGACCTGAGCCGGATCGCGCTGACAGGTCTCGAACAACAGGCGCTCGAAATTCGACGATACCTGGATATCCATCGACGGCGACGAGCTCGCGGTGACGCCGCGCGTTTCATAATCGCCGGTAGCGAAGGTGCGCGCCAGGATGTCGTTCACGTTGGTCGCGACCACCAGACGATCAACCGGCAATCCCATGCGATGCGCGACATAGCCGGCATAGACGTCGCCGAAGTTGCCAGTCGGCACGGTGAAGGCGACCTTGCGGTGCGGCGCTCCCAGTGCGACGGCGGCGGTGAAGTAATATACCGTCTGCGCGACGATGCGCGCCCAGTTGATCGAGTTGACGCCGGACAGGCGCACGCGGTCGCGGAAGGCATGATGATTGAACATCGCCTTCACCAGCGCCTGGCAGTCGTCGAACGTGCCTTCGATGGCGAGCGCGTGGACATTGTCGTCCGGCGCGGTGGTCATCATGCGCCGCTGCACGCCCGAGATGCGGCCATGTGGATAGAGCGCGATGACGTCAACCTGAGCACGGCCACGAAAGGCTTCGACCGCGGCGCCGCCGGTATCGCCCGAGGTGGCGACGACGATGGTGGTGCGCTCGTTGCGCTTGATGAGCACATAGTCCATCAGCCGCGCCACCAGCTGCATGGCGAGGTCCTTGAAGGCGAGCGTCGGACCGTGAAAAAGCTCGAGGACGAACAGGCTGCTGTCGAGCTGGACGAGCGGCGCGGTCGCCGGATGGCGGAACGTGCCGTAGGCCTCGCGCGCCATGCGGGCGAGATCGGCTTGCGGAATGGCATCGCCGACGAAAGGCGTAATCACCTCGACCGCGACCTCGGCGTAAGGCTTGCCGGCAAAGCCGGCGATCGTCGCCGGCGACAGCGTCGGCCAGGTCTGCGGAACATAAAGTCCGCCGTCACGGGCGAGCCCCGCCAGCATGACTTCGACAAAATCGAGCGGGGCGCCAGCACCCCGCGTTGAGATATAACGCATTGATATATCGTAACTTTTTGTTCAGAACAGTCCGGTAATTGAGCGCACCCTAACCCCGCGCCGGGGCCGGCACAAGAAAGCAGGCGGCTGCGCCGCCGCCCTTAGCCATGCCGCCGCAGACGCCCCGCCAGCCAGGCGACATAGACGCCGCCGAGCGCCAGGGCGAGCCCAAACCAGGTCAGCGCATATTGCAGATGGTTGTTCGGCATCGTCACCACGATCTTGGCCGGCTTGGGGAGGCCGCCCGGAGGCACCGGTGCTTCCTGATCGATGTAGAACGGCGCCGCCACGGTCCATTTGTTGGCGTCCGCCATCGCCTTCGGGTCGCGCACATACCAGACATTGTTCTTGACGTCGTCGTTCGGCGTGAACAGGCCGCGCGCTTCCGGCCAGCGCATGTAGCCGACGATGTCGATGCTGCCGCGCGGCGTGCCCTCGAGGCGCGTCGCCTTGTCCTTGCGGTCGGTCGGGACGAAGCCGCGATTGACCAGTACAATGCTGCCGCCGGCCAGCCGCGCCGGCGCGAACACCCAGAAGCCCTGCCCCTCGACATCGGCGCGTAGCGATGAGCCGGCGGTGTAGGCATAAGCTTCCTCTCCGTCGAGGAATTCGGCGGGGAATGTGACGCGGGTATATTCGTTGGTTTCCGGCACCAGCCGTTCCCAACTGGCGCGCGGCGGCAGGGCGTCCGGTGCGCGCGCGGCGCGCGTCGTCACGGTCAGGATCAGATTTTCTTTCCAGACCTTGCGGTCGAGCTGCCAGATACCGAGTCCGATCAATATGGCCATGCCGACGATGGCGAAGATCGTCGCATCCAGCACGCCGCCGCGGCGTTGCGCGCGCGGCATCAGGCGTCGCCCTTTGACACAAGACGGCCCGGCGCCGCCTTGTGATGGTACTGCAGCGCGATCAGCAGGCCCTTGACCATGCGCAGCGGCAACAAGGTGACGATGAGAATCAGCGGCAGCCACAGCGCGGCGTGCAGCCAGTAAGGCGGCTGATAGACCACTTCGGTCATCAGCGCGGCAAACACGACGATGGCGCCGCCAATCAGAATGACGAACACCGCCGGCCCGTCACCGGCATCGGCGAAACTGTAATCGAGGCCGCATTTTTCGCAGGAAGGCCGCACCGTCAGGAAGCCCTGAAACAACTTGCCGTCACCGCAGCGCGGACATCGTCCGCGCAGGCCGCGCGCGATCGGCAGTGGCTGAATTGAAGCCTGGTCGGTCATAAGCAGTCCTCAAAAACAAAAGGGCGGCGTTGCCGCCGCCCTTTGTCGTCTAAGCTTACGGGCGGTCAGTGCGCCGCGGCGTGTCCGGCGCCAGCGCCCCAGACATATATGCAGGCGAACAGGAACAACCAGACCACGTCGACGAAGTGCCAGTACCAGGCGGCGAATTCGAAGCCGAGATGCTGGGTCGGCGTGAAGTGACCCTTGAGCGTGCGCGCCAGGCAGACGATCAGGAAGATCGTGCCGATCAGCACATGCGCGCCATGGAACCCGGTCGCCATAAAGAAGGCGGCGCCGTACATGTTGCCGCTGAAGGCAAAGGCCGCGTGGCTGTACTCGTAAGCCTGCACGCAGGTAAAGGTCGCGCCGAGCAGCACGGTGAGGATCAGGCCCCACTTCACGCCCTCGCGGTCGTTTTCCAAGAGCGCGTGATGCGCCCAGGTTACCGTCGTGCCCGAGGTCAGGAGGATCAGCGTGTTCAGGAGCGGCAGGTGCCAGGGATCGAAAGTCTCGACGCCGGCCGGCGGCCAGACGCCGTGGGTGTAAGCCATCTTGCCGATGTCCATGGCTTCGCCGGGAAACAGCGCGATGCTGAAATAGGCCCAGAACCAGGCGACGAAGAACATCACTTCCGAGGCGATGAACAGGATCATGCCGTAGCGGTGCGATATCTGCACGACGCGGGTGTGGAAGCCCGCGAACTGCGCCTCGTTGATCACGTCGCGCCACCAGGCGATGAAGGTATAGAGGACACCGAGGACGCCAGCGCCGAACACCAGCGGCGCCGCCGCGTACATATGGTGCATCCACGAGACGGCGCCGAACGCCATCACGAATGCGGCCGCGGCGCCAACCGCCGGCCACGGGCTCGGGTCGACGAGGTGGTAATCGTGATTCTTGGTGTGAGCCTCGGCCATTGTCGATCTCCGTTCAGGTCTCGTTCTTAACGGGCGCGAGCGGCGCCCCCCAATTTCAGTTCCGCACAATCTTATCCGAAAACCGGTTCCCACTTTTCGGGATTGAGCGGTCTTAAAGCTTACTCGAATTCTTGTCGGTCGCCGCGGCGACCGGCCGGTCCGATTCCCGCATCGGAAAGAAGGTATAGGACAAAGTGATGGTTTTGAGCGTGTTCATGTCGCGATCTTCGACGATCTTGGGGTCGACGTAGAACACCACCGCCATTTCGCGCGTCTCGCCGGCCTTCAGGGTCTGCTCGGTGAAACAGAAACAGTTTATTTTGTTGAAGTAGCCGCCGACTTGCGGTGGCGACACGTTGTATGACGCTTGCGCGGTAATGACGCGCGCGGCCTGATTGATGACCTTGTAATTGACGGTCACGACCTCGCCGAGGCGCACGTCAATCGTGTTCTGCTCCGGCACGAATTTCCAAGGCAGGCCGGGTGTCACATTCGAATCGAAGCGGACGGTGACGGTGCGGCCGAGAATATGGTCGGGCGCTTTGTCCGAAACCTGCGGCGTGCCGGCAAATCCGGTGGTGCGGCAGAACCAGTCGTAGAATGGCACCGAGGCGTAGGCGGCGCCGACCATCAAGGCGACAAACGCGCCGCAGCTGCCGGCGATCACGATATCGCGACGGAGCTTTCTCTGCGTTTGCGGATCGGTTGCGGTCATCGTCTCAAACGGCTCGGGTTACAGTGGACGCACCAACATCATCGGACCCTTCACCAGGGTCATCACGTAAAACAACACGACCAGCGCCACCAGCGACACGGCGATGGCAATCGAGCGCGAACGCCTGGCGCGCTTCTGCGCCTCGGTCAGCACGATTCCAGTGTCCTCGCCCTGCTCGTTCATCGCTATTTCCACGCTCACGCTGCCAACCGGGCCATCAGCCCGCCCCAGCCACGATCGACCATCAGCACGGCGAACAGAAGAAACAGGTAGAGAATCGAAAAGGCAAACAGGTGGCGGCAGGCCTGATCGGACGGCAGGCGCTCGCGATAAACCTGAACGGCCAGGATCAGCATGCCAAGCCCGGTCACAACCGATACCGCGGCGTACAACAGGCCGGCATAACCAAGCGCGTAAGGCGCGACACCGAGCGGCACCAGCAGCAGCGTGTAAAGCAGAATTTGCAGGCGGGTCGTCGCCTCGCCCTTGACCACCGGCAGCATCGGCACGCCGGCGCGTTTGAAATCTTCCATGCGATAGATCGCCAGCGCCCAGAAATGCGGCGGCGTCCAGAAGAAGATAATGAGGAACAGAAGGATCGGCTCAAACGACATCGAGCCGGTGACCGACGCCCAGCCGATCATCGGCGGGAAGGCGCCGGCGGCGCCGCCGATGACGATGTTCTGCGGCGTCGAGCGCTTCAGCCACATCGTGTAAACGACGACGTAGAAGAAAATGGTGAAAGCCAGCAGCGCCGCCGACAGGATGTTGACCAGCAGGCCGAGCACGACGACCGAGAAAGCCGACAAGGTCAGGCCGAAGGCCAGCGCCTCACCGGGCTGCACGCGGCCGCCGGGAATTGGACGCCGCGCAGTGCGCGTCATGACCGCATCGATGTCGGCGTCGTACCACATGTTGAGCGCGCCGGCGGCGCCCGCTCCTACCGCGATGCAAAGTAGCGCCGTGAAAGCAGCAGCTGGATGCAGCGAGCCCGGCGCGACAGCAAGGCCGACCAGCGCGGTGAACACGACCAGCGACATTACGCGCGGCTTCATCAGCGCGACATAGTCGCCGACATCCGCAATGCTCGGCTCGGCAAGTCCGGAACGCGCGGCAAGCGGAATGCCGATGTCTGCGCCTTCG
>CAITJJ010000295.1 GCA_903892675.1 uncultured Hyphomicrobiales bacterium | reverse complement strand
GCCGTGCTGGCTTCCGAATTCGTGCGCACCGCGCGCGCCTCGGGTTTGGACAACCGCACCGTCATCATCACTTACGCTTTTCGCAACGCCATGCTGCCCGTCGTCACCACGCTCGGCATGGTGTTCTCGTTCTTGCTCGGGGCCAATGTGCTGGTCGAGAAAGTCTTCGCCTGGCCCGGCATCGGCTCCTATGCGGTGGAAGCGCTGCTGCAATCGGATTTCGCGCCGGTGCAGGGCTTCGTCCTGACCATGGCGGTCATGTACGTCGCACTCAACCTGCTCATCGACATTCTCTACGGCGTCATCGACCCGCGCGTGAGGCTTGAAGGATGACCGAAACCATCAGTATCGTTACGCCGGCAACGCCGAAGGCGCATTCCAACTCGATTTTCAGCCACGCACGCTATGTCGTGGCGGAAAATCCGGTCACCGGCCTCGCTTTCGGTCTGTTCGCGTTGATTGCGCTGTGCGCGCTGATCGGCCCCTATATCGTGCCGCACGATCCGTTGGCCAGCGACACGGCGGCTGCGCTGCAGGCGCCATCACTTAAGCACTGGTTCGGCACCGACCAGCTCGGCCGCGATATCTTCAGCCGAGTCATCGTCGCCACCCGCCTCGATTTCATCATCGCCATCACATCAGTGGCGCTGGTATTCGTCATGGGCGGCTTCGCCGGCATCGCCGCCGGTTTCTTCGGCGGTTGGACCGATCGCGTGGTCAGCCGCATCGCCGACACCATCATGGCGTTCCCGCTGTTCGTGCTTGCGATGGGCATCGTCGCCGCGCTCGGCAATACGGTCACCAACATCGTCATCGCCACCGCAATCATCAACTTCCCGCTTTATGTGCGCGTGGCGCGCGCCGAGGCCAATGTACGGCGCGATGCCGGCTTCGTGCAGGCCGCGCGGCTGTCCGGCAATGGCGACTTCCGCATCCTGCTCGCGCATATCCTGCCGAACATCATGCCGATCATGATGGTGCAGATTTCGTTGACCATGGGCTACGCGATCCTCAATGCCGCAGGCCTGTCGTTCATCGGCCTCGGCGTCAAGCCGCCGACGCCGGAGTGGGGCATCATGGTCGCCGAGGGTGCCGCCAACATCATCTCCGGCGAATGGTGGATCGCGCTGTTTCCCGGCGCGGCGCTGATGATCGCCGTCTTCACCTTCAACCTGCTCGGCGACGGCCTGCGCGATCTTGTCGATCCGCAAAGGAGGACCTGAGATGCTCAAGGCTCCGACCCCGGAAGTGAATGTCGGCACGGCGCTGCCGCTGCTGGACGTGCGCGATCTCACCGTCGAATTCGCCGCAAGGCGCGGCATCGTCCAGGCTGTGAAAAGCGTCAACATTACGCTCGCCAAAGGCGAGACGCTCGGCATCGTCGGCGAGTCCGGTTCCGGCAAGTCGGTCACTTCCTACGCGGTGATGCGGATTCTCGACCGCGCCGGTTCGATCGCCGAAGGCTCGGTGCTGTTTTCCGGCCTCGATCTGCGCGCCGCGCCGGAAAGCGACATGCGCGATCTGCGCGGCCGTGAAATGTCGATGATCTTCCAGTCGCCAAGGCTGGCGCTCAACCCGATCCGCAAGATCGGTCACCAGATCGAGGATGTGCTGCTGCAGCACGCGCAGGTCGGCAACGATGAAGTCGCCAGTAAGGCGGTCGAGGTGCTGGAGCAGGTGCGCATCGCCCGGCCGAAGGAGCGCTACCACGCCTATCCGTTCGAACTGTCCGGCGGCATGTGCCAGCGCGTTGTCATCGCATTGGCCTTGGCATGTCGGCCGCAACTGCTGATCGCCGACGAACCGACCACCGGCCTCGACGTCACGACGCAAAAGGCGGTGATGGACCTTGTCGTCGAACTGACGCGCGAGCGCGGCATGTCGACAATTCTCATTACCCACGATCTGGGACTGGCCGCCGCCTATTGCGACCGCGTCGTCGTCATGGAAAAGGGTCATGTCGTCGAGACCTCGCCGTCCGAGATCATCTTCAAATCGCCGGCGCATGCCTATACCCGCAAGTTGATGCGGGCAACGCCGCGCCCCGGTATCACCTTGCGAGATCTGCTGCCGGAAGAGGAAGCCGCGCGGGCACGGCCGGTGGCGCACAATCCGGTGCTGGCCGGCGAGGCGCCACTGCTCAAGGTCGAAAATCTGGTCAAGGAATATCCGCGCAAGGGCGTAACGACGTCGCTCAAGAAGATGTTCGGCACCACGCCGGTGCCGGAGAGCGACGTGTTCCGCGCCGTCGATGGCATCAGCTTCGAGATCGCGCGCGGCGAAAGCGTCGGCCTGGTCGGCGAATCCGGTTGCGGCAAGTC
>CAITJJ010000294.1 GCA_903892675.1 uncultured Hyphomicrobiales bacterium | reverse complement strand
TCTTCCGACATGCCCTTCTTGAAGGCCTTGATGCCCTGCGCGAAGTCGCCCATCAGGCCGGAAATCTTGCCGCGGCCGCCGAACAGCAGCATCACCACGACGATGACGATCAGCCAGTGCCAGATACTAAAGGAACCCATAACCTGTCCTCCGCGGCGACGGGCATGTGCCCCTGACCCGTCCCGCTCGATGATTTGGCCTAGAAACTAGGCCGAGGACGCGGCAAAAACAAGGACTTAACCCGCAGCGAGAAGAGGCGTGATGACGCGGTTAAGGCCGATTGCGGCTACTTCTCGCCCTCGCCCTCGGGCTTTTCGGCGGCGGCCTGCGGCGGTTCGAGATCGAGTTCAGGCGCCGGCGCAAGTCCAAGGTCGAGATCGCCCGGCTCGAGCGGATCCTCGTCGTCGCGCAGCGACGCGTCGTCGGACGGCATCGGCACATGGAAACCGGACGGCATGTTGCCTTCGAGCAGTCCCGCGCCCTTGAGTTCATCAAGGCCCGGCAGATCGGCGACCTCTTCCAATCCGAAATGCGACAGGAAGGCTTCGTTGGTGCCGTAGGTGATCGGCCGGCCCGGCGACTTGCGCCGCCCGCGCGGGCGGATCCAGCCGGTCTTCAACAAAACGTCGAGCGTGCCGGCGGCGGTGGCGACGCCGCGGATTTCCTCGATCTCGGCGCGCGTCACCGGCTGGTGATAGGCGACGATGGCCAAAGTCTCGATCGCGGCGCGCGACAACTTGCGCGTCTCGGTGACTTCCTTGGTCAACAGCCAGGACAGATCGTCGGCGGTGCGGAAGGTCCACTTGCGGCCGATCTTGACCAGATTGACGCCGCGCGTCGCGTATTCGGCTTTCAGCCGCGCCAGCGCGCCCTTGATGTCGATGCCATCCGGCAACGCGCGCAGCATGGCGGCCTCGTCGAGCGGTTCGCCGGCGGCAAACAGCAAGGCTTCCAGCAGGCGCAGTTCGTCGGCGCGCGGCGCCGGCTCGCCCACGCTCTCCTCGGACACTTCGACGAACTCGACGGTCTCGAGAACTTCAATGGTCTGTTCGGGCGATGCCGGCGCGTCGTCATTGTGCACGATCACGAGCTTCTTGGCCGCGGCTGACATGGACTGGGTCTCCTTATGCGTTTTCTTGTGCGTCATGCGACGTTTGCCCGCCGGGCCCGCCGACACGCTTGCGCATGTAGATCGGCGAGAACGACTCCTTCTGATGGATTTCGGCGTGGCCCTCGCGCACCAGCTCCAGCGCGGAGGCAAACGACGATGCAAAAACGGTGGCGGTCATCGACGGCTCGACGACGTAGGTGATGAGGAACGAGTCGATGCGCGACCAGTCGGACGACTGACCGATCAGGCGCTCGAGCGTCACGCGCGCCTCGGCCAGCGACCAGACGGTGCGCTTCTTGAAGCGGACGCGCGAGAGCACCGTGCGCTGACGCTGCGAGGCATAGGCCGACAGGAGATCGTACAAGGTTGCCGTCCATTCCGGCTTCTTGATCTCGGCGATCGGCTCGGGCAGTCCGCGCTCGAACACATCGCGGCCGAGCTGCGGCCGCTCCATCATCTTGTTGGCGAATTCGCGGATCGCTTCCAGCCGGCGCAGACGGCTGGCCAGAGCCAGCGCCATGTCCTCGGCGGACGGCCCCTCGCCGGGCGCGGCTTCCGGCAGCATCAGCCGCGACTTGAGGTAAGCAAGCCAGGCCGCCATCACCAGATAGTCGGCGGCCAGTTCAAGCCGAACCTTGCGCGCTGCTTCGATGAAGACGAGGTATTGGTCGGCCAGAGCCAGAATGGAAATTTTGTGCAGATCGACTTTCTGCTGGCGCGCGAGCGTGAGCAGCAGATCGAGCGGACCTTCGAAGCCCTCGACATCGACGATCATCGCCGGCTCGCTGTCGGCGCGATCAGCCTCGAGCGGCATGATGGTCTGTGCGGTACTGAATTCTTCAGGCGTCATGACGTTCAGGCCACCATCTCGTTGAAAATCCGGCGCGCCGCCGCGACATCGAACTCCGCGCGGGCGTGACGCGCTGCCAATGCGGCCTCGGCGCGTTGTGCCGCCGCACCTTTGAGTTCGGGCGCGGCACCGGCGACCTGTCGCATCTCGGCCAGATCGCCATTGCAATGAAGCACGACATCGCATCCGGCGGCGAGCGCAGCGTGGCTGCGTTCGGCAATTGTCCCCGACAAAGCGCCCATCGAAACATCATCGCTCATCAGCAGTCCTGTAAAGCCGATAAATCCGCGAATCACTTCGCGCACTATTGTGACTGAAGTTGTAGCCGGTGAGCCTGCGTCGATGGCGCTAAACACAACATGCGCGGTCATGCCGAGCGGCAGGGCGGCCAGCGGCCGGAAAGCGGCGAAATCGGTCTTTTCCAGCGTGGCGCGGTCGGTCGCTACCACCGGCAACTTGAGGTGACTGTCGGCGGTCGCGCGGCCATGGCCCGGCAGGTGCTTCAGCACCGGCAGGACGCCGCCGGCCAGCAGGCCTTGCGCCACCGCGCCGGCAATCGCCGCGACCTTGCCCGGTTCAGTGCCATAGGCGCGGTCGCCGATGATCGGGTCGTGGCCATCGACAGGTACGTCGGCAATCGGCAGGCAATCGGTATCGATGCCAACGGCCATGAGATCGGCGGCGATCAAATGGCCGGCCAGCCGCGCCGCCGCCAGGCCCGAGGTCGGATCGCGGTCGTAAATCGCGCCGTAGCAGGCGCCCGGCGGATAGACCGGCCAGTGCGGCGGAGCGAGCCGCGCCACACGGCCGCCTTCCTGATCGACCAGGACAGGCGCTTCCCAGCCGACCGTGTCGCGAAAATCGCGTGTCAGAGCAGAAAGTTGCTCAGGCGTGCTGATGTTGCGTTTGAAGACGATCAGGCCCCATGGAGCGGCCTCGCGCAGAAACGCGCGCTCGTTGGCGGTAATCGTCTGTCCCGCCAAACCGGTGATGAATGCGCTTGCCGCCATGCCTTGCTCCGAAGGGTGGAGCGGAGTAGCCCGCGCCAGCGGTCAGGGCAAGTTTGGCTGTTAATTCTTCTGCCCTTAGTTCTTCTGCACCAGACAGGTGCCGCCGGCGGACTTCAGGCTGGAGCACAGTTCGTTGGCCGTACCGGAATCGGCGAATGGGCCGACCATGGCGCGGAAGTAGATGCCCTTGTCGCCCAGATCGACGCGCTTGATGACGGGCGCGCGGCCAGCGAGCTGGCTCGGGAATCTGGCCTGCAGGCTGCGGAAGGCGGCCTGGGCCTCCTCTTCGCTGCGCTGTGCCGAAACCTGCACTCCGTAACTGCCGGCGCCGGCCGACGCGGCCGGTGCGGCGGCGAGGCGCTGCGGCGGCGCGCTGCGCGCCGGGGCGCCCGACGCATTGGGATTGAGCGACAAAGGCGCATTGGCCTGGGCGCGGGCCTGCTCGGGCTCGGCATCGGGCTCACGCTGCGGCTGCGGATTAGCCAGCCGGATCGGCGCGGCTGCTTGCGGCTGGGCTTGAGGCTGGACCGGGACCGGCGCGGCGCGCTGGGTCGACACGACGCGCGGCGGCGGCGCCGGCTGAGCCTGTGGCATCGGCTGCGGCGCGAGGTCGGCGGGCGGCGCCATAGCGTCGGCTGGCTGGTCGGGTTTGATGGCGATGGTGCGGATGCGCTTGGGTTCGGAGCCGATCACACCGCTGCCAAGCTGCGGCGCCTGAATCTGGCCGGGCCCGTTATTGGTGGTGACAACCACCGGCTGCTCTTCGCGCGACACGAGGCGCTCGCCCGAGGGGCGATCGTTGCCGCGATCGGTAATCATGCGGTTGGACTGCGCATCCTTGCTGGCCGCGGCCGGCACGATCTTGCTCGGCGACTGCTCGGCCTTGATCACCGGCGGCGGCGACGCCGACGACGACCCGAAGATGGCGCGATAGCCGAATGCGCCCGCGGTTCCAACCACCGCGAGGGCGAACACGCCGGCAATTGCCAGAACGCCGATGCGGCGGCGGCTCGGCGGCACGTCGTCGTAATAATCGTCTTCGGTCCCGAGCTGCGGGCCAAATTGCGGCTGCCCGTTCTGAAACGGTTCCTGCTCGTAGCCGGCGCCGTTGGGAAATCCGGCAGGCGCATAGCCTGGGGTGCCATAGCCCGGCACGTCGTAATTCGCCGCGGCATAGCCGGCGGGCGGCGCGCTGGGCGGCGGATATCCCTGAGTGTCGGTCTGATAAAGGTCATTGCTGACGGGCAGCGGCGCGCCGCCGAAAGGCTGACGCGCGAATTCCTGGGAACCGTATTGTAGCCCGCCATTTTGCGCATGAAGCGGCGGCGACTGCGGCGGCTGCTGCGGTTGCGGCGCGGCCGGCGCAAGGCGCGCCGGTTCTGGAGGCCAGGCCGGAGCGAGTTCGCCCTGGCGGGGCGGCGCCGCGCGACGGCTGCCATCGCGGCCGAATTCAGAAAACGGATCGTTCTGGCCAATCAGCCGCGCGAGTTCAGCCAGCGGATCGTTGGCGGCGGGCGCGGCTGCGCGTACCGGTCTTTCGTTGCCGCGATAGGGCCGCTGGTTATAATCGTCCGCCATACAATCCCCGGTACTCAGTTTAGCCCCATGGCGCCAAAGCGGGAGCGCTTAAAGTCGGGCTTCGCATCCTGGGCGCGTCTTCGCCTTGATCGGGTGTTCTGCTCGCGCGTGTCCGGCAAAAAGCAGCCTATCGCATTTCTTCCGGCGCATCGACCCCAAGTAGTCCCAGCCCGGACGCCAGCACGGTGACGATCCCCTGCACCAAAGCCAGCCGCGCCAATGTCATTTCTGGATCATTCTGGATAATGAAGCGTAAATGAGGCAAGTCTTTTCCGCGGGACCACTGGCCATGAAATTCACTAGCCAGTTCATACAGGTAGAATGCCACCCGGTGCGGCTCATGGGCGGCGGCGGCGGCTTCGATCAGGCGCGGATAGAGCGCCAATTTACGCAGAATCGATAGTTCGCCCTCGTCGGTCAGCCGGCCGAGTGCCGCTTTTTTAAGCTCTTGCAACCGTTGTTCCGGGTCTGCCGGGAACCCGGGCATCTCGGTCTGCGCCATGCGGAAGATCGAATGGCCGCGCGCGTGACCGTACTGGACGTAGAAAACCGGATTTTCGCGGCTCTGCTCGATGACCTTGGCGAGATCGAAATCCAGCACCGCGTCGTTCTTGCGATAGAGCATGTCGAAGCGCACGGCCGAACGGCCGACTTCGGCCACCACTTCGCGCAAGGTGACGTAGTCGCCTGCCCGCTTCGACATCTTCACCGGCTCGCCCGCGCGGAGAAGGCGAACCAGTTGCACCAGCTTGACGTCGAGATCGGCCTTGCCGCCGGACAGCGCCGACACCGCTGCCTTCATGCGCTTGATATAGCCGCCATGATCGGCGCCCCAGACGTCGATCAGCTTAAGGAAGCCGCGATCGAGTTTGGATTTGTGATAGGCGATATCGGTGGCGAAATAAGTGTAGCTGCCGTCGGACTTGAGCAGCGGCCGGTCGACGTCATCGCCGAAAGCGGTCGAACGGAACAAGGTTTGTTCGCGGTCTTCCCAGTCGTCGAGATTGCCGCTTTTCGGCGGCGGCAGCCGGCCTTCATAGACATGGCCGAGCTTGCGCATTTGTTCGATCGTCGTCGCCACCACATCCTTCGGGCGGATCGCCGGCTCAAGGGTGGAAAACGGATCGGGCGCATCGCCCTCGATCAGCGAGCGTTCGGAAAAAAATACATTCGGCACGATGCGCAAGGACGCGAGATCGTTGCGGATCTCGGCCATCATCATGTCGGTGGCGCGCAGCCGCACGATCGGCAGCCATTCGGCTTCCGGCATCTTGGCAAGCTTGTCGCCGTAGTCGGTGGCAAGTTCTTCGCCGCATTCCTTGAGATAATCGCCGGGATAAAGACCGTCCGGGATTTCGCCGGTGTCCTCGCCGAGCGCCTCGCGATAACGAAGGAAGGCGGACCGCGCCAGAACGTTGACCTGCGCGCCGGCGTCGTTGATGTAATATTCGCGTGTCACGTCATAGCCGGCAAAGGCCAGCAGGCTCGCCAAGGCATCGCCAAACACCGCGCCGCGGCCATGGCCGACATGCAGCGGCCCGGTCGGATTGGCCGAGACATATTCGACGTTGATCTGCTCGCCGCCGCCGATGGTGCCGCGGCCGTATTCCTTGTCCTTTTCGAGAATGTCGCGCAGCGCATCGCTCCAGACATGGGCCCGAAGCGTGAGGTTGATGAAGCCTGCGCCGGCCACCTCGACCTTCTCGACCAGGCTGTCGGCGCTCAAAGCAGCGGCAATCTTGTCGGCCAGGTCGCGCGGCTTGAAGCCCGCATCCTTGGCCAGCACCATGGCGGCGTTGGTCGCCATGTCGCCATGCGTGGGATCGCGCGGCGGCTCGACCACGATGCGCGACAGATCGGCGGCGGACCCGAGTACCTCAGACGCCGCGGCATGGACGCGGTCGAGCATGGCGGCAAACAAATGGACGGGCTTGGGCTGAGCAGGCTTGGGCGCAACGATCATGGTGAGGCTGCGGGTAAGGGATTTTGGGCTTTGAGTCAAAAAATCGGGCGGAAAGTCGCCCGGTCCAAAGCCCCGCCTGTGGCAAACCGCACGGTCAATCGTAACCGCGAATGATTTCGGAGCATGCCGCCGATGTAACCGGGCGCCCGGTCTAGTCGCCGGCTTCCTCCTCGCCCAAGCCGTGGGGGGCTTTGGCGTTCGGAACCGGCCCGTCAGCCTTCTGAAGCACAAGGCTGACCCGCGTCAGCGCTTTGCCTTCCAGATTCTTCAGAATGCAGATCAACTCCCGGCAATCGCTATGGCGCCCGATTTTATCGCGTGCCGACGCGACCAGAAAATCGACCGCCTACATCATATATATGTTTTCGACGCCCCGGTCGGTCACGGCCGAGTGGTCTTACGCTATTGCTGTTCGCCCCACACTTGAGCGCCAATGGCATCGCCTTCCTGCGTCGAGGCGACGCAACTTGCGCGGCTATCGCCAACGCCCTGTCCGGTGCTAGCGTCACGCCGGACGTCACCTACCGGAGGCGCCAGAACCTTTAAGGGGCGCACTCTTGTTCTTTCCCTCCGACCTCGCCTCGTTCCTCGAGCTCATTCGTCAGAACGGCGATGCGGCCTACAGCTTCATGTTCGCCTATTCGGCGTCGCACAGCCTGCTGTTCGGGCTGTTTGCCGGCTATGCCGCGCATAGCGGCGCCTTCGCGCTGGGCACGCTGATCGTCGTGTGCTGGATCGGCAGCTTTACCGGCGACGCCGTGCGCTTCTGGATTGGCCGCAATTACGGCGCGCGGGTGCTGGCCCGGTTTCCCCGTTTCGCCGCGACGGTGCAGACGGCGGCGCGGCTCACCGACAAACATTATTTCTGGATGATCCTGGTGCACCGCTTCCCGCACGGCATTCGCGGCTTCGCGGCGATCGCCTATGGCATGTCGAACCTGCCGTGGTCGACGTTTCTGGCGCTCAACTTCGTCGCCGCCGGCCTGTGGAGCGTAAGCGTGGTAATGGCGGGCTACGCCTTCGGACAGGTGTCGGAGAAGCTGATGAGCGATGCTTCGTCCGGTCTCGGCGTCGTGATGCTGATCGTGTTCCTCGGCCTGTCGTTCTATCTCAGCCGAAGGCTCGAGCGCGCCATCGAGCGGAACTGATCGCGATCTCGACCCGAAAGCCTAAGCTGCCAGATATTCAGTTTCCGTCCGTTGCGGCGCCACCGCGACGCAGCAGTCACGGCCGGCGGCCTTGGCCTGGTATAGCGCGTCGTCGGCGGCGCGGATCAGATCGCGCGGCTCGAGCCCGGTGCGCGGCATCAGGCAGGCCACGCCGATGCTGAGGGTCGGAGTCGAATCCGGCCGGCCGTTCTGCAAGGTCCGCAACGACGCCACCCGCGCCTGAATGGTTTCGGCGACGACCATCGCCTCGGCAACGGTCGTTTCAGGCAACAGCACCGCTAATTCCTCGCCGCCGAAGCGGCCGCACAGATCGCTGGCGCGGCGGGCGCCGGCGGCGATGCAATCGGCCAGCGCCTTGAGCGCGACATCGCCCGCCTGATGGCCGAACTGATCGTTGAAATTCTTGAAGTGATCGGCGTCGACCATCAGCAGGCTGATCGGATGCTTTCCGCGTTGCGCGCGCCGCCACTCCAGATCGATCGCTTCGTCAAAGCGGCGGCGGTTGCACAGCCCGGTCAATGAATCGATCGTCGCCATTACCGCGTAATCGTATTCGGCCTTGGCGCGCCGCTTGAGCGCGCGAGCGAGGAAGGCGATCAGCGCGACATTGGTCGCGCACAGGCCGAGCATAAGAAGGCCGATGATTTTGACCTCGTGCCACCAATTCGCATGGATTGCGTCCAGCGACTGGCCGAAGCTGACGATGAGCGGCAGTTCCCCGATACGCTGATAGACGTACATGCGTTTGACGCCGTCCAGGCCGGCGGTCATCTCGAACATGCCTTCGGGAGATTCGGATATCCGCTTGAACACCGCCGTTCCACTGACGTCGCGGCCAACGAGTTCGGCCTTATAGGGGGCACGCATGATGATGCTGCCATCTTCGCGCGCCAGGACCAGCGACGAGGTCGGATCGATTTCCAGCCGCTGGAACAATTTCTTGAAATAATCGAGCCGCAAAGTGCCGGCGACGACGCCGATGAAATCGCCATTCGCATCGGATAGACGCCGGCTGATGGCGATGACGTACTGACCGTCGGCCATCCGCCACGGCGTGCTGACGAAAACTCCGGCGCTGGCGGTGCCCTGATGGACCTTGAAGAAATCGCGCGATGCGAAATTGTCGCCGCGCGGCGTTTCAGTGCGCGAATCGAGGATGACGATACCCGACTTGTTGAGCGTGAAAATCGACCCCATGTCCTTGGCCGACGCGGCGCGATCGAACAGGATCATCTGCCGCACCTTCGGGCTGAGATCCATCAGTCCCGGCAGGTTCAGCCCGTCGACGACGGATTCA
Organism: uncultured Hyphomicrobiales bacterium; assembly: GCA_903892675.1. Lineage (GTDB taxonomy): Bacteria > Pseudomonadota > Alphaproteobacteria > Rhizobiales > Xanthobacteraceae > Pseudolabrys. Next base: position 9,254 of record CAITJJ010000294.1, on the reverse strand, counting down.
AGCGACAGGCCGTAGAGTTCGAAGTTGCGCGCCACATCGGACGAGATGGTCGCGACGATGTTGACCGCCGCCTTGCGCGCCTGATCGCGGTCGCGGTTGCGGCTTTCCAACAGAACCAATGCGCAGATTGAAGAGAAACCCAAGGTGATCGCCATACCAAGCGCGATCAGCCGTTTCATCGGCGCGCTGGCTGGTTTCGTCCCGTGCAATGCCGTCACTTGAAGTCCCCGGATTATCCCCGGCTATTCAAATACCGCAAGGTTCTTGCCAAACCACACCAGAACTTAGTGCGATTGCGCCGCGCGGGTTTACTGGCCGTTAACCACGCGGACCCGGCCTCAGGCCGAACCCCACACGTCACGCGCGGTATCGACGATCAATTCCAGCTTGCGCCGCTGGTCGTCCGCGCTGAGTGCATTGCCGAGGATGGTGCTGGCAAAGCCGCATTGCGGGCTCAAGGCCAGCCGTTCCAGGGGCACGATCGCCGCCGCCTCGTCGATGCGGCGCTTAAGCTCGTCCTTGGTCTCCAGCGCGCCCTTCTTGGTGGTGACCAGACCGAGCACCGCGACCTTGTTGCCGGACAGATAACGCAACGGCGCGAAGGTGCCGGCGCGCGGCGTATCGTATTCTAGAAAGAAGCCGTCGATATTGGTGTCGCCGAACACAACCTCGGCGACGCTATCGTAACCGCCCTCAGCCACCCAGGCGCTTTCGTGGTTGCCCCGGCACATATGCATGCAGACGGTGAGATCGGCTGGCCGGTCCTTGACGATATCGTTGATCAACCGGACATAGAGCGCCGGCAATTTGTCCGGGTCATCGCCGCGCTTGCGCGCGTCTTCGCGCAATTTCGGATCGCACAAAAACGGCAGATTGGTCTCATCGATCTGCACATAGCGGCAACCGGCGGCATAGAGCGCCTCGATCTCCTGGCGATAGACGGCGATCAGATCGGCGAAAAACTCCTCGATATCAGCATAAATCTTGGCGTCGATAGCGGCGCGGCCGCCGCGGAAATGGACAATGGTGGGCGACGGAATCGGCTGCTTGGGCGTCAGCCCGTATTTGTCCGCGATCGGCTTGAGCGCCTTGAAATCGTCGACCGAAAGGCTGCGCGAACGCTTGAGTTTGCCATGCACCTCGAAACGCGGCGGCGCGAATTCGATATCGCCTTTCTCGGTGTGAAATTTGGTCGGCAGGCCGCCGCTGGTCTTCATACCGTCGATGCGGCTCATGAAATCGAGAAACCAGTGGCCCCGATGAAATTCGCCGTCGGTGCAGACCTTCAGGCCGACGGCTTTCTGCATGGCGACGGCATCATCAACCGCGCTGGTCTCGATCGCCCAGAGCGCATCCGAGGAAAGCTCGCCGCGATCGCGACGCGCGCGCGCGTCGAGCACAGCCTTCGGCCGCAACAGGCTGCCAACCACGTCGGCATTGAACGGAGGTTTCGAGCGGCGCATGGCAGGACACCTTTGCTGCGGAGAAAGACACGAAGATTTTCCGCTCTGTCTCTAGCGCAGCTCAGGCGTGCGCGCAAAGTATCGCGCATGTTCGACCAGCGCATAGCGATCGGTCATGCCGGCGATGTAATCGGCGATACGGCGGGCACGCGCCCCGTCATCGAGACCGGCAAAACCTTCGTGCCATTCTTCCGGCAGTTCGGTGGGCGAACCGACAAAGTGGGCGAACAGATCGCGGATCACGCCTTCGGCGTCGCCCATCACCCGATTGATGCGGCTGTGCCGATACATGCGCGGATAGAGAAAGCCCTTGATGCCGGCATCGGCGTCGACCATGGCCGGCGAAAACATGACAAGGATATCCGGAGCGTGACGGATGGCGGCGGCATCGCGCGGCGAAAGCGTCCGCAGGCGTTCGCCGCTCTCGACAATGACATCCTCGATCATGCAGGTGATGACGCGGCGCACAACCTCATGCACGCGGCGCGCCGGCTCCAGCGACGGATAGCGCGTCTGGATCTCGCTGACGATGCCACCGATGAAAGGCACGCTGGAGATATCGCCGAGCGTGAACAGATCGGCGCGCAGACCGTCGTCGATATCGTGCGCGTCATAGGCGATGTCGTCGGCGAGCGCGGCGCATTGCGCTTCGGCGGAAGGTTGCGACCACAGTTCGAGGTCCTGTAGCTGACAATAAGCGCGGATCGCCGCCGGCACACCCTGCGCCGCATGGCGGCCGAAGGCCTTGCCGTCGCGCGTGGTCAGCGGGCCATTGTGCTTGACCAGGCCTTCCAGCGTTTCCCAGGTCAGATTGAGGCCGTCGAAATCGGCGTAGCGCCGCTCAAGGTCAGTGACGATGCGCAGCGCCTGCGCGTTGTGGTCGAAGCCGCCGAAGCCCTGCAGCGCGCGATCGAGCGCGCGCTCGCCGGCATGTCCGAACGGCGGATGACCGAGATCGTGCGCCAGCGCCAGCACCTCGGCGAGGTCCTCATCGAGGCCGAGCGCACGGGCCAGCGAGCGGGCGATCTGGGCCACTTCGAGCGTGTGAGTCAGCCGCGTGCGGTAGTGGTCGCCCTCGTGATAGACGAAGACCTGCGTCTTGTGGGCGAGACGCCGGAACGCAGTCGAATGGATGATGCGGTCGCAATCGCGGCGGAAGTCGTTGCGGGTCGGGCTTGACGGCTCGGCGTGCAGCCGCCCGCGGCTTGCGCCCGGGCTGGCGGCGAAGACTGCGCGGCTGCGGCCGGTTTCGATTGCCATTCAGATGCCCTTAGCCGCTGTTTTGGCGGCCGGTTCCGCCTGCATAGGGCGCATTGACGTTGCCGCCCGGCGCACTTAACTAATTAGCCAAGCCGATGCCAAGAGGATTTGGCCAAGAGGATGCCAAGAGGATTTGGCCAAGAGGATGGGCGCGAAAATGAGCGAAAGCGTCACGGTCAGCGAGCGGGCGGCCCGGCGGGTCGCCGAAATCCTGAAAAAGGAGCCGGAAGGCACCATGCTGCGCGTCAGCGTCGAGGGCGGCGGCTGCTCCGGTTTTCAGTATAAATTCGACATGGACCGCGCCAAGACCGACGACGATCTGGTGATCGCGCGCGACGGCGCCGTGGTGCTGATCGATTCGCTGTCGGTCGGTTACATGGCCGGTTCGGAAATCGATTTCGTCGATGACCTGATCGGCGCCTCGTTCAAGATCAAGAATCCGAAGGCGGTTGCGGCCTGCGGCTGCGGGACGAGCTTCGCGCTGTAGCCCTACTCCGCTGCCACCGCCGGCGGCATGTCCTGCACTTCTTCAACCTGCGGCTCGAGGCGGCGCTTGATGATGCGGTCGAACCGGTCGAGATAGATATAGATAACCGGCGTGATGTAGAGCGTCAGCAATTGCGACAGCAGCAGGCCGCCGACCACGGCGACGCCGAGCGGCTGGCGCAGTTCGGCGCCGGCGCCCGTGCCAAGCGCGATCGGCAAGGTGCCGAAGATGGCCGCGAAGGTCGTCATCATAATGGGCCGGAAACGCAAGCTTGCCGCTTCGCGGATCGCGGCCTCCGCCGACAGGCCGACGCGCCGCCGCGAGATGGCGAAGTCGATCATCATGATGGCGTTCTTTTTGACGATGCCGACGAGCATGACGATGCCGATCATGGCGATCACCGACATGTCCATCCGGAACAGCATCAAGGTCAGGATGGCGCCGATGCCGGCGGAAGGCAGGCCGGAGATGATCGTGATCGGGTGGATGAAGCTTTCGTACAGAATGCCGAGCACGACGTAAGCCGCGAAGATCGCCGCCAGAATGAGGACGCCCTGCCCGCGCAGCGAATCCTGGAACACCTGCGCGGTGCCCTGGAAGCCGGTATTGATGCTTGCCGGCAGGCGCTGGTCGCGTTCGAGTTTCTGGATCGCATCGACCGCCTGGCCGAGCGAAACGTCGGGCGCGAGGTTGAACGAGATCGTCACCGCCGGCTGCTGGCCTTGATGATTGACCTGCAATGGCCCGACCGTGCGGGTGAAGTGGGTGACCGCCGACAACGGCACCGACGTGCCGCTCGACGTCTTGAGATACATGCGGTCGAGATCGTTCGGCCCGGTCTGGTACTCCGGCATGTTTTCCAGGATCACTTGATAGTCATTGGCCGGCGTATAGATGGTCGCGACCTGGCGCGAACCGAAGGCGTTGTAGAGTTCCTGTCGCACCTGATCGATCGACACGCCATAGACCGCCGCCTTCTCGCGATCGACCTCGACGGTGATCTGCGGGTTCTTGATGTAAAGATCGGTGGTGACATCGAGCAGGCCCGGAATGCCCGCCATCTTGTCGCGCATTTCCGGCGCGAGATTATACAACGTGTCGGTATCGTTCGACTGCATCGTGTACTGGTACTGGCTCTTCGACGGCCGGCCGCCGAGATTGATGTTCTGGATCGGCTGGAAAAATATCTGCATGCCCGGCACGACGCCGGCGTTACGGCGCAGCCGCGCGATGATGGTCTGCACGTTGTCGCGCTCGCCGCGGGCTTTAAGCGCCACCAGCATGCGACCGCTGCTGGTCAACGAATTCGGGCCGCCATTGCCAACCGTGGAATTGACGTAAGCGACCGCCGGGTCCTGCCGCACGATGTCGGCGACCTTGCGCTGATGCTCGACCATCGCCGGATAGGCGATGTCGGTCTTGGCTTCGGTGATACCCGAGAGATAGCCGGTATCCTCGGTCGGAAAGAAGCCCTTGGGCACGATGACGTAAAGCCAGATCGTGCCCACGACGGTCAACAGCGTCACGCCGAGCATAATCGACTTGTGCGCCAGCACGCGGTCGAGCGTACGGTCGTAAGCGCGCAGCACCGCGTCGAAGCCCCGCTCGAACAGGCGCAGCACGATATTCTGCTTCTCTTCCTCGCCCGGCCGATGGCCTTTCAAAACGCGCGCGCACAGCATCGGCGTCAGCGTCAGCGAGACGAATCCGGAAACGATGATGGCGACCGACACGGCGACGGCGAATTCGCGGAACACGCGGCCGACCATGCCGCCCATCAGCAGCACCGGAATGAACACCGCGATCAACGAGAAGGTGATCGACACGATGGTGAAGCCGATTTCGCGCGAGCCTTTCAACGCCGCCTCGAACGGCCGCATGCCGCCTTCGATGTGGCGGACGATGTTTTCCAACATGACGATGGCGTCGTCGACGACGAAGCCGACCGACAGGGTCAGCGCCAAGAGCGTCATGTTGTTGATGGAAAAACCGAACATATACATCGCGGCGCAGGTGCCAATCAGCGACACCGGAACGGCGAGCGCCGGAATGATGGTGGCCGACACTTTACGCAGGAACAGGAAGATCACCATGATCACCAGTGCGATGGCGATCGCCAGGGTTTCCTGCACGTCAACCACCGCGGCGCGGATCGACAGCGAGCGGTCGAACAAGGGCGCCATTTCGATGGCCGGCGGTATCTGCGCGCGCGCCGTCACCAGCGCGTTGCGCACCAGATCGACGACCTCGACGGTGTTGGCGTCGGGTTGACGCTGGATCGCCAGCACGATGGCGCGTGAATCGTTGAACCAGGTGGCGATTTTATCGTTCTCGACGCTGTCTATGACCCGCGCCACTTCGCTGAGCTTGATCGGGGTGCCGTTGCGAAACGCCACGACGACATCGCGATAGGCGGCGGCGTTCTTCATCGAACTGGTCGCCAAAAGCGTCACCGCCTGCTGCGGCCCTTCGAGATTGCCGACCGGCGCCGACGAATTGGCCTTGGCGACCACGGTGCGGATTTCGTCGAGCGAGATGTTGCGCGCCGCGGCGGCGGCCGGATCGACCTGGACGCGGACGGCGAATTTCTGCGCGCCGTAGACCGAGACCTGCGCCACGCCGCTAAGTTGCGACAACTGTGGCGCGATCACCGTCTCGGCATAGTCATTGATGGCCGACAGCGGCATCGTGTCCGAGCGCATGCTCAGGAACAGTACCGGGAAGTCGCCCGGATTGACCTTGCGGAAAAACGGCGGCGTGGTCATTTCGACCGGCAGCCGGCGCTGCGCGGTGGTCAGCGCGGTCTGTACGTCGAGCGAGGCGCCGTCGATATTGCGGCCGAGATCGAACTGGATGGTGATCTGCGAATTGCCGAGCGAAGACGACGAGGTCATCGACGAAATGCCGGCGATGGTCGAAAGCTGGCGCTCTATCGGCGAGGCGACCGACGCGGCCATGGTTTCCGGACTGGCGCCCGGCAGCGTGGCGACGATGCGGATGGTCGGAAAGTCGACCGCCGGCAGCGCCGCCACCGGCAACAGCCGGTAGGCAAAGACGCCGAAGACGATCAGCGACGCCATCATCAAGGTGGTGAAGACGGGACGACGAATACAGAGTTCCGAGATGTTCATGTCTTGCGACCGATCCTCTTGCGCCCCACCCTATCGGCCTGACGCTGGTGCGCCTTGCCGGCTCATATCCTTTGTCCGATCTTAGCTGGAAAACGGCACAGTGCCAGCTACCTAGGTACCGTCCAATCAGCTTGCCGGCGGCTTTTCGCCGCTGCCCGCCGGCCGGGCCGGGCGCGGATTGACCCGCAACCCGTTCGACAGCAGCAATTGCCCATCGGTGACGACCGTCTCGCCGCCGTTCAGGCCCGAGGTGATAACCGTATCCATGCCGACCTGGCGCTCGACCGCGATCGGCTGAACCTTGGCCTTGCCGTCCTCGACGACGAACACGAAGCTGCCGGTCTGGCTGACCTGCACGGCGTTCGACGGCACCACGACCGCCTCCTCGACGCGCAAGGTCACCTCGGCGGTGACCAAGGTGCCGGGCCAAAGGACCTCGTCGGCGTTTGGCATGGTGGCGCGGATCATCGCCATGCCAGTGGTCGAATCGACAGCGTTTTCGATCATCGACACCTGGCCTTCGGCGCGCTTGGCCTGCCCCGGCACCGCCGCCTGGATAGTCGCGGTTTCATTGGCGATGGCCTGGCGAAGTGCCGGCAGGTTCTTCTGCGGCACGGCGAAACTGACATAGACCGGCGCCATCTGGATGATGGTCGCCATCGGCGTCAAATCGGCCTGCCGCACGAAATTACCGACCTTTACGTTGGCGGCACTGATGCGGCCGGCGATCGGCGCGGTGACATCGCAGAACGAGCGCTGAACCTTCAGATTGTCGAGCGTGCCCTGATCCGACTTGATGGCGGCGCGATAGACGTCGGTCTGGGTCTTGGCGTTGTCGAGATTGACGACTGGCGTCGCGTTTTTGGCGACCAGATCGGTGTAACGCGACACGTCGCGCTCGGCGCCGGCAAGCTGCGCCTGGTCGCGGGCCAGGATGCCCTCGGTGGTGGCGATCTGGGCCTCCATGACGCGGCAATCGAGGGTGAACAGCTTGTCGCCCTGATTGACGCGGGCGCCGTCGCGGAAAAGCACTTCCGTAATGGTGGTGTCGACCCGGGCTTTCAGCGCGACGCTGGCGATCGGGGTCACAGTGCCGAGCGCATCGAGCCGCACCGGCACCTTCTTGCGTTCGGCCTTGCCGATCTCGACCGGCACGACACGGCCGCCGGCGCCTTGCGCCCGCGCATCGGTTTTATCGGACCACCACAGCCCGCGCGCAAAGAAGACAACGATGACCACGGCCAGCGCCGCCGCCGTCAATTGCCAGTTTCGCCTCGTCATCAGCGTCCGCAAGTTCGGGGCTTTTGCCATCAGCGTCCGCAGGTCCGGAATCTTCGCCATAATCTTTTTCAAGTCCGGGGTCTTCGCCATAACCATCGTCGCGTCGTGGCAAATGGACCCAGCCCGGACGCTCCCTTTTTCACGGCTTTCCATTGAACTAAAGGACCGCGCTTGGCGGCCCACCTAGCATATAAACGCTTCCTTTTGTATGACCCTGCGGCTTCCCCGGTAAAGGCGACGTGCTTTTTCGTAGTAATCTGCCTTAAAACACATAATTGTCCGGAAACCGGTGCCGAGAACCGGCCCCTGAGCCTGTCGCTTCGCCGGAACCCCTATTGCCATGCGAATAGCCACCTGGAACGTCAATTCGGTTCGCCAACGCCTGGATAGCCTGCAAGCCTGGCTGAAAGAACGCGAGCCGGACATCGTTTGCCTGCAGGAAATCAAATGCCAGGACGATGCCTTCCCGCGCGAGCCGCTGGAGGCGATGGGCTACAATGTCGCGGTGCACGGGCAGAAGACATTCAACGGCGTGGCGCTGTTGTCCAAGCTGCCCTTCGACGAGGTGGCGTCCGGCCTGATCGGCGACGACGGCGACGCACAGGCCCGCTTTCTCGAAGCCCTGGTCTCGACCAAAGAAGGCGTGGTGCGGGTCGTCAGCCTCTATCTGCCCAATGGCAACCCGGCGCCAGGCGACAAATATGACTACAAAATCAAATGGATGGACCGGCTTATTGCTTTTTCACGCGAACGCATGAAGCTGGAAGAACCGCTGGTGCTGGCCGGCGACTATAATGTCATTCCGACACCGGATGACGCCCGCCGGCCGGAAGCATGGGTCAATGACGCCCTGTTCCTGCCACTGACCCGGGAGAAATTCCGGACGCTGACTAATCTCGGCCTGACCGACGCCATCCGGGCGGTCAGCGACGATCCCGGCCTGTACAGCTTCTGGGATTATCAGGCCGGCTCCTGGCCGAAGAACGACGGCATCCGAATCGATCACCTGCTGCTGTCGCCGCAAGCCGCCGACCGGCTGGTCGATGCCGGCATCGACAAGCATGTGCGGTCCTGGGACAAACCCTCCGACCATGTGCCGGTCTGGATCGATCTCAAGATCGAGCCACGGTGACCCTTCCATAAAGTGATGGCGGCGGCCCCTGCGAGCCGTCGCCAAAACCTATTCCTTGACCGCAGGCTCGGCAGATACCGCAACGAGTGCGCGTTAGCGGCCTGCCGACGCCAGACGCAGTTTGGCGGCCGGGCCGCGCGATGGCGGCAGAACCCTGCGCTTCCATTCGCGGCGCATCGCCATCGGCCGCCTCGCCGCCATCGGTCGGGTAACCGCCGGTCGGCCCAGCGCGCAGGCGGAAACTCGCCACCCGCTGGTCCATCGACCGCGCCTGATTTTCGAGCGTCTTGGCGGTGGCGGCGTTTTCTTCCACCAGCGCCGAGTTCTGCTGCGTGGTTTCATCCATATGCGTCAACGCCTTGTTGATCTCCTCGATGCCGGCCGACTGGTCGTTGCTGGCATTGGTGTCAACGGCGGAGCAAAAGTAGGCCAGCGCGGCGGAGTAAAAGCAGGCCAGTGGCGCGAGGATGCGCCGACATGCAAAGGGGCCCGATCGGGCC